>NZ_JAAAHS010000203.1 GCF_009908195.1 Streptomyces boluensis | reverse complement strand
CACCAGCAGATCCCGAAGAGCAACCCGCTCCCCCCGGGACAACGCCCCCAACGGCTCCCGAGCAAACTCATCGAGCCCCTCCCGAAGAACCCGCGCGGTGCGCAACCCCTCCTCCGTCGGTGCGGCCAGCTTCACGCGGCGATCCGCCGGGTCCGGGCGGCGTTCGACCAGGCCGCGCGTCTCCAGGCGGTCCACGATGCCCGTGACGTTCGACGGCTCGCACTTCAGCTTCTGCGCGATCCGCCGCATCGGCATCGGTTCGAGCGAGAGCAGCCCGAGGACCCGCGCCTGGGCGCCGGTGAGGTTGTGCTTGCTCGCGGCCCGCTCGTACTCGTCGTGGTAGCGGTTCACCACGGAGCCGAACAGCTCGACGACCTCCAGGGTCAGCGGGTCGGTGCGGGGCGTACGAGAGGTGGTCATGAGGCCCAGCGTACCCATTTACTTGACAACATCAAATATCCAGGAGCATGGTTGTTTTACGTCCTTAAGTAATCGGGCTCGGTGATCTGGTGATCGGGCTCAGGCAATTCAGGAGGCCGCACCACCATGTCGTCACTGCCGACCACGAGCCGCGCCTGGCACCTCGTCGCCCGTCCGCACGGCTGGCCCCGGGCCGAGGACTTCGCGCTGCGCGAGACGCCCCTCACGGCGCCCGCCGAGGGCCGCATCCTCGTCAGGAACCAGCACTACTCCGTGGACCCGTACATGCGCGGCCGGATGAACGACGTGAAGTCGTACGTCCCGCCGTTCCAGCTGGACCAGCCCATGGACGGCGGCGCGGTCGGCGAGGTCATCGCCTCGAACGACCCGGCCTTCGCGGTCGGCGACACCGTCCTGCACGGCCTGGGCTGGCGCGACTACGCGGACGTACCGGCCAAGCACGCCAAGAAGGTCGACGCCTCGCTCGCCCCGCTCTCCGCCTACCTCGGCGTCCTCGGCATGCCGGGCCTCACCGCGTACGCGGGCCTCCTGGAGGTCGCCTCGTTCAAGGAGGGCGACGCCGTCTTCGTCTCCGGCGCCGCCGGTGCCGTGGGCAGCCAGGTCGGCCAGATCGCCCGGATCAAGGGCGCCTCGCGGGTCATCGGCTCCGCCGGCACCGACGACAAGGTCAAGCTCCTCACCGAGGAGTACGGCTTCGACGCGGCCTTCAACTACAAGAAGGGCCCGGTCGCCGAGCAGCTGAAGGAGGCCGCCCCGGACGGCATCGACGTCTACTTCGACAACGTCGGCGGCGATCACCTGGAGGCCGCCATCAGCCGCCTCAACCTGCACGGCCGCATCACCATCTGCGGCATGATCTCGGGCTACAACGACACCCAGCCCATCCCCGGACCGCGCAACATCGTCCAGGTCCTCGGCAAGCGGCTCCGTATGCAGGGCATGATCGTCACCGACCACCAGGCCCTCCAGCCGCAGTTCGTCCAGGACGTGGCCTCCTGGATCGCCTCCGGTGAGCTGAAGTACCGCGAGACCTTCGTCGACGGCAACGAGAACGGCCTCGACGCGTTCCTCGGCGTACTCCGCGGCGACAACACCGGAAAGATGGTCGTCAACCCGACCCGTTAAAGTCTCAGCAGTGACCGTTTCCGGGTCGTGGGCGCGAGCCCGGCGGCGGCGCAACTATGGAGGAAAGCAACACATGGCCATCCAGCAGTCCGACGTGAAGTACACCGCCATCGCCACCGCGGAGAACGGCCGTGACGGCCGCGTCGCCACCGACGACGGTCAGCTCGACGCTGTCGTCAACCCGCCCAAGGAGATGGGCGGCTCCGGCGCGGGCACCAACCCCGAGCAGCTGTTCGCCGCCGGTTACGCGGCGTGCTTCCAGGGCGCCCTCGGCGTCGTCGCCCGTAACGAGAAGGTGGACATCACGGGCTCGCTCGTGACCGCCGAGGTCGGCATAGGCGCCAACGACGACGGCTTCGGCATCATCGTCGCCATCAAGGGCGCCATCCCCACCGTGGACACCGAGACCGCCAAGGCCCTCCTCGAGAAGGCCCACCAGGTGTGCCCGTACTCGAAGGCCACCCGCGGCAACATCGAGGTCAGCCTCACCGTCGCCTGACGGCACCCGCGCACAGCCCGAGGGCCGCACTCCGGATCCGGAGTGCGGCCCTCGGCGTGTGCCGGGCAGCGTGCGCTCAGCCGAGCAGCGCCCGCCCGACCTGCGGGAACAGGCCCTTCGGGTGGTCGCGGAAGAGGGGCTCCGTACCGAACAGCACGACCTGCGCGCCGCCCGCCGTGCCGCTGACCACGGATGCCTGGCCGCCCGCGTCCTTCGGACCGCCCTTGCCGTCGTCGGCGGGCCGCCAGTGCCCGGAGACCAGCGGGTTCCCGTATCCGTACGACTGCTCGACGCGCACCCCGGAGCCGAGGCCGTCGAACCACAGCGGCGAGTACACGAAGCTGTGCGCCGGAGCGCCCTCCGTGAGCGGGCCGGTGTTGCGCACCCGCACCACACCGTTCGCGGCCTCGTTGCCCGCGACCGCCTTCACGTCGAGCAGCTTCGCGTCCTTGTTGAACGCCGCGCCCTCCGCGCCGCGCCCCACGACCCGGCCGCCGTCGGCGAGGAACCCGTCGAGCGCCTTGCGCGCCGCCGCGTTCAGCTTGCCGTGGTCCAGACCGGCGGAGACGAGCAGGGCGTCGGTGCCGTCCCAGTCGAAGCCGTCGTTGAGCACGTCCGTCGAGACCGGCGTCACATCGAAGTTCATCTCCCGCAGCGCGAACAGCTCACCCGGCGTGACCGCCGCCGCGACCTTCGTCGAGTGCCGCGCGTTCGCCGCCGCGATGGACTCCGGCGAGTCGAGCGCCTGCCCCGGATCGCCGCTCACCGCGGACCGCACGGCCGTGCGCCGCACGTCGAGCGCCGTGCCCTCCGGCACCGCCCGCACCTCGGCGCCCCACAGCAGGCCCAGGCTCCAGCCCGAGATGTCGTACATCGTCGACACCTTGTCGCTGATGTCCCGGCCGTCGGAGAGCAGCACGTTCGCGATGCCGCGCTTCGACTGGTGCAGATCCACCAGGTACGAGCCCGCCGGATACGCCCGCCCGGCGAGCCGGAAGGCGTGCTCCGCCCGCTCGACCCGCACGTCGTTGGCGATCAGATGGTCCACGAGCCGGGCCGCGGCCGTGCCGGTGCGCTGCCCGTGGCCCGCCGGGATCACGTACGCGCGCGGGAAGTCGGTCGTGTACACGTCCTCCGGGCCGATGCCCGGCACACCCGGCACGGTCTCCTCGGAGACCTCGACCTGCTTCTCGCCCGCGTCGGCCCGCCGGAACGTCTCGATCTGGTCGGCGATCAGCGCCCCGCGCTCCGTGCGCGCGTACTCCAGGGTCGCGCGCATCGCGGCGCCCGCGATGTCCACGTTGATCGCGGACCTGCGGCGCAGCTCGGCCACCGGCAGCTCGTCGTACTCCTCGTTGTTCACGGCCATCGGGAACTCGATGGTGTGCGAGGCGACCGCGCCGTGGAACGGCATGTACTGCGGCGTGAAGACCGGCGGCCAGTCGTCCCAGCCCTCCTCCTGGTCCCGGAAGGGAATGACGGCAGGCTGCACGCCGTCCTTCTCTTCCGTGTACCCGAGGCCGTTGACGGCCTTCTCCATGCCGAGGGCGTTGGCGTAGCTGTTCTTCAGGAACAGGTCGTACTCGTAGTTCTCGCCGTGCGGGGGAGTGGTCGGCTCGATCAGGGTGCCGTTCACATACCCGTGCAGGTCGATCATCATGGCCGGCTGCTTGTCGATCGCGATCTGCCGCATCGCCCGCGTCTCCGGCTGGGAGGCGGTCACGAAGTCGCGGTTCAGGTCGAAGCCGTTGCCGTTGGCGCGGGTCCCGGCGATCCGGCCGTCCGGGTTGGCCGTGACGTTGAGATAGATCCGCGAACGGTCGAGGAGCTGCTCGGTCCTGTCACTCTTCGAGGTGGCGAGCTCCTCGATGAGGTCGAGGGCCGCGTCGGTGCCCTCCCACTCGTTGCCGTGGATGTTGTTGTTGATGAACACCGGTGTCTTGTAACGGGACTTGATCTCCGGGTCCTTCGCGGCCCGCGCCGGCGCCCGCTCGATCGACTCCCGCATCCGCTCCTGCTCCCGGGCGGCGCGCGCCGACTCCGGCGAGGTCACGGTGACCAGATACAGCGGATGCCCCTGCGCGGACTTCCCGGCCACCTCGACGCTCACCCGGTCGCCAAGCTTCTGCAGGGCGTTGAGCTGCGGCGCGAGCGAGTGGTACGGGCTCAGGCCCAGCTTGACCGACTTGTCGTCCGGGTTCTCCGGCTGCGCGGGCAGCACCTGCTCGCGCGGGTAGCCGCCGGTGCGGGTGGAGAGCTCGGACGGCGCGTCCTTCAGGGCCCGTTCGGCGGCCGTGGCAGGCGACTTGGCGGCGCGCTCCGCCCCGCTCGCCCCGCTCTCGCGCACCGGACCCGGAGGCCCGCCGGGGTCGGCGCTCGCCCCGAGCGGCGCGAGCAGCACCGCACCGGCCGCGGTGGCCAGGGTGATGAGGACGGGTCTCGGTATGCCCACACGTACCTCCAGAGGTCCTTCGACCGGCCCGGCCGGTCGAGCCGAGCGCGAAGATCAATAGAGGAGGTCTACCGGACCAACTCCGCGCCAACAAGGGGCCCTTGGTGGTCGTGACGGCAACGTTGCCCCACACCAGGGGCGCTCACAGGCGCCGGATAGGGTGTCCGGCATGGCCATGCGTGATCTGGGAACCGGTTTCGGCTATCTGGCGAAGGGTCAGCGGTGGGCCATGGGCCACGGCCGCTGGCTCGGCTTCGGCTTGATCCCGGGCGTGATCACCCTCGTCCTGTACGCGGCGGCCCTCACCGGGCTCGCCTTCGGCGCCGACGACCTGACCGCCTGGGCGACCCCGTTCGCCGACGACTGGTCGTCCCCGTGGCAGGGCATATTCCGCGGCTTCCTCACGGTCCTGGTCTTCGGGCTGGGCCTGTTCGTCGCCGTCATCACGTTCACGGCGGTGACGCTCCTCATCGGACAGCCCTTCTACGAGTCGCTGTCCGAGGCGGTCGACAAGTCCGAGTCGGCGGACGGCACCGCGCCGGAGTCGGGCCTCCCGCTCCTCCGCGAGCTGTGGATCTCGGCCCGCGACAGCCTGCGCATCCTGGTCCGCGCGCTGCTCTGGGCGATCCTGCTGTTCTTCCTCGGCTTCATCCCGGTCGTCGGCCAGACGGTCGTCCCGGTCATCGGGTTCTGTGTCACGGGCTTCTTCCTCACCCAGGAACTCACCTCGGTCGCCCTGGCCCGCCGCCGCGTCGAGGTCCGCGAACAACTCGCCCTGCTCCGCGCCCACCGCATGCAGACCTGGGGCTTCGGGGTGCCGCTCGCGGTGTCCTTCCTGGTCCCGTTCGTCGCGGTGTTCCTGATGCCGGGCGCGGTGGCGGGCGCGACCCTGATGGTCCGCGACCTGCGCCGCGAGAACGAACTCCCGCCGCAGCAACCGCAGTCGGGCCCGAACCCGCTCCCGTACGGCCAGCAGCCCCAGTCGGCCCCGCAGTACATGTACGGGACCCAGCAGCCGCAGCAGTACGGGACCCAGCAGCCCCAGCAGCCGCAGCAGTACGGGGCCCACCAGCCCCAGCAGTGCGGCGCGCAGCCGCCCCAGCACAACCCGTACAACCAGTAGCAACCGCGCGGAGGGCGGCGCCGGGGAGGCTCAACTACCCCTGTGCGGAAGGCCCTTCGAGCAGTCGCAGGAAGTTGCCGAACGCCGCCGCCATGTCCACCGCGTCCGGGTCGAGCAGCCACTGGTACTGCAGCCCGTCCATCACCGCCACCAGAAGCGGCGCGGCCTGCTCCGGGGTGAGACCACTGGGCAGCCGGTCGCCGTACTCGGCGCGCAGCACGGCCGCCATGGACGGGCGCACGGACGCGTACCGCTCGGTGAAGTAGGCGCGCGCCGGGTGGCCCTCGGTGACGCTCTCGCCGAGCAGCGCGGAGAAGGTCTGCACGATGCCGGGCCGCATCGCGTTGTACTCGACCAGGGACCGCAGCAGGTCGAGCCGCCACACGCGCGCGGGCACCGCGTCCCACTGGTCGCGCTCCGCCAGTACGGCGATGAGCAGCGCTTCCTTGGTGGGGTAGTAGTGCAGCAGGCCTTGCTGGGTGAGGCCGACCCGCTGGGCGACGGCGCCGAGGGTCGCGCCCCGGTAGCCGCGTTCGGCGATCACCTCCAGGGCGGCGCGCACGATGTCCGCGCGCCGTTCCTCACTCCTGAGGCTCATCCCCGCTCGTCCCGCTGCTCCGCGGTGACCGCGCGGAACGCCAGCTCCGCGAGCCGGGACTGCCCGTCCCGGCTCGGGTGGAAGAAGTCCCACGGGCTCAACTGCCCCGTACCGAAGCGGTAGTCGAACACCGCGTCGTCGTCGTAACGGCACCGCCGGTCCTTCGCGCACACCTCGGCGAGGGCTTCGTTGTACGCCACCACCCGCTCGTGCACCGTGTCCCGGCGCTCGGCCGACTTGGCGTCGACGGCCTCCGGTTCGGCCAGCATCGCCGGGCAGATGCCCAGCTTCCACACCTGCCGGCTCATCTCGCTGCCCCGCCCCTGCGACCACAGCCGCTTCAGATCGGGCACGCTCGCCACGTACACCTGCGCCTTCGGCCGCTCGGCCCGCAGCGTACGCAGCGACTCCTCGAAGTCGGTACGGAACTCCTCGACCGGGGTCATCGCCGACACCGAGGCGCGGCAGGCGTCATTGGCGCCGACGAGCACCGTCACAAGCTCGGGCGACTCGGCGGCCGCCCGCTCCATCTGCTCGGGCAGATCGGCCATCCTGGCGCCGGTGCTCGCGAAGTTCCAACTACGCTTCCCCGCCGCGTCCTTGCCGAGCAACCGCACCGCGAGCGAGCGCACCGCCGGGTCAGTGCCCGTCGCCCACGACGCCTCGGGACAGTCCGAGAGCACCGTGCAGGCGTCGAAGCCACGCGTGATCGAATCGCCGACCGCCGCCAGGGACTTCGGTGCCGTGTTCCACACCGGCGCCTTCCGCGGCGCGGCCTTCCCGGCGGCCGAACCCTTCGGCGCGGGCGCCGCACCCCCGCCGTCGTCACACCCGGCGAGCAGCCCCACGGACAACACCGCCGCCACGGCCACTGTCTGGATCCCCCCGCGCCGAAGGCGACGCACGAAACCGAACCCCCGCATCTCCACGTCTCCTTCATGACGGCTGTGGCGCCCTGCCGAGTGAATGCTCACCGTTTCCCCGCCCTGGGACCGACGGTACGTCACACTCGGGCCGCTGCCGCACGGTAGCTTTGCCCCCAGTCGACCCGGAGACACGCCGCTGTTCCGGTTCCGCTAAATTACATCACGTCAGATCTGTCCGGATTGGCCGCCATTGGCTGGTTCGGTCGGCATAGCTCGGCACGGGCGCGAGGCCGCTGGGGAAGGCGAACCTCGACCCACACTGGAGGTCCGGTGACGACACGTGGAGTTCTGTACGTGCACTCCGCTCCGCGCGCGCTGTGCCCGCACGTCGAATGGGCGGTAGCGGGCGTACTCGGCGGACGTGTGAACCTCGACTGGATCCGGCAGCCCGCGGCTCCCGGCACCTGGAGATCCGAATTCTCCTGGAAGGCCGACGCGGGCACGGCGGCCAAACTCGCGTCCGCGCTGCGCGGTTGGCAGATGCTGCGCTTCGAAGTCACCTCCGAGCCCTGCTCCAACGCGGAGGGCGAGCGCTACAGCGCGACTCCCGCACTCGGCATCTTCCACGCCGTCACCGGCATCCACGGCGACATCCTGATCCCGGAGGACCGCCTCCGCGCCGCCCTGGCCCGCTCGGGCCGCGGCGAGAGCGACCTGGAATCCGAACTCACCGGCCTCCTCGGCAAGCCCTGGGACGACGAGTTGGAACCTTTCCGGTACGCGGGCGAGGGTGCGCCGGTGCGGTGGTTGCACCAGGTGGTCTGATCTCGCCCCGTCCCGTACGCCGAAGCCCCCGCCCGGAGTTCCGGGCGGGGGCTTCGGCGTTGCGAGCGGGTGCTTCGCGGGTGCGACTCAGACCGAACGGAACGCCAACACCACGTTGTGACCGCCGAATCCGAACGAATCGTTCAGCGCGGCGATCGTCCCCTCGGGCAGCGCCCGCGGCTCGCCGCGCACGATGTCCGCGTCGGCCTCGGGGTCGAGGTTCTCGATGTTGATCGTCGGCGGGGCGATGCGGTTCTTCAGCGCGAGGACCGTGGCCACGGTCTCCACGCCGCCCGCGCCACCGAGCAGGTGACCGGTCATCGACTTGGTCGCCGACACCGCCACGTGGTCCAGGTCGTCGCCGAGGACCTTGCGCAGCGCCTTCAGCTCGCCGATGTCGCCCTGCGGGGTCGACGTGGCGTGCGCGTTGGCGTGCACGATCTCGGAGGGCTTGAGGCCCGTCTGGTCCAGGAGGTTCTGCACCGCGGCCGCGATGCCGCTGCCGGACGGGTCGGGCTGCGTGATGTGGTGGCTGTCGGCCGAGATGCCCTGGCCGACGGCCTCCGCGTAGATCCGCGCGCCGCGCGCCTTGGCGTGCTCCTCGGACTCCAGGACGATGACGCCCGAGCCCTCGCCCATCACGAAGCCGTTGCGGTCGACGTCGTAGGGGCGGGAGGCGCCCTGCGGGTCGTCGTTGTTCTTGGACATCGCCATCATGTTGCCGAACGCGACCATCGGCAGCGGGTGGATGGCGGCCTCGGTGCCACCGGCGACCACGACATCGGCGCGGCCGGTACGGATCATCTCGATCGCGTACCCGATGGCCTCGGCGCCGGACGCGCACGCGGAGACCGGGGTGTGCACACCGGCGCGGGCCTTCAGCTCGATCCCGACGTTGGCCGCCGGGGAGTTGGGCATCAGCATCGGCACGGTGTGCGGGGAGACGCGGCGTACGCCCTTCTCCTTGAGCACGTCGTACTGGTCGAGCAGCGTGGTGACGCCGCCGATACCCGAGGCGATGACCGTGCCGAGACGGTCGGGCTCCACGGTGTTGTCCTCACCGGCGGCGCCGGTGAAGCCCGCGTCCTGCCAGGCCTCGCGGGCCGCGATCAGCGCGAACTGCGCGGAGCGGTCCAGCTTCCGGGCCTGCGGCCGGGGGAGGATCTCGGTCGGTTCGACGGCGATCTGACCGGCGATGCGTACCGGCAGGTCAGCGGCCCACTCCTGCTCCAGGAGCGAGATACCGGATCGGCCCGCGAGCAGGGCCTCCCAGGTAGAAGCCGCATCGCCACCCAGCGGTGTGGTTGCGCCGAGACCGGTGACGACCACGGTGCGATTGGTCGAGTTCACAGGAATTCATTCTCCACGTATAGCGAGGGATACAACGGCGCCACCGCCGGGTGGCGTTACGCGAACAGCAGGGCTCAGCCCTGGTTGTCGAGGATGTACTTGGCGGCGTCGCCGACGGACTTGAGGTTCTTGACGTCCTCGTCCGGGATCTTCACGTCGAAGCGCTCCTCGGCGGCGACGACGACCTCGACCATGGACAGCGAGTCGACGTCAAGGTCGTCGGTGAAGGACTTGTCCAGCTGGACGTCCTCGACCGGGATCCCGGCGATCTCGTTCACGATGTCGGCGAGACCGGCGACGATCTCTTCCTGAGTGGCGGCCATCTTGGCGCTCCTTCTTATGTATCAGGTGGTTTGCGGCATAGGCCGGAAACTTCGCGTGGACCGGAAATCTCCGCGAAGGTCCGTACGGTGCCTAGGGGAGGGTAACGACCGTGGCGGCGTACACGAGACCCGCCCCAAAGCCGATGACGAGCGCGGTGTCGCCGCTCTTCGCCTCGCCGGTCGCCAGAAGCCGCTCCATCGCGAGCGGAATCGAGGCGGCCGAGGTGTTGCCGGTGGTCTCCACGTCACGGGCGACCGTGACGTGCTCCGGCAGCTTGAGAGTCTTCACCATCGAGTCGATGATCCGCATATTGGCCTGGTGCGGAATGAAGACGTCCAGGTCGTCCGGGCTCAGGCCGGCGGCGTCAAGCGCCTCCTTGGCGACCTTAGCCATCTCGAACACGGCCCAGCGGAACACCGCCTGGCCCTCCTGCGTGATCGCAGGGAACTTGATGTTGCCCTTGTCGTCCAGGGGCAGTTGCGAGACGTCACCGATGCGGAAGTCCGTCCACGGCACCGTCTGCTTGATCGTCTCGGACTTGTCGCCCTCCGAGCCCCAGACCGTCGGGCCGATCGCCGGCACGTCGGACGGGCCGACCACGACCGCGCCCGCGCCGTCACCGAACAGGAAGGCCGTCGCCCGGTCCGTCAGGTCGGTCAGGTCGCTGAGCCGCTCCACGCCGATCACCAGGACGTGCTCGGCGGAGCCCTCGGTGACCAGGCCCTTGGCGAGGGTCAGTCCGTACCCGAAGCCGGCGCAGCCCGCGGAGATGTCGAAGGCGGCGGCCTTCTCGGTGCCGAGCTTGTCGGCGATCTCGGTGGCCACGGCCGGAGTCTGCTTGAAGTGCGAGACCGTGGAGACGATCACGGCGCCGATCTTGTCGGCGGTGATGCCCGCGTCCGCGATGGCCTTGCCGGACGCCTCGACGGACATCGCCGCCACGGTCTCCTCGTCGCTCGCCCAGTGTCGCGTGGCGATACCGGAGCGGGAGCGGATCCACTCGTCGGACGAGTCGATCGTCTCGAGGATCACCTCGTTGGGCACGACCCGGGTCGGACGGTAGCCGCCGACGCCGAGGATGCGCGCATACGGGGCGCCCTTGCTGGGCTTGATCTTCGACATGCTCTCCAGGCTCCTTCTCAGGCAGCGTGCTCTGCGATGAGCTCGCGAGCAGCGTCGAGGTCGTCGGGGGTCTTCAGTGCCAGGGTCTGCACGCCGGGCAGCGCGCGCTTGGCGAGACCGGTCAGGGTGCCGCCGGGGCACACCTCGACGAGCGCGGTCACGCCGAGCTCCTTGAAGGTCTCCATGCACAGGTCCCAGCGGACCGGGTTGGCCACCTGGCCGACGAGGCGGGCGATCACCTCGGCGCCGGAGTCCACCGCCCGGCCGTCCTTGTTCGACACGTACGTGAGCTTCGGGTCGGCCGGGGCGAGCTCCGCCGCGGCGCCCTGAAGAACCGTCACGGCAGGCGCCATGTGCTCGGTGTGGAACGCGCCGGCGACCTTCAGCGGCACCACACGGCGGGTGCCCTCGGGCTTGTCCTCGGCGAGGGCGGCGAGCTGCGCCATGGTGCCGGCGGCCACGATCTGGCCCGCGCCGTTCACGTTCGCCGGGGTCAGGCCGAGCTTGTCCAGGTGCGGGAGCACGGTGTCCGGCTCGCCGCCGAGCAGCGCCGACATACCGGTCTCGGTGATGGCGGCGGCGTCGGCCATGGCCAGACCGCGCTTGCGTACGAGCTGAAGGGCCGCGGTGTCGTCGAGGACGCCCGCGAGTGCGGCGGCGGTGAACTCGCCGACGCTGTGCCCGGCGACCGCGCCCGGCGCGAGCTCGCCGAGAGCCGCGGCGGACAGCAGTCCGGCGGCCACGAGCAGCGGCTGGGCGACCGCGGTGTCACGGATCGCGTCGGCGTCGGCCTGCGTGCCGTAGTGGGCAAGGTCGAGCCCGATGGCGTCCGACCAGGCGGCGAGCCGGTCGGCGGCACCGGGGAGGTCGAGCCAGGGAGTCAGGAAGCCGGGCGTCTGAGCGCCTTGGCCGGGAGCGACGAGTACGAGCACTCTCACACTCTCTCTTGTGGACGGTGCGCACCGCCCGTGGGGACAGGGACGAAGAACAGTCAGGGGAATTGTGGACCCCCGACAAAAGCTTAGGACTGCGGATCTCCGTCGGCCAGACGCCCCAGGATCAGCGCGATGCGCAACGTGAACGCCGAGCGCACATCGGAAGGAGACCAGCCGGTGACGTCAGTCACACGTCGCAGCCGGTAGCGGACGGTGTTGGGGTGCACGAACAGCATCCGCGCGGCGCCTTCGAGACTGCTCGCCTGCTCCAGATACACGCTCAGGGTCTCCAGGAGCGCGGAGCCTGCCTCCTCCAGCGGTCTGTAGATCTCCTCCACCAACTGCTCGCGCGCGGCCGGGTCTCCGGCGATGGCGCGCTCCGGCAGGAGATCGTCCGCGAGCACCGGCCGCGGCGCGTCCTGCCAGGCGGTGCCCGCCTTGAGCCCGGCGGCCGCGGCCTGCGCGGACCGGGTGGCGGCGAGCAGGTCGGGTACGACGGGTCCGGCGACCACGGACCCGGCCGCGTACGGCCCGATCAGCGCCTTGGCGACGGCGAGCGGATTGTCGCTGCCGCCCGCGATCACCACCAGGCGGTCGCCGAGCACTCCGGTGAGCACCTGCAGTTTGGCGTGCCGGGCGGCGCGGCGGATCGCCTCCACGGTCAGCTCGCTGTCGCCGTCCGGGGCGGTGCCGAGGATCACGCAGACGTGCTCGGGCGAGTTCCAGCCGAGGGCCGCGGCCCGTGAGACGGCGCCCTCGTCGGCCTCGCCGGACAGGACGGCGTTCACGACCAGGGATTCGAGCCGGGCGTCCCAGGCGCCGCGGGCCTCGGCGGCCTGCGCGTACACCTGGGCCGTGGCGAAGGCGATCTCCCGGGCGTAGACGAGCAGCGCCTCGCGCAGGACCGATTCGTCGCCGGGGGCCGCGACCTCGTCGATCGCGGACTCCATCACCTCGATCGTCGTCCGCACCATCTCCACGGTCTGGCGCAGCGTGATCGCGCGGGTCAGCTCGCGCGGCGCCGTACCGAACACATCGGTGGAGATGGCCTGCGGGGCGTCGGGGTGCCGGAACCACTCGGTGAACGCGGCGATACCGGCCTGTGCCACCAGGCCGATCCACGAACGGTTCTCCGGCGGCATCGCGCGGTACCACGACAGCGTCTCGTCCATGCGCGTGATCGCCTGCGCGGCGAGGCTGCCGGAGGACTGCTCAAGGCGCTTGAGGGTCGCGGCGTGCGGGTGCGGACGGCGCGGGGCGGACGGCTGCAGGGATTCGTGTTCGGGTTCGGGCACGGGACAAGACTGCCTTATCCGGGCGGTACGGCGGAGTGCCGGGTCTACCGTGGGGGAGTGATGGACGTACGGCGCGCCGACGAGCGCTACCCCGGCGGCGACCCGAAGGCCGGCATCGAGTCGTGGCACGCCTTCTCCTTCGGCCCGCACTACGACCCCGACAACCTGCGCTTCGGCGCGATCATCGCCTGCAACGAGGAGCGGCTCGCGCCCGGCGCGGGCTTCGACGAGCACCCGCACAGCCACACCGAGATCGTCACCTGGGTCGTCGAGGGCGAACTCACGCACCGCGACTCCACCGGCCACGAGTCCGTCGTACGCCCCGGCGACGTGCAGCGGCTCAGCGCGGGCGGCGGTGTCCGGCACGTGGAGCGCAACGCGGGCCCGGACCCGCTGGTCTTCGTGCAGATGTGGCTGGCCCCGCTGGAGCCGGGCGGGAACCCGGCCTACGAGGTGGTCCCCGGCATCGCCGACTCCACGCCGTACGCGGTGGCGGAGGCGGGCGCGATGCTGCACGTACGGCGCCTCACGGCGGGCGAACGGACGGCGGTGCCGGACGCGGCGTACGCGTATGTGCACGTAACACGCGGCGAAGTGGCCCTGGGGGAGGCCGAGTTGGGGGTGGGGGACGCGGTGCGGCTCACGGGGGAG
>NZ_JAAAHS010000202.1 GCF_009908195.1 Streptomyces boluensis | reverse complement strand
AAGAGACAGGGGGATCCGTTTCTCCCAGGTCCGGTGGAAGAGGACTTCCTCGCCGTCGCGGCAGATCACCTCGTCGGAGGTGATGAAGTCGTCCGCGTCGCAGGTGATCGTGGAGTGGGTCTCCACCCGGGCGTCCCAGCCGAGTTCGGGCCGGTGCAGCCGGATCGACCAGTCGGAGCGGGTGCGGGCGCTCAGCGGGTCCCGCTCGTCGATCTCGTACGTCTCCAGGGCGTCCTCGCTGAACTCCAGGCCGTCCGGGTAGATCCGAGTGCCGCCGTACCGCGGGTCGACCTCGAGGCGCCAGGTGCCGCGGGCGACATCGCGTACGACGAGGCGCTCGGGGCGGGGCTCCTCGAGGGTCTCCGGCTGGACGACGCCGAGGGGTTCGGACTGCTCGGGCTCGTCGCACACATAGGGCGGCTCGGCGGAGTCGGGGTTCCACATCGGCAGGGTCAGGGAGCTGCCCGCGGGGTCGAGCGTGAAGCCCGCCTCGGAGCCGGGCTGGGGCCAGATCCATGGCCAGTACGCGGAGGACACCGCGAGGCGGATGCGGTGACCGGCGGGGAAGGAGTGCCCGATGCCGTTGAGTTCGAACGTCACGTCCTGGGTGGTGCCGGGCTGCCAGGGCTCGTTCCGGTCCCGGCCGTGCCGCGCCGACAGGTTGAGCACACCGCGGGTGACAAGCGTGGACGAACCGTCCGGGGCCACGTCGCAGAGCCGCGCGACGGCCTGGCCGCGCGGGGTGTCCAGGGTCAGCCGGAGCGTGACGCCCGGCCGCCCCAGGATCTCCAGGCGATCGGGCACCTCGAACTCGAAGCACACCGACTTCGCGTCCTCGTCGCGCTGGTCGGGCGGCAGGTCCGCGTCGTTGCCGAAGGGGAAGAAGCGGCCCGCGTCGAGGCCGGTCTGCTGCGGCGAGCGCACCGGCCGCGGCGCACCACCGAAGGCGTACGTCATGGGCGTGACCTGCGGGGACGGCCATGAGGCCACACCCACCCAGCGGCCCGCGAGCTCCGGGTACACCGTGGCGGGCGGATGCGACTCGCTGATCCAGGCGCGCAGC
The DNA here is from genome assembly GCF_009908195.1 of Streptomyces boluensis. Taxonomy (GTDB): domain Bacteria; phylum Actinomycetota; class Actinomycetes; order Streptomycetales; family Streptomycetaceae; genus Streptomyces; species Streptomyces boluensis. The sequence goes on along the minus strand of NZ_JAAAHS010000202.1, from coordinate 12,547 downwards.
TTCGGCTCGCCCATGACCCCACCGGAACCGGAACCGGAACCGACCTCACCGGACCCCGGCCGCTCGGGCTCGGGCCGCTCGGGCCCGGCACCACCCCCCAACGCCCCCTCATCCGCACCCGTACCAGCACCGGTACCAGCACCCGCACCCGTACCCGACGAAGCGCCCACCCTCGTATCCGCGCCCACGCCGGCCGGCTCGGGGCCGTCCTTCAGCCAGTGGTCCCACCAGCGGAGCGTCTCCTGCAGGAAGCCGATCGCCGGGCCCGGCGGAAGGCCGCGGTCCGGGTACTGGTGGGACCACGGGCCGATCAACCCCCGTGCCGGGCCGGGCAGATGCTCGACGAGGCGCAGGACCGTGTCGCGGTACGGGTCGTGCCAGCCGCCGACGGCGAGCACGGCGGCCTTGATCGTGGAGTAGTCCTCGCAGACGCTGCCGTGCCGCCAGTACGCGTCGCGGGTCTGGTGGTGCAGCCAGGTGTGGATGAACGGTTCCACGGACTCGAGCCGCCGGAGCCACATCGCACGCCACGCGTCGCCGGCGAACTGAGGGTCCGGCGGCCGGGAGACGAAGGCCAGCATGGTCGCCGCCCAGGCGTGCATGTCGACGGCGAGCACGGAACCGCCCATGTAGTGCACGTCGTTGTCATAGCGGTCGTCGGCCGAGCAGACCGTGACGATCGCCTTGAGCGGCTCGGGGGCGAGGGCCGCGATCTGGAGGGAGTTGAAGCCGCCCCAGGAGATGCCGAACATGCCGACCTTGCCGCTGCACCAGGGCTGCTCGGCGAGCCACTCCACCACGGCGACACCGTCGGCGAGTTCGGTCGCCGAGTACTCGTCGCCGGGCAGCCCCTCGGAGTTGCCGTGCCCGCGCACGTCGACGCGCACGGACGCGTAGCCGTGCCCCGCGTACCAGGGGTGCCGCTGCCAGTCGCGCGGAGCCGTCCAGTCGCTGAGGCGGTACGGCAGGTACTCGAGCAGCGCGGGCACGGGTCCGCCGGTGACCGGCCGCCACACGCGCGCGTAGAGCAGAGTCCCGTCCGGAAGCGGGATGCGGACGTCCTCGCGGGTGGTCTCGTACGGGAATTCGGTGCGGATGCGCATGGCGGATCAACCTCAGGGGGCGAGGCCGCGAGGGCTCAGTGGACGGGGTACATGGTGCGGCGCAGCCAGGGTGCGGCGGCCATCACGGCGAGGCCGACGGCGACCGCGATGCCGCCGTTGACGCCGAAGTACACGGGGTTGGAGACCTCGCCGTAGACCTTCACGACCTGGGCCTGGATGCCGTTGGCGAGGGCGAGGGAGAGGAACCAGAGGGCCATGGTCTGGCTGGCGAAGGCCTTCGGCGCGAGCTTCGTGGTGGCCGACATCCCGGAGGTCTCCAGGAGGACGTCGCCCAGCCCGAGGAGCAGGTACGAGCCGACGATCCACCAGGCCGCCATCTTGTACGTGTCGCCCTCGTGACCGGAGGTGGGCAGGACCATCAGGAGGAAGGAGAGGCCGCCCAGGATCACGCCGAGGGCGATCTTGTTGGAGGCGTGCGGCTGCTTGTGGCCCATCCGCGCCCAGACCGTGGCGACCACCGGCGCGAGCGCGACCTCGAAGGCGCCGAGCGCGGAGGCGTACCAGCCGGCCGGGAAGTGGAAGCCGAGGATCTCGGTGCGGGCGTTGGTCGACGCGAGCAGCATCATCGTCGAGTACGCCTGGAAGAGGATGAAGTTGAAGGCCACGGACGCCAGGAACAGCACGATGTACGGGCGCAGCCGGCCGCGTTCCTCGGCTGTGACCCGGGGGCTGCGGAACATCCAGACGAAGTAGACGACGGGCGCGATCACCGAGATCAGGGTGAGCAGGTCGACGAGGCGGTCCATGGTGAGCCAGCCGGTGGCCGCGAGGATGCCCGCGAGCACGGCGAGGGCGAGCCCGCCGACGACGATGAGGAGCACCGCGCGCCGCATCGCCTGCTGCGGAAGCGCGAACTCCGCGGTCGCCTTGCGCCCGGCCAGATGGCGGCGGCCCGCGACGTACTGGATCAGACCGAACGTCATACCGACCGCGGCGGCCGAGAAGCCCCAGTGCCAGCCCTGGTGCTCACCGAGCCAGGCGGTGACGAGCGGGCCGAGGAACGCGCCGATGTTGATGGCCATGTAGTACAGGGCGAAGCCGGCGTCGCGGCGGTCGTCCTCGGTGGCGTAGAGCTTGCCGACCATGCTGGCGACGTTCGGCTTGAGCAGTCCGGTGCCCGCGCTGATCAGGCCGAGCCCGACCCAGGTCATCGCGGCGGTGGGCACGGCCATGGAGTAGTGGCCGCAGGCGATGAGGATGCCGCCCCACAGGACCGCGCGGTACGAGCCGAGGATGCGGTCGGCGAGCCAGCCGCCGGCGACCGAGACGAGATAGACGAGCGTGCCGTACGCGGCGGAGACGGAGGCGGCCGTTCCGGGGTCCATGCCAAGGCCCTCGTCGGCCACGGAATCCGCGAAGTAGAGGACGAGGATGGCCTGCATGCCGAGGAACGAGAAGCGCTCCCAGACCTCGAGGCCGGAGAGCGTGAGCAGGCCGCGCGGCTGCCCGAAGAAGGCCCGGTCGTCACCGGGCGGCGGTTCGGTGTCCGCGGCCGGGGGCGTGTTTCGGGACAAGACGCGTACTCCGTCAGGTCGGTGACATCGGGAAGCGGACAGATGGCTGAAAATGCTTGATCACGAACATACCGTCGGGGCCTCGTGCCCGCGCGGCCGCCGGAGCCGACCCCGGGGGCTACCCCCGAGCTACCCCGGAGCCACCCCGGAGCCACCCCCGCGGGTACCTCAGCGACCCGTGTGACAGGTGGGCGGATCGCGTGCGGGACGGGCGGGGGCCCGTGGTGATCGAAACGCGACCGGATACGCTGACTTGAGTGATGGCAGCGACACATCGACAAACCGTGTCATCGGGCATGTGATCGACCGTGAATCGACTTGTGATCGTCAGCAGACAGGAGAACCCCTCGTGACCGTCGTCGGGCCGTTCGGGCTGAGCGTGCGGGACCAGGCTCTGGAAGCCGATGTCCAGGCCGGATTGGCTGCTGTCGAGGAAGGTCTCATCGAGGCCACCAAAAGCGAGGTCCCGTTCATCACGGAGGCCGCTCAGCACCTGGTGCGGGCGGGCGGCAAGCGGTTCCGGCCGCTGCTCGTGATGCTCGCGGCGCAGTTCGGTGACCCGTACGCGCCCGGGATCGCACCGTCCGCGGTGGTGGTGGAGCTGACCCACCTCGCGACGCTGTACCACGACGACGTGATGGACGAGGCGGATGTGCGCCGCGGCGTGGCCAGCGCCAACACCCGCTGGGGCAACTCGGTCGCGGTCCTGACCGGCGACTTCCTCTTCGCGCGCGCCTCGCACATCCTGGCCGACCTCGGCCCCGAGGCGGTCCGGATCCAGGCGGAGGCCTTCGAGCGTCTGGTCACCGGCCAGATCCTGGAGACCGCGGGCCCGCGCGACGGCCGTGACCCGGTCGAGCACTACCTCGACGTGATCAGTGGCAAGACCGGCTCCCTGATCGCCGTTTCGGGCCGCTTCGGCGCGATGATGTCCGGCGCCGACGAGACGGTCGTGGACATCCTGACCCAGTACGGCGAGCGCCTCGGCACCGCGTTCCAGCTGGCCGACGACGTCCTGGACATCGCCTCCGACTCGCACGAGTCCGGCAAGACCCCCGGCACCGACCTGCGTGAGGGCATCCCGACGCTCCCGGTCCTGCACCTGCGGGCGCAGGCCGCCGCGCACGGCAGGCCCGAGGACATCGCGCTCTGCGAGCTGCTCGCCGGCGACCTCAGCGACGACGCCCGGCATGCCGAGGCGCTCGCGGGACTGCGCGCCCACCCGGCCCTCGAACAGGCCCGCCGCGACACCATCCGGTACGCGGAGGAGGCGCGGTCCGTGCTCGCGCCGCTGCCGGAGTGCGACGCGAAGGCGGCCCTCGTGGAGCTGTGCGACGCGGTGGTGCACCGCGCGGGCTGAGTGGTCCGAACCCTGACGAGAGGTCCGACGGCGGCGCTTCCCCCTACGGGACGGGGGAGGCGCCGCCGTCGTATGTCATCCCCGGGGAGTACGTCAGGTTGCGTCCGGGGGCTGACGCTTCGGGGCGGCCGATTTGGTCGTATGGAGATGCACGAAGTCGACGACACAGCACCACTCCTGACCAATTCGGGTGAGAATGGCGGCGCGGGGTGGACGAGTCACCAGTGCACGGATCAGGCCGCCGCCGAACCACGGAGGTAGGGCACACATGGCACCGTACGAATCGGCACAGCGCACCGAGGATGCCGAGGACCGGCCGTCGGGCCGTCGCAGGATGGCGCGTTACGCGGTTCCCGCCGCCGTGGCCGGAGTTGCGGCGGCGACCATCGGACTCGTCCCGGCGCTGGCGAACTCCGGCGACCCGGAGCTGCCGAAGATCACCGCACAGGAACTGATCGAGAAGATCGCCGCGTCGGACGTGCAGCAGCTGTCCGGCGACGTCAAGATCAGCACGGATCTGGGGCTGCCGCTGGGCGAGATGGCCTCGTCGTTCGCGCCCAAGGGCGGGAGCGGGGACGGCGGTTCGGCCGCGAGCCCCGACGCCAAGCTGATGGAACTGGCGACCGGCACGCACCACCTGCGGGTCGCCGCCGACGGCCCCGACAAGCAGAAACTGTCGATCCTCGGGGACGCGGCGGAGTACAGCGTCATCCGCGACGGCGCCGACGTCTGGGCGTACGACAGCGGGTCGAAGGAGGCCGTCCACGCGGAGGCCGAGGAGGGCGAAGGCGTAGGCAAGGGGCAGCGGCACGGCGGCGGCAGGGGCGGTGAGTTGGACGGCGTTCCGGCGACGCCCAAGGATCTGGCCGACGCGGCGCTGAAGGCGGTCGACGAGACCACCTCGGTGACCGTCGACGGCACCGCGAAGGTCGCCGGGCGCGATGCCTACCAGCTGCTTGTCGAGCCCAAGGGCACCGGTTCCACGGTCGGTTCGATCCGGATCGCGGTGGACGCGGAGAACGGCGTACCGCTGAAGTTCACGCTCGCCCCGAGCAGTGGCGGCAAGGCGGTGGTCGACGCGGGCTTCACCGAGGTCGACTTCGCGAAGCCGGCGGCGTCCACGTTCGACTTCAAGCCCGCCAAGGGTACGAAGGTCACGGAGGCGGACGAGCTGGAGAAGAAGGCGTCGAAGGGTGAGGCCCCGCAGGGCGGACCCTTCGGTGACTTCGCCGGTAACGGTGGCTTCGGTGACAGCGGGGCCAAGGGCGCGGACGGCAAGGGTGCGGACGGCAAGGGTGCGCACGGCAAGGGTGACGTGAAGGTGATCGGCGAGGGCTGGAGCTCCGTCGCGGTCATCGACACCGGCGCCAAGGGCGGCGCCCCGTCCTCCGGTTCCGGTGAACTCCCGCCGGAGGCCGGGCAGTTGCTCGACTCCTTCGGTGACAAGGTGACCGGCGAGTTCGGCTCCGGCACGGTCTTCTCCACTCGCCTCGTCAACGCCCTGATGACGGACGACGGCAAGGTGTACGTCGGCGCGGTCGACAAGGCCACGCTGGTGAAGGCGGCGAACGCGTCGAAGTGACGCGCGGCGCCGGATCGGTGTGAAGCACAGCGCCCCGTGGACCACCTGGTCCACGGGGCGCACTGCGTCAGGGGCTTGGCCTCAAGCTCCCGGCTCAGGAGCCTGGCCTCAGGGGCTCGGCCTCAGGACGAGAGCTCCCAGATCGCATGGGCGATCGCGTCGCTGTTGCGGTCGAGTGCGGTCTCGTCGATGTTCTTGGTGGTGTCGCAGGACGAGTGGTAGCAGCGGTCGAAGGCCTCGCCCGCGGTGCCGCCCCACTTCTCCGCCTGTGCGCTGCTCTTGCTGTTACCGGCCCCGGTGAACAGGCCGCCCACCGGTATCCCGGCGTCGAGGAACGAGGCGTGGTCGGAGCGGCCGTCGCCCTCGGTCTCGATCTCCGTCTGGACGTTGAGGCCGGCGAAGTAGTCCTTGAAGACCTTCTCGATGGCCGGGTCGTCGTCGTAGACGAAGTAGCCGGGGTTGGGCGAGCCGATCATGTCGAAGTTCAGGTAGCCGCTGATCTTTGAACGCTCGTCCTCGGGCAGCGAGTCGACGTAGTTCTGGGAGCCGACCAGGCCCAGCTCCTCGGCGCCCCACCAGGCGAAGCGCAGATGCTTGGCGGGCTTGAGCTGCTCACGGGAGACGGCGAGCGCGGTCTCCAGTACGGCCGCGGAACCCGAGCCGTTGTCGTTGATGCCGGGACCGGAGTCGACGCTGTCCAGGTGGGCGCCGGCCATCAGGACCTGGCCCTCGTCACCGCCCGGCCAGTCGGCGACCAGGTTGTACCCGGTGCTGCCGCCGGTGGTGAACTCCTTGACGGAGGTGGTGAATCCGGCCGCGTCCAGCTTGGCCTTGATGTAGTCGATGGACGCCTTGTAACCGGGCTCGCCGTGCGCCCGGTTGCCGCCGTTGGCGTCGGCTATCGACTGCAGTTCCGACAGATGTGCCTTGACGTCGGCGACGGGTATGTCGGGCGCCGCGAGAGCGGCCGCGCCCGGCCGCTCGGGGGTGGGTGCCGCACTCGCCATCGGGGCCGCGAGCAGCCCGGTGGTGAGGAGCGCGGCGGCGGTGAGGGTGCGTATCGGGGCGGAGAGTTTCATGTGGGGGCTCCGGGCTCCGTACGGGAACAGGGTGGGGGGTACGAGACGTGCGGGTCGCGAGTTGCCGCGTGGTACGTGCGCCCCGATGGTCGGTGAGCCCTGACTCCACGTCAAGAGCGAAAACCGGTCCGGCTGTTCCGTATACCGGTGAGTTCCCTTGAGTCCCCTCGGACCAGCCGTTAATTGAGCTGGTCCACCTGGTCCTGGTCCACCTGTTCCTGGTCCCCACCTGGTCCTGGTCCACCTGGTCCTGAGCCGGTCCGGCCACGCCGTACGGGCCCAACCTCACGCCACGCAGAACTCGTTGCCCTCCGGATCCGCCATGACCACCCACTGTCCGCCCGGCTCGTCGACCTCGCGCAGGGTGCTCGCGCCGAGCCCTTCGAGGCGCGCCACCTCGGCCGCGCGCCGATCGGCGCCGATGTGCAGGTCGAGGTGGATCCGGTTCTTGCCGGTCTTCTTCTCCGGCACGTGGTTGAAGAGGAGTCTGCGCCCGAGGCCCGCCCCGCTGCTCTCGTCGTACGGGTCCTCCGGGTGCCGGGCGGCCGCGGCGGTGCGCCAGGAGCGGCGGCCGTGGTGCTCGACGGTGAGCTCGGGCGGTACGGCACCGGCGGCGAGCAGTTGCTCGATCAGCGGGCTGTTGTCCTCGACCGTGTAACCCAGCGCGGCGGCCCAGAAGTCGGCCTGGGCGTGCGGGTCGGTCGAGTCGATGACGATCTTCCACTGGACGGTCATGTCGGTCATGGATCCAGTTATAGACCCGGGCACTGACAGTCCCCTGGACGTCGACCGGCCCCGCGCGAGCGGTCCCGCGCGATCCGGCCCCGTACCGCGAGCGGCCCCGTACTGCGCCCGTTCAGGAAGCCTCAGGAAGCCGAAGTGCCCTGTACCGCTTCCTTCGTGGCGTCCGGCGCCACCGCCTTGGCCGCCGCGAGGCGGACCGCCTCGGCGCGGGTGCGGCGGGCGTTGCGCAGGGCGTCCCAGGTGAGCAGCGTGAGCGCGAGCCACACCAGGGCGAAGCCCGCCCACCGCTCGGGCGGCATCGCCTCATGGAAGTACACGATGCCGAGCAAGAACTGGAAGACCGGCGCGAGGTACTGGAGCAGTCCGAGCGTCGACAGCGGCACCCGGATCGCCGCGGCCCCGAAGCAGATCAGCGGGATCGCCGTCACCAGGCCGGTCGCGGCGAGCAGCGAGGCGTGACCCGCGCCGTGCGGCCCGAAGTTCGACTCGCCCTGCGCGCCGAGCCACAGCAGAAAGCCGAGCGCGGGCAGGAACTGGATGGCGGTCTCGGCGGCGAGCGACTCCAGGCCCCCGAGGTTGACCTTCTTCTTGACCAGTCCGTACGTGGCGAAGGAGAAGGCGAGCGTCAACGAGATCCACGGCGGCCGCCCGTACCCCACGGCCAGTACGAGCACCGCCGCGAAGCCGACGCCGACCGCCGCCCACTGCGCGGGCCGCAGCCGTTCCTTCAGGAGCAGCACTCCCATCGAGATGGTGACCAGCGGATTGATGAAGTAGCCGAGCGAGGCCTCCACCACGTGCCCGGAGTTCACCGACCAGATGTAGAGGCCCCAGTTCACGGTGATCACGGCGGCGGCGATCGTCACCAGGCCCAACTTGCGGGGCTGGCGCAGCAGTTCACCCGCCCACGCCCAGCGCCGCAGCACGAGCAGCACCGCGCCGACGAGTACCAGCGACCACACCATCCGGTGGGCCAGGATCTCGGCGGCCCCGGCGGGTTTGAGGAGCGGCCAGAAGAGGGGGACGAGGCCCCACATCCCGTAGGCGGCAAAGCCGTAGATCAGTCCCGCGCGACCCTCGCCCGACGGCTTCAAGGCCCCTCCACTCTGCTCAGCGCGAAGTTCCCTCCGCGTCCGCGACGGCACTCTCCTGTGTCGCGACACCGTCAAGCAAGGTAGCGCCGGAAAGGCCCGGCTGTCATGTCCGTATCTGAATACGGTCCTGACAGCCGGACCATTCGGGAGAAAGCCCACGGAGCGGGCATCGGGCTCGGGGTGCGGCTCGGGCCTTCTCGGGGTGCGGCTCGAGGTTTGGCTCGGGGTCCTGCCCGGGGTGCGGGTCCGGGGCCTTCTCGGGGTGCGGCTCAGGGTCTAGCTCGAGGTCCTGCCCGGGTTGCGGCTCGGGGTCCTCCCCGGAGTGCCCCTCGGGGTGAGCTCCGGGCGCGCTCCGGGTGCGCCCGGGGTCGCTCAGCCCTTCAGTGCGGCGGCGATCGCCTCGGCGATCGGGGTCGTCGGGCGGCCGATCAGGCGGGTCAGGTCGCCGCTGCGCCCGGCCAGGCTGCCGCGCTGCACGGCCGCGTCCACGTCCACCAGGATCTCGGCCATCGGCTCGGGCACCCCGGCGCCGGTGAGGACCGCGAGGTGCTGTTCGGCGGGCACGTTCTCGTGCCGGACCTCCTTGCCGGACTGCCGGGCCACCTCGGCGGCGTACTCCCCGAGGCTCCACGCGACATCGCCGCTCAGCTCGTACGCCCGGTTCTCGTGCCCCTCCCCGGTCAGTACGGCTACCGCGGCGGCGGCGTAGTCCGCGCGCGCGGCCGAGGCGAGGCGACCCTCGCCCGCGCTGGCCACGACTGCGCCGTGGGCGAGCACCGGGGCCAGGTTCGCGGTGTAGTTCTCGTGGTACCAGCCGTTGCGCAGGAAGGTGTACGGCAGGCCGGAGTCGAGGATCGCGCGCTCGGTCTCCTTGTGCTCGTCCGCGAGCCGGAAGTCGGCCTCGGGGCCGCCGAGGACGCCGGTGTACGCGAGCAGCGCGACGCCCGCCGCCTTCGCCGCGTCGATCACGGCCCGGTGCTGCGGCACCCGCCGGCCGACCTCGCTGCCGGAGATCAACAGCACCCGGTCGCCCGCCGCGAAGACGCCGGCGAGGGTCTCGGGCGCCGAGTAGTCGGCGATCCGCAGCTCGATCCCGCGTGCCGCGAGGTCCGCGGCCTTCTCCTTGTCGCGGACGACGGCGGCGATCCGGTCGGTCGGGACCTGGGCGGCGAGCAGCTGCTCGACGACGAGGCGGCCGAGCTGTCCGGTGGCACCGGTGACAACGATCATGGGGGGCTCCTTGTGAGGGCTGAGACGCTTGTTCTCGGGGATGGCCCCACCGTAAGCTGGACACTAACCAAGGGGAAGTACCCACTTTGAAGTAAGGTACTGACATGGAAGTAAGCTGGAAGCCCGGCATGAAGATGGACGTCAACGCCCCGATGTGCCCCTCGCGAGGCGTCCTCGAACACGTCACGAGCCGCTGGGGCGTGCTCATCCTGATCGCCCTGCGGGAGCGCTCGTTCCGCTTCAGCGAACTGCGTCGCCATGTCGGCGGGGTGAGCGAGAAGATGCTGGCCCAGACGCTGCAGACGTTGGAGCGCGACGGCTTCGTGCACCGCGACGCCCAGCCGGTGATCCCGCCGCGCGTCGACTATTCGCTGACCGAACTCGGCGCGGAGGCGGCCGCACAGGTCTCCGCCCTCGGCCGCTGGACCGAGCAGCGCACCGAGGCGGTCCTCCAGAACCGTGAGCGGTACGACGAGGCCCGGTCCTGAGCGCGGAAAGCGCGCAGAACCGGGCCGCGTACGGGACGTTCGTAGGGCTAACCCGCGACGGTCCAGGTGTCGTTGCCGGCGAGCAGGGCGCTGAGGTCGCCCTTGCCGTTCTGGTCTATGGCGGCGTCGAGTTGGTCGGCCATCAACCTGTCGTAGACGGGCCGGTCGGTGGCGCGGAAGACGCCGATCGGGGTGTGGTGGAGGGTGTCGGGGTCGGCGAGCCGGGACAGCGCGAACGCGGTGGTGGGCGACGCCGCGTGGGCGTCGTGCACCAGGATCTGCGAGCGGTTGTCGTCGGTGACGGGGACGACTTCGAGGTCTCCGGTCTGCGGGTTCCGTACGACGCCCTTGTGGTTGTCGGCGCCGAAGGTGATCGGTTGGCCGTGTTCGAGGCGGATGACGGCTTCCTCGGCCTGCTGCTTGTCCTTGAGGACTTCGAAGGCGTTGTCGTTGAAGATGTTGCAGTTCTGGTAGATCTCGACGAGCGCGGTGCCGGGGTGGGCGGCGGCCTGGCGGAGCACGTCGGTGAGGTGCTTGCGGTCGGAGTCGACGGTGCGGGCGACGAAGGAGGCTTCGGCGCCCAGCGCGAGCGAGACCGGGTTGAAGGGGGCGTCCACGGAACCCATCGGCGTCGACTTGGTGATCTTGCCGACCTCTGAGGTGGGGGAGTACTGGCCCTTGGTGAGGCCGTAGATCCGGTTGTTGAACAGCAGGATCTTCAGGTTCACGTTGCGGCGCAGCGCGTGGATGAGGTGGTTGCCGCCGATCGACAGGGCGTCGCCGTCACCCGTGACCACCCAGACGCTCAAGTCGGGGCGGGAGGAGGCGAGTCCGGTCGCGATGGCGGGGGCGCGGCCGTGGATGGAGTGCATCCCGTAGGTGTTCATGTAGTACGGGAAGCGGGACGAGCAGCCGATGCCGGAGACGAAGACGATGTTCTCCTTGGCCAGGCCGAGTTCGGGCATGAAGCCCTGCACGGCCGCCAGGATCGCGTAGTCACCGCAGCCGGGGCACCAGCGCACTTCCTGGTCGGACTTGAAGTCCTTCATGGACTGCTTGGCCTCGGCCTTCGGCACCAGCGACAGCGCTTCGATGCCGCCGGTTCCGTGGGTGAACGTCTCAGCCATCGAGGGCCTCCTTGAGAGCCGTGGCGAGCTGCTCGGCCTTGAACGGCATGCCGTTGACCTGGGTGTAACTGCGGGCGTCGACCAGGTACTTGGCGCGGATGAGGGTGGCGAGCTGGCCCAGGTTCATCTCTGGCACCACGACCTTGTCGTAGCGCCCCAGGATCTCGCCGAGGTTGCCCGGCAGTGGGTTCAGATGCCGCAGATGCACCTGCGCCACGCTCTCGCCCGCGGCGCGCAGTCGGCGTACGGCGGCGGTGATGGGGCCGTAGGTCGAACCCCAGCCCAGCACAAGGAGGTTCGCGTCGCCGCTCAGGTCGTCGACCTCGAGGTCGGGGACGTCGATGTTGTCGATCTTGGCCTGGCGGGTGCGGACCATGTGTTCGTGGTTGGCCGGGTCGTAGGAGATGTTGCCCGTGCCGTCCTGCTTCTCGATCCCGCCGATCCGGTGCTCCAGGCCTGGCGTGCCGGGCACCGCCCATGGGCGTGCCAACGTGCGCTCGTCGCGCTTGTAGGGCCAGAACACCTCGGTGCCGTCGTCCAGGGTGTGGTTCGGGCCTTGCGCGAACTGCACGCGCAGATCGGGCAGTTCATCGACCTCCGGGATCCGCCACGGCTCGCTGCCGTTGGCGAGGTACCCGTCCGAGAGCAGGAACACCGGCGTGCGGTACTCCAGGGCGATCCGGGCCGCCTCCAAAGCAGCGTCGAAACAGTCCGCCGGTGTCTTCGGTGCCACGACCGGCACCGGCGCCTCGCCGTTACGCCCGAACATGGCCTGCAGCAGGTCCGCCTGCTCCGTCTTCGTCGGCAGCCCCGTCGAGGGCCCGCCCCGCTGGATGTCCACCACCAACAGAGGCAGTTCCAACGACACCGCCAACCCGATCGTCTCGCTCTTGAGCGCCACACCCGGCCCCGACGTGGTCGTCACCGCGAGGCTGCCACCGAACGCCGCCCCCAGCGCCGCCCCGATCCCCGCGATCTCGTCCTCCGCCTGGAACGTCCGCACACCGAAATTCTTGTGCTTCGACAACTCATGCAGAATGTCGGATGCGGGCGTGATCGGGTACGAACCCAGATACAACGGCAGATCCGCCTGCCGGGACGCCGCCACAAGACCGTACGACAGCGCCAGATTCCCTGAAATATTGCGGTACGTGCCCGTCGGGAACGCCGACGCCGCCGGCGCCACCTCGTAGGAGACCGCGAAA
>NZ_JAAAHS010000201.1 GCF_009908195.1 Streptomyces boluensis | reverse complement strand
AGACCCCTCCCCCAGCTACCGCTGGGAGGTGCCCCCACCTCAAACGCCGGAGGGGCTGAATTTCACCCCGCTCGGGAAGGAGCGGGGCGGGGAGAAATCAGCGGGTGAAGCGAAGCGTCACCAGCTCGAACGGCCGCAGCGACAGGGCCACTTCACCGTCCCGTACCTCGTACGCCGCAGCCTCCGGAAGAGCACGCTCAAGCAGATCCGTCGCCACGACCGACCCCGCCACGAAACCCAGCTCAAGACGGGTGCGGGCCCGCCCGCCCGCAGCCTCGTAGCAGCGGACCACCACATCCCCCGACCCGTCGTCCGCCAGCTTGACCGCGCTGAGCACCACCGCGTCGTCGGCCACCGAGGCCAGCGGAGCCACCGGTGCCGCGCCGCGGACGTGGCGTTCCGGGAGGTTGATCGCGTACCCCTCGCGGACCGCGTCCGTGACCGTGGCGCCCGGCGCGAGGGCGTACCGGAAGCGGTGGACGCCCTGGTCGGTGTGCGGGTCGGGGAAGCGCGGGGCGCGGAGCAGGGAGAGGCGGACCGTGGTGGTCGTACCGGCGTGGGCGGCGGGGCGGACCGTGCGGGTGACGTCGTGACCGTAGGTCGAGTCGGTGACCAGGGCCACGCCCCAGCCGGGCTCGGCCAGATGCACGAAGCGGTGGTTGCACGCCTCGAACTTGGCCGCTTCCCAGCTGGTGTTGGTGTGCGTGGGCCGGTACAGGTGGCCGAACTGGGTCTCGGCCGCGTACCGCTCGGCGTGCACGTCCACCGGGAAGGCCGCCTTGAGGAACTTCTCCGTCTCGTGCCAGTCGACCTCGGTGGCGATGTCGAGGCGCTTCGAGTCGGCGGGCAGTGTGAGGGTCTGGGTCACTCGGCTTTCGCCGAAGGTGCGGGTCACCGTGACCGAACTCCCCTCCACCGTCAGGGAGTCCACCTGCGTGAGGTCCGTGACCACGTTGCGGTAGAACTCGTCGACGTCCCAGGCGTCCCACATGTTCGGGAAGTCCGGGTGGATCTGCAGCAGGTTCGCGGCCTCGCCCGGAGCGACCGTCTCGCGGTCCGCCGCGATGTCGTACGCCGACACCACCAGGCCGCGCGCGTCGATCTCCACCCGCAGCAGGCCGTTGTCCAGGACATGCCCGCCGCCGTCGTGGGACGTGACCGCGACCGTGCCCGGGGCGGTCGCAGCTCCCGCAGCGCCCGCCGCGACGCCGCCGCGCGTGTGCGCCGACGCGTTGAAGACCAGTTCCGTGTCGCCGTCCCCGGCCAGCGCGCGCTGCGCCGCCTCGATGATGCCGGTCAGCTCCGTGGCGACCGCCGCGTACGTCTTCTCCGCCTCGCGGTGCACCCAGGCGATGGACGAGCCGGGCAGGATGTCGTGGAACTGGTGGAGCAGGACCGTCTTCCAGATACGGTCCAACTCCTCGTACGGGTACGGGAATCCGGTGCGGACCGACGCTGTCGCCGCCCACAGTTCCGCCTCGCGCAGCAGGTGCTCGCTGCGGCGGTTGCCCTGCTTGGTCCTGGCCTGGCTGGTGAGGGTGGCGCGGTGCAGCTCCAGGTACAGCTCGCCGACCCAGACCGGCGGGTCCGGGTACTCCGCCTCCGCCTTGGCGAAGAAGTCGGCCGGCTTCTCCCACTCGACCGTCGCCGAGCCTTCGAGCGAGCGCATCCGGCGGGACTTCGCGATCATCTCGCGCGTCGCGCCGCCGCCTCCGTCGCCCCAGCCGGTCGGGGCGAGCGAGTGCCTGGCGACGCCCTTGTCCTTGAAGTTCCGTGCGGCGTGGGCGATCTCGCGGCCCAGCATCGAGCAGTTGTAGGTGTCGACGGGCGGGAAGTGCGTGAAGATCCGGGTGCCGTCGATGCCCTCCCACTGGAAGGTGTGGTGCGGGAACTTGTTGATCTGCGACCAGGAGATCTTCTGGGTGAGCAGCCACTTGGACCCGGCAGCCTTGATGATCTGCGGCAGGCCCGCGGCGAAGCCGAACGTGTCCGGCAGCCACGCCTCGTCGTTCTCGACGCCGAACTCCTCGATGAAGAACCGCTTGCCGTGCACGAACTGCCGGGCCATCGCCTCCGAACCCGGCATGTTCGTGTCCGACTCGACCCACATGCCGCCGGAGGGTACGAAGCGGCCCTCGGCGACCGCCTTCTTGACCTTCGCGTACACCTCCGGGCGGTGTTCCTTGATCCAGGCGAACTGCTGGGCCTGGGACATGGCGAAGACGAACTCGTCCTCCGTCTCCAGGAGGTTCGTCATGTTCGACGTGGTCCGCGCGACCTTGCGGACCGTCTCGCGCAGCGGCCACAGCCACGCCGAGTCGATGTGCGCGTGACCGACCGCGCTGATGCGATGGGCAGAGGCGTCAGCGGGTGACGCCAGGACGTCCGTGAGGTGTGAACGGGCCGCGGCCGCCGTCCCGTTCACATCCTGCAGGTCGATCGCATCCAGAGAACGGCTGACCGCACGCAGGAGTTCCCAGCGGCGGCCGCCCTCGACGGGAAGTTCGTGCATCAGCTCACCGACGACCTCCAGGTCCTGGACCAGCTCCCAGACCTCCCGGTCGAACACGGCGAGGTCCATCCGCGTCAGTACGTACTGCGGCTCGTCGCCCGCGGTCTCACGGTCGCCCAGGTCGGTGGGCCGGAACGGTTCGTCGCCGAGCAGCACCGGGTTGGACGCCGCCTCCAGGCGCCACTCGACGCGCTCGCCGCCCACGACCGGGTCGCCCACCCGTACCCACTGGTTGCGCGGGTTGACGGCCTTGATCGGCTCGCCCTCCGGTGTGTAGACGAGCGCCTCGCACTGGAACCCGGGCATCCGCTCGTCGAAGCCCAGGTCGAGCACCGCCTCCACGGTCCGCCCGGCCCAGGCGGCGGGCACCTCGCCGGTCACCCTGAACCAGGTCGTCGCCCACGGAGCCCCCCATTCCGTACCGACCTCGATCGGTGCGTGCGCGGCGGCCAGGCCCTCGGCCACCGGCACCGGCTCGCCGGGGGCGACCCAGGCCGCCACCGTCAGGGGCACCGACTCGGGGTACACGGCGGGGCGGATGCGCTCGTCGAGCACACGCTTGAGGCGGGCCTCGACGAGGGCGCGGTCGTCATGCATGAGGGGCTCCGTAACTGTTTCTCTGGCTGTTTCTTCGGGGTGCGGTGTTACCAGGGGTGGGTGACGGTGACCGGTGCTGAGGTCGTGAACAGCTCGCCGACGGCGCGCAGTTCGAAGCTCACGGCCTTCTCGCCGGGCGCGGCCTTCAGGCCCTTCACATACGCGGCCCGCGCGCACGTCCCGGTGAGGAAGCGCCGCTCGCCGCCGGGCAGGACGCGGTACAGCTCGTAGTGGCGCACGGCACCGGGTGCGGGCTGCCAGGAGAGCCGGAACTGTCCGTCGCCGGTCGCCTTGTCGACGTTCAGGCCGCTCGGCGCCGCGACCTGCTCGTCCGCGTCCCGGACGGCAAGCGCGCCGAGCCGCCACTTCACAGGGCCGGACGCGGTGAGGCGTACGGCCAGGCCGTGCACGGTGCCGCTGCCGCCGAGCGAGCCGAGCCGCACGTCGGCCTCGGACCAGCCGCCCTCGGTGAGCTTCCCGGCGGGCAGGAAGTCGTACGTGAGCGGGTCACCGGGACGGTCCGGCTCGCGCAGGGCCACGCCGAGCTCGACGGTCACCGGGCCGCCGGACACCACGCGGTGGGCGAGGCGAACGGTCGTCGCGGCGCTCAACGGCAGCCGGGTGGCGTGCAGTTCGACCGTGGTGGGGGCGTCCAGGGTGCCGTCGACGAGCACGCTCGAACCGCCGCGCCAGGCGTCCGCGAAGTCCAGGGTCACCTTCGGGCGGGCGCCTTCGGTGCGCACCACCCAGCGGCGGCCCGGCAGCCGGTCCTGGAGGCCCAGTTGGTTCCAGGCGGCCTCGGAGCGGACGGTTCCGCCCTCGTACCAGCGCAGTCCGTGCCCGGTGTTGAAGGTGCAGGCGAAGGGCAGCGCGGTCACCGTCGAGCGGTCCGCGACCGCCGACGCGGGGGCGCGCCAACTGCCGCCGGGCCGCGCCGGGTCGAGGGACTCGCCGGTCCAGAAGCGGTCGTCGGCCGCGTGGAACTGCTCGGGGGTGCGGCCGTCGGGCAGGTGGTTACGGGTCCACTCGGGCCGGTAGAAGCCGTACGAGACGACCGGATCGGCGCCTTCCGGCAGGACCGCGTCCCAGTCGACGGAGGTGTTCCAGCCGTTCGACTCGACGTCGACGCCCGCCCACAGCTCGTAGCGGTCGCGGTCCAGGTCCTCGGCGAGCTTTCCGGAGGCGGCGAGCTTCGCGGTGTTCCAGTTGAAGTTGACGAACATCGTGTCGGAGGCCAGGAAGAAGTCCTGGTTGGAGGCGTTCAGCTCGTCCTGCCAGTCGACGGAGCCGTTCGCCGTCATCGAGTCGTACCAGGTGATCCGCAGCCCGTGCGGCTCGCCGAGGCGCTTCAACTCCTTGAGGAACGCGAGCATTTGACGGCCGAGCTCCGCGTCCCCGCCACCCGTCTCGGCGTTGACGAACCAGCCGTCGAAGCCGTACGCGGTGGCGACCTGCACCATCTTCTCGGCGACCGGGAACCGGCCGGACGCGTCCCGCTGCACCAGGTCACGGGTCCACTGGAGCTGCCCGTCGTACGCGGTCGGCGGCAGGAAGACATTGCCGAGCACCGGGACGCCGTGGCGGTGTGCCGCGTCCACGACCGGGGCGTTGGGCGCGAGCACGATGCCCTCGGCGGAGGAGCCGCCCCAGAACACCAGCTCGTCGATGTACGCCCAGTGGGTCAGCGCGTAGTGGTCGGCGGTGGCGGCGCCCTGCGCGGGGTTGCCGGCCGTCGGGTGGAACGACACGAGCGACGCGATCCTGGCCCGGTCCGCGCGCGCCGACGCGCTGACCGGCACCGGCGTGAACCGCTCGGCCAGTGGCACCGTGGAGCGGTTGAACGCCAGGTCGGCGTCGCCCTCGGGCGTCCACTCGGCCAGCGAGCGCCAGACGACGCCCTCGCCGGGGGTGCCGGACGGCAGCGAGTCGGGGAACCAGTAGGACGCGTACGGCTGCAGGTCGTCGGCGGCCTTCGGCGCCCGGCCCGGTACCGCGTGGGCGGCGGCCGCGGGGGTGAGCAGCGCGGCGGCCGCCGCGGCCGACGACACGACGACGGTGCGGCGGGTGGGGTGGTTGCGGGTCATGGCTGGTGGGCTCCTCGGTGGGGAGAGTGTCAGTCGACCTCTTCGGGGGTGACCGTCGCGGTGATGCCGCGGGCGGCCAGTCGTGCCGTGTCGTGCGCGTGCTCGGCCAGCACCACGGCGGGGCGTACGCCCTGCGCGGTGAGGCTCGCCCAGGCCTCGAAGAACGCGCCGCCGGGCGCGCACACCGAGCGGTCGGGTGCGGTCACCGGGTCGGTGTCCAGGACCAGGGCGGTGGTGCGGGGAGCGGGCCGGTACGTGCGGCCGCGCCACTCCTCGACGACGCGGGCGATCGTCTCGCCGGCCGGTTTCACGGCCCGGTCGTTCGTCAACAGGCCGAGCGAGTACTCCAGTTCGGGGAAGTCGGCGAGTTCGCGGGAGACGTCGTGCGAGCACCACCAGGTGACGCCCCAGACGTCTTCGCAGTCCAGCGCGTTCGCGATGGTCGCCGCGGTGAAGTGCGCGGCGTGCTCGGCGGGGATGTGCGGCGCGGGCGCCCCGACCTCCTGCAGCCACACCGGCCGGTGCGGGTCGGTGTGCCAGGCCTTGGCCAGCTCGATCAGATACGCGGCGTGGTGCTCGGTGGCCGTGCCGGTGCGGCCGTGGCGCTGCGCGGTGCCGTTGAACACCCACGAGTGCACGGCCGTCGCACCGCCCAGCCGGGCGGCCTGGCCTGGCGTGAAGGGGTGCCCGTCCTGGTACCAGGCGGCGTCGTACTCGGCATGCAGATGGAACCTGCCGGGCGCGCCCGCCTCGCAGGCGGCGAGCATCCGCTCCAGCCACGCCTCGGCCTGCGTGTGCGTGATGCGGTCCGGGTCGGGGTGCGGGTCGTGCGAGAACTGGTTGATCTCGTTGCCGATGGTCATGCCCAGGAAGTTCGGCCGGTCGGCGAGCGCGGCGGCGAGGGTGCGCAGGTACTCCTCCTGCCCGGCGACGACGTCCGGGTCGGTGAAGAGGTTCCGGCGGTGCCAGGTCTGGGTCCACGCGGGCAGGAAGTCGAAGCTGGACAGGTGCCCCTGGAGCCCGTCGACGTTCACGTCGAGCCCACGCTCGGCGGCCGCGTTGGCCAACGCGACCAGCTGCTCGACGGCGCGGGGGCGGATCAGGGTGCGGTTGGGCTGGAACAGCGGCCACAGCGGAAACACCCGCACATGGTCGAGCCCGAGCCGAGCGATCGAGTCGAGATCGGCCCGTACGGCATCGATGTCGAAGTCGAGCCAGTGATGGAACCACCCTTGAGTGGGCGTGTAGTTGGCGCCGAAACGGGGGGTGCGGGGGGTGGCGGTGTGCGACATGGCGGTGCGGTCCTTACGGGAGGAGCGACTATGAGCCCGTCCGGAGCAATATCAGCCCGTCCGGCGTTTGAGGACGAGCCCGAAGGGCGATCGACGGCGCGGTGGACAAGGGCAAGAAGAACGTGCCAAGAAGGGCAAGCGGGAAGGCCCTAACCCTTGACCGCCCCCTCACCGACCCCCCGGAAAAAGAACCTCTGCAAGCAGGCGAACATCACGATCAGTGGCAGGACAGCGATGATCGTGCCCGCCGCAACCAGCCGCTGATTGTCCGCGAACGTGCCGTGCAGATAGTTGAGCCCGATGGTGAGCGTGAAGTTGGACTGGTCGCTCAGCACGATCAGCGGCCACAGGAAGTCGTCCCAGGCGCCCATGAACGCGAAGATCGCGACGACCGCGAGGGTGCCCTTCACCGAGGGCAGCGCGATCCGGTGGAACCGCTGCCAGGCGTTGGCCCCGTCCACGTACGCGGCCTCCTCGACCTCGTACGGCAGGTTGGAGAAGGCGTTCCGCATCAGCAGGACGTTCATCGCGCCGATGCACGCGGGCAGCAGCACACCGACCAGAGTGTTGTTGAGCTGCAGTTCCCGCATCGTCATGAACTGGGCGATGATGATCGACTCGACCGGCACCAGCATCGCCATCACGAACACGACGAGCGCTGCTTTACGGCCCCGGAAGCGCATCCGGGCCAAGGCGTACCCGGCGAGCGAGGCGCCCACACAGTTGGTGAGGACGTTGGCGGCGGCCACCTTCAGGGAGTTCAGGGCGAAGTCCCAGACGGGGATCAGGTCGGCGACCTTGGCGTAGTTGTCGAGCGTCGGGTCGCCGGGGAGCAGCTTCGGCGGGTAGCTGTAGATGTCCTCGGCCGGGCCCTTCAGGGACGTCGACAGCTGCCACAGGAACGGGCCGACCATCAGCGCGAACACCGCGAGGAGCAGCGCGTACCGCAGCACCAACTGCCATACGGGCACCCGGCGTCCGCTCTGCTGCTGCTTCTCGGCGAGCCGCTCGCGGCGCCGTTCCTCGCGGCGGCCGGGCCCCGCAGGACCGCGCCGCGAAGCCGTGAGCGTACTCATGAGTCCTCCTTGCGGTTGGCGCGCAGCACCAGAAGCATCAGGCCGAGGGTGATCACGAAGACCACCACGGAGATCGCCGAGGCGTAGCCGACCCGACCGCTGAGGCCCGTGCCGACCCGCTGGACCAGCATCACGAGCGTGGTGTCCGCGCCGCCGGGGCCGCCGCCGTCGCCGGCCATCAGATAGACCTCGGAGAAGACCTTGAAGGCGCTGACCGAGGAGAGCGCGCCCACCAGGACCATCGTGGAGCGCACGGCCGGGACGGTGACGGTGAAGAAGCGGCGTACCGCTCCCGCGCCGTCGACGGCGCAGGCCTCGTGCAGTTCGCGGGGCACGTTGGTGAGCGCCGCCAAGTAAATGATCATGTAGTAGCCGAGGCCCTTCCAGACCGTGACCATCATGGCGCTGAGCAGCAGCAGCCACTGGTCGCTGAGGAAGGGGACCGTGCCCAACCCGACCGCGCCGAGCACGGAGTTGACCAGGCCGCGGTCGTCGAGCAGCCACACCCAGATGAGGCCGACGACCACCACGGACGCGACCACGGGGGTGTAGAAAGCCGAGCGGAAGAACGTGATGCCCGGCAGGTGCCGCTGCACCAGGAGGGCGAGCAGCAGCGGCAGGATCACCAGGAGCGGGACTACGCCGAGGACGTACAACGCACTATTGCGCAGCCCGATCCAGAACATCTCGTCGTGGATCAGCTCCTGGTAGTTGGCGCCGCCCACCCACTGGCCGTCGATCAGTGTCCGCTTGTCGGTGAACGAGTTGAGCACCGTCGAGACGAACGGGTACAGGCTGAACCCGCCGACGACCAGCAGGCCGGGAGCGAGGAACAGCCAGGGGCTGGACGGCAGATGGGTGCGGACGGCGCGTCCGCGCCGCTTCGGATCCGGGGCGGACGGGGAAGACAGAGAGGACGGGGCGGCCTTGGCGGTCGGCTCCGCCGGGGGAGCGGCGGCCGGGCCGGTCTTGCCGACCGGTCCGTTGCCGCTCCCCTTGGTCATGGCAGTCATGTGCTGTACGTCCCGCCTCAGCCCGCGCTCTTGAGCAGGCGGTCGCACTCGGCGACGGCGTCGTCGAGAGCCCGCTGCGGTGCCTTCTTGCCCTGCATGGCCTTGGCGACCTCGTTGCGCAGGACCGTCTTCATCTGGTCGTTGAGCATCACCGGGGTGTAATTCACCGCGGTCTTCAGGGACTTGGCGGCGGCCACCCGCACCCGCGTCTCGTCCTTGCCGTCCTCCTTCGTGAAGAACGGGTCGTCGAGGCTGCCCTCGGTGGACGGGAAGACGGTCACCTCGTGCGCGAAGTCCATCTGGTTCTCGGCGTTGGTCACGAAGTGCGCGAACGCGACGGCGGCCGGCTTGACCTTGCTCTGGGAGTTCACCATCACGCCCTGGACGTACATGTTGTCCTTGCCGGTGTTGGTCACCGCGGGTGTGATGCCGATGTTCTTGTAGAGGCTCGGGGCCTCCTTCTTGAACTTGTCCAGGTCGAGGGCGCTGCCCGGGTTCATCGCGATGGACTGCTGCTTGAACTTGCGGCCCGTGGCCTCGGCCTCGTTGGTCAGCGCCTGCGAGTCGAGCGCCCCCGCGTCGTACAACTCCTTGTATTTCTTGATGAGTTCGACGCCCTTGGGGTCGTTGAACGTGAACTTCGTGCCCTGCTCGTTCATCAGCGGGACGCCGTAGCGGCCGAAGTCCTCGATCGCGGGCGCGTTGCCGAGCGTGGCGATCCTGCCGTCGCTCTTCTTCGCGATGTCCTTGGCGGCGTCGAAGAGTTCGTCGTACGTCTTCGGGGGCTTGTCGGCGTCGAGGCCGGCCTCCTTGAACAGCTTCTTGTTGTAGAACATCGGGCCGGTGTTCAGGTACCAGGGGAAGGCGTACGTGCCCTCCATGCCCGGGATCTGGTGACTCTTCCAGGCGCCGTCCAGGTACTCGCCCTTGTACTTGCCCGCGGCCTTGTCGAGGTCGAGCGCGAGGCCCGCCTTGGCGAGCGGCACGGCGAGGTCGGGGGAGACGTTGACGACGTCGGGCAGCGTGCCGCCCGCGGCGTCGGCGCTGATCTTGTCGGCGTAGTTCTCGGCGGGCTGGTCGATCCACTCGACCTCGGTGCCGGGGTGCTCCTTCTCGAAGTCCGCGATCAGACCTTCGAAGTACGACTTGAAGTTCGTCTTCAGGTTCCAGGTCTGGAACTTGACCGTGCCCTCGATCTTGCCGGAAGCGCTGTCGGAGCCGCCGGATCCGTCCCCGGACCCGCAGGCCGTCAGGGCGAGGGCCGAGGCCGCGGCCATCGCGGTCGCGGCTGCTGCGCGACGGGCTGCTCGACGGGATATGCGCATGACTGGCGGCTCCTCTGCTCGGACCAGAAACATCTCGGCTGCGCGCACCGAAGTTCTACTAATGCGGTTTAGCGATGTCAATAGCCTGGGCAGTAACAGACTT
The DNA here is from genome assembly GCF_009908195.1 of Streptomyces boluensis. Lineage (GTDB taxonomy): Bacteria > Actinomycetota > Actinomycetes > Streptomycetales > Streptomycetaceae > Streptomyces > Streptomyces boluensis. The sequence goes on along the minus strand of NZ_JAAAHS010000201.1, from coordinate 3,611 downwards.
TGGAGCTGCGGAACTTGACCCTTGAGCGGCGCCTTCGGCCGTGATAGGGCTTGAGGAGCTAATGCGGTTTAGCTTAAATAGCTCGAGCGGGTCGAGCAGGTCGAGCGCTATTTCCGGCAGTACGCAAACGGAAACGGACAAGATGGACAACGGCGTCTGTGTCACCGAAGTCGCGAGCCCAGCACTGTTCACCGGGCCCGAGACCGCCCCCCTCCAGGTCGTCCGCGTCCGGGTCCGCCGCACCCGCCCCGTCGGCCCCCTCGCCGTCACCGTCGACGGCCCCGGCGTACGCACCCCGCGCCCGCGCCTGCTGCGCGCCGACACGGCCGAGGCGTACGCGGGCGTGGATGCCGCCGCCGAACTCGTCTCCGGCGCCGGGGTTGAACTCGCCTCCGGCGACGGGGTGCGGGCCGTCGAGGACGTGGTCGAGGTGTCCGTGGCCGTCGACGGAAGCCTTGGCGAGCGGCTCCCCGTCACGGCCCGCGTCCGCACCCCGGAAGGCCGGGAACTCCACGCCTACGAGGGCGAGTTGACAGTCGCCGAGCCCGGCTGGACTGTGCGCCTCGTACCGCACTTCCACTACGACCCGATGTGGTGGAACACCCAGGCCGCCTACACCGCCCTGTGGGACGCGCCGCTGCGCCCCGGCGAGGCCGAGCGGGGCTGGGAGTACACCGGCGTGCCCGCTTTCACGCTCGTGCCGCTGCACCTCCAGCAGGCCCACGACGACCCGGACTACCGCTTCGTCCTTTCCGAGCTGGACTACCTCAAGCCGTTCTGGGACACACACCCCGAACACCGGGCGGAACTACGGCAGTTGATCGCCGAGGGCCGCGTCGAGATCGTCGGCGGCACCTACAACGAACCGTCCACCAACCTCACCTCCGCCGAGACCACCGTGCGCAGCGCCGTGCACGGACTCGGCTTCCACCGCGGCGTACTCGGCGCCGAGCCGCGCACCGCCTGGCAGCTCGACGTGTTCGGGCACGACCCCGCGTTCCCCGCGCTCATGGCGGACGCCGGGCTCGACTCCGCGGTCCTCGCTCGCGGCCCGCACCACCAGTGGGGCCCGATGATGGACACCTGGGGCGAGGCCCTGCGGCCCCCGACCGCGATGCAACTGCCCGCCGAATACGACTGGTTGGGCCCCGACGGCCGCGGACTCCTGCTCCACTACCTGCCCGCGCACTACTCCGCCGGCTGGTTCTCCCACAAGGCGCCCGACGCCGAGGCCGCCGCCGAACAGCTCCTCGCCCTGTACGAACTCCTCCGCCAGGGCGCCGCCACCCGCAACGTCCTGATCCCCATGGGCACCGACTTCTCCTGGCCGCACCCCTGGGGCCTGGACGTCCAGCACACCTGGAACCGCCGCTACACCTGGCCGCGCCTCGAACACGCCGGTCCACGCGCGCACTTCGCCGCCGTACGCGCGGAGCTGGCGGCGCGCGGGGAGCGCCCGCTGCCCGTGACCCGCGAGATGGGCCCCGTCTACACCGGCAAGGACGTCACGTACGCCGATGTGAAGCAGGCCCACCGGGCCGCCGAGAACCTGGTGCAGCAGGCCGAGACCTTCGCCGCCCTCGCGCACGGCCTCGGCCTCCTGGAGTACCCGCGGGACGCGCTCGACAAGAGCTGGCGGCACCTGCTGCACGCCGCCCACCACGACGCCGTCACCGGCACCTTCTCCGACCAGGTGTACGTGGACCTGCTCCCGACCTGGCGCGAGGCGTACGAACTCGCCGACGAGGTACGGGAGTCGGCCCTCGGCGCGCTCACCGCGCAGGCGGACACCCGTGGCCCCGGCGAGCTCGCCGTCACCGTGTTCAACCCGCTGTCGTGGACCCGTACCGACCTGGTGCGCGTCGACGTCGACCTCGCGGAGCTGGGCGTGGACGACCCGGCACGGCTCGCGGTGCGGGACGAGACGGGGCGTACGGAGCCGGTGCACGTGGTGGCCGTAGGTGAGCACGCGCGCGTGGAGGCGGTTTTCCTCGCCCGCGCGGTGCCGTCGCTCGGCCACCGCACCTGGTGGCTGACCACCGACGACACGCGCCCGTCCGGCGGTTGGACCCCGGCGGCCGCCCCCACGTACACCGTCTCGAACGAGACCTTCCGGATCGAGGCCGACCCCGCGCGGGGCGGCGGCCTCAGCAGCGTCACCGACCTGCGCACCGGCCGCGAACTGCTCACCGAGGGCGAGGTGGACGAGCTGGTCGTGCAGGACGAGTACACCGCCCACCCGTTCTTCGAGGAGGGCCCCTGGCACCTGCTGCCCAAGGGCCCCGGAACCGGTTCGTCCGCCGCGCCCGCCGAGACCTGCACCGTCGAGCACGGCCCGCTGGGCGCCCGGATCACCGCCACGGGGCGCACCGGACCGGTGCGCTGGACCCGTACCGCGACCCTGTGGAACGGCCTCGACCGCGTCGAACTCACCACCAAGGTCGACGAGTTCACCGGCAGCGACCAGCTCCTGCGGCTGCGGGTGCCCGCCGACGTGCCGGGCGCCCTGCCCGTCGCCGAGACCGCGGCCGCCGCCGTGGGCCGTGGCTTCGCCTTCCCCGGGACGGACACCGGCACGGACCACACCCGCGCCCCGTGGACCCTCGACACCCCCTGCCTGAACTGGTTCGCGCTCTCCGCCCCGCTGACCTTCACCCTCACCACACCGGACGGCACCCGCGCGGGCGTACGGGCGGTCGGCGCCGGCGAGATCGTCCTGCCGGACGGGGGGCTGCGGGGGTACGGGCGGAGTGCTGGTTCGGGCGCGGGCCCTGCGGGTGGCGCGGGCGGTGCGGCGGGCGCGGGCGGCACTGACGGTGAGGGCCGCGCGGGTGCTCCAGACCCGCTGCGTGACCTCGTCACCGCCCTCGTGCGGCGCGGCGTCACCAGTACGCCCACCCGCCCGGCCGGGCCGCGCTGGGGCGACCTCGCCGTCGACAGCAGCCTCCCCGACTTCCGGATCGCGGTCGGCGGCCCGGAGGCCAACTCGTTCACCGCCGCGGTGCTCGCCGCGGCCGGACCGGAGCACGCAGCGGCCACGCGCGCGCGTGGCTCCGGCGTCGTCTGGGTGCCCGCCGAGCGCCCGCTGCGCGAGGTCTGGCAGCCCGGCTGCGACCTGACGGGGGTACGTGACCTGCCGGTCGCCGTACTCCTGGGGGACGACCCCGAGGCCGCCCTTGCCGCGCTCGCCGACACGGTGGATCGCGACGGCCGCATCGAGGCCGCACTACCGGCGCCGGGCGCCCTCTTGGAGGCCCAGCCCTCGGCGCCGGGCGCCCCCTCCGAATCGGAACCCTCGGCACCGAGCACCCAGGACGCCGACTTCGAGGACCGCACCGTCGCCCTCCTGGTGCGCGGCACCCCGGGCTTCGCGGTCGACACCCGAGGCCGTCTGCACAGCAACCTGATGCGTTCCTGCACCGGCCGCCCCAGCGGCGCCTGGATGGACCCGCCCCGGCGCACCGCACCCGACGGCAGCTCGTTCCAGCTCCAGCACTGGACGCACGTCTTCGAGCACGCCCTGGTGGCCGACACGGGCGACTGGCGCGCCGCCGAACTGGTCCGCAAGGGACGGGAGTTCAACCAGCCGCTCACCGCCCACGTGGCCGCCC
>NZ_JAAAHS010000200.1 GCF_009908195.1 Streptomyces boluensis | reverse complement strand
GGGTGGGGAGGGTCCCGCGTACCTCGACTGACCGATCGGTTAGATTGCTGTCCAGTCGGTCAGCCCAGCTGCGGAGGTACTGCCATGGCCCATTCCGGTGAGACCCAGGAACGTACGACCTGCTGCATCGTCGGCGGTGGACCGGCGGGCATGATGCTCGGCCTGCTGCTCGCCCGTGCCGGGGTGCGCGTGACCGTCCTGGAGAAGCACCGGGACTTCCTGCGCGACTTCCGCGGCGACACCGTCCACCCCTCGACGCTCCGGCTGCTCGACGAACTCGGCCTCGGCGCGCGCTTCGCCGCCCTGCCCGCCGGACGGCTCGACGAGATGCGGATCCGGATCGGCACCAGCACGGTCACCCTCGCGGACTTCCGGCGGATGCCCGGCCGGACCCCGCACAAGTACATCGCGATGGTCCCGCAGTGGGACTTCCTCGACCTGCTCGCCGAAGCGGCCGCCGCGGAACCCACGTTCACGCTGCGCCGCTCCACCGCAGTCACCGGTCTGACCACGCTCTCCGACGGCCGCGTCACCGGGGTCCGCCTCACCGACGAGCACGGCACCGCGGGCGAACTCGCCGCCGACCTCGTCGTGGCCTGCGACGGGCGCGGCTCGGTGGTCGCCCGCGCGGCGGGCCTGCGGCAGAATCCGTACGAAGTGCCCATGGACGTATGGCAGGTTCGCGTCCCCGCCCCGGCGCCGGACAGCGCGCACAGCGGCCGGGTCCTCGGGTACTTCGGGGACGGACAGGTCGCCGTCACCATGGACCGCGGCGACTGGTTCCAGACCTCCTACCTCATCAAGAAGGGCACCGACGCCGAGCTGCGCCGCCAGGACGTGAGTGTGCTGCGCGAACGGCTCGGCCTCCTCTTCGGCTGGGGCGCGGAGACCACCGCCGCCATCGCCTCCTGGGACGACGTGAAGATGCTCGACGTGACCATGGGGCGGCTGCCGCGCTGGTACACCGACGGCCTGCTCTGCATCGGCGACGCCGCGCACACCATGTCCCCGGTCGGCGGCGTCGGCGTCAACCTCGCCGTGCAGGACGCGGTCGCCACGGCCCGTCTCCTCGCCGGCCCGCTGCTCCATGGCCGGGTCCAGGAGGCCGACCTCGCGCGGGTGCAGAAGCGGCGCGCGCTGCCCATGGCCGTGACCCAGAAGTCGCAGCTCGCCGAGCACGACCTGCTGATCCGCCCAGCCCTCGACGGCACCCTCGACAGGGTCCCGCTGCCGATGCGCCTGACCCGCCGCTTCCCGCTGCTGCAGGGCATCGGCGCGTACGTCGGCGGTATGGGCGTACGACCGGAACACGCGCCGCAGTTCGCGCGCCGCGCCCCCGCCGCACCGGTCAGCGGTCGACGGCCCGCAGCGTGAACTCGACCAGCTCGTCGGCGGCCGCGTCCAGGTCGAGCTCGGGGTGCGTGAGCCAGGCCGCGACCACCCCGTCGATGGCGCCGCCCACCGCGAGGGCGACCGTGTGCGGCGCGAACTCCCGGAACACACCGGCCTGTTGACCCGAGGCGAGCAGCTCGGCGAGGGCGTCGACGCGGCCCCCGGTGTCGTGCCCGCCGGGCGTCTTGAGCCGCGTACCGCCCGCGTCGTCGAGCAGCGTCTCGGTGATCACCCGGACATGGTTGCGGTGCGCCTGCTGGTAGCCGACCATCGCCCGCACATACGCGACCACCGCGGCCCGGGGGTCCGGTGCCGCTGCCACGCGCTCGTGCACGTACGCCGCGAACCGCTCGACGACATGCGTGAACGCGGCCCGCGTCAGGTTGTCCTTGGACCTGAAGTGGTAGAGCACGGCGGCCTTCGACAGACCGGCCTCACCGGCGACCGCGGCGAGCGAGGTCGCCGGGTAGCCACGGCTCGCGATCAGGTCGATGGTGCACGCGACGAGCTGCTCGCGGCGGGCCCGCTCGGTGAAGGTCGGCTCCCCTGAACCGGGGGCCCGGCGCGGGCTCATCGTCGTTCGTCTCCCCTGCGTACGGGCGGTTCCAGGCCGGAACCGACCGTACACCGGGGGAGCGGAACGGACTCGGGCGGAGGTGCGACTCAGGCGGAGGTGCCCGACAGCCGCTCGGCCGCGTCGAGGGTCTGCTCCAGGAGCACCGCGATCGTCATGGGCCCGACACCGCCCGGCACGGGCGTGATCAGGCTCGCGCGCTCGGCGGCGGCCGCGAACTCCACGTCGCCGACGTTCCCCTCGTTGTAGCCCGCGTCGATCACGACCGCGCCCGGCTTGATGTCCGCGCCCCTGATGAACTCCGGCCGCCCGACCGCCGCGACGAGGATGTCCGCCTCCCGCACGAGCGACGACAGCTCACGCGTACGCGAGTGGCAGTACGTGACCGTCGCGTCCCGGGCGAGCAGCATCATGCCGACCGGCTTGCCGAGGATCGCGCTGCGGCCCACGACCACCGCGCGCTTGCCGGTCGGGTCCACGTCGTACGCGTCGAGCAGCCGCATGATGCCGCCCGGTGTGCAGGACGCGAAGCCGGGCAGGGCGAAGCCCATCGCGGCGAAGGACCGCATGGTCACACCGTCGACGTCCTTCTCGGGCGCGATGGCCTCGAACGCGGCCCGCTCGTCGATGTGCGGGCCCACCGGGTGCTGCAGCAGGATGCCGTGCACCGTGGGGTCGGCGGACAGCTCGGTGAGGGTGGCGACCAGTTCCTCGGTCGTCGTCGTGGCGGGCAGCGGCACGTGCCGGGAGAGGATCCCGGCCTTCGCACAGCGGTTCCGCTTCATCTTCACGTACGTCACCGACGCGGGGTCCTCGCCGACCAGGACGGTCGCGAGGCACGGCGTGACCCCGGCGCTCTCGACCAGGGCGGCGGAGCGGGCGGCGGTGCGCTCCACGATCCGGCGCGCGACGGCGCTGCCGTCCATGAGCTGGGCGGTGCGGTTCTCGGTGGTGGGCTGTGCGGTCATCGGGTGCTCCCGGGCGTCGTCGGCATCTGCTGCGGATTCGCCCAGGCGCGCGGCCGCGTACCCCCCGGTGTTCCAGGAGTGGCGTACGCCGACGGAGACCGTCGGGCCGCTCCCCGGTGGTACTCCACCTCAGCGCCAGTCACGGCCCGCGTCCAGGGTAGACGAGGCCGCGGTGGCCCCGGGCCCCCGGTCCGTCGGCTTCACAGGCCGAACAGCTCCGGCCGGTCCGCGAGGGTACGGAAGAACTCCTGCGGCTCGGCGACCAGCTTGCGCACCTTGAGGTCAAGGAGACCGCCGACCCCGGAGACCTCCGCCGAGACCGTGCCGTCCGCCTTGCGGATGGTCTGCTCGATCCGGAACGTCCTGCCCTCGCCCCAGTGGAAGACGCAGTCCACGGTCACCTCGTCACCGGCGAGCAGCTCGCGCCGGTAGCGGATCGTGGTCTCCAGGACGACGGGGCCGATGCCCTTGTCCACCAGGTCGTTCTGCTCGATCCCGGCGGCCTTGAGCAGTGACCAGCGGGCGTGCTCCGCGTACTGGAGGTACACCGCCTGGTTCAAGTGCCCCTGCACGTCCGTCTCGTAGCCACGGACGGTCACGGGTACGGAGAACGCTTCAGTCACGGACTTCCTCACTTCTCTCAGCTCTCTCAGCGGTACGGGTGTCTCGGAGGTACGTCGCCATCATGCCCAACCGCGCCGGGTCATTAGCAACCAGGGTTGACTATCCCGATTAGTCAACTACGGTTGCTTGCATGTCCGACGGCAATAATTCCCCGCCCCCTGAACCCTCCGAGCGCTCCGAGCCCTCTGAGCCCGCCGACGCCCTGGCGGCCGTCGTGGCGTTGCGGCGCCTCGCCGATCAGCTGGAGGACTCCGCTGTCGAGCAGGCCATGCGGTCGGGATGGACCTGGCCGCAGGTCTCCGAGGCGCTCGGGGTCACCCGTCAGGCCGTCCACAAGAAGCACGCCAAGCGGCTCATCGCCGCGGGAGTCAAGTTGAGGAGGCGCGGCGATGAGCGCGTTTGACAAGTACCTGCACGCCGTCATCGTCCGGGCGATGGACGAAGCCCAGGACGACGGTTCGGCGACGATCGACGCGCACCATCTCCTGCTGTCGCTCGCCGCCGACGAGGGGTCCACCGCACAGCAGGTCCTGGCCTCGGCCGGGCTCGACCGCGACACCGTCCGCGAGGCCCTGGACCGGGAGTTCGAGCACAGCCTCAGCGTGGTGGGGGTGTCCGCGGCGACCTATGACCTTCCCGGTCCGAGCCGCGCCGCCCAGCAGCCCAAGCTGGGCGCGTCCGCCAGGCTCGCCCTCGACCGGAGCTTCGCCACCGCCCGCAAGAAGGACCTGCGGTCGACGCATGTGCTGCTCGGGATCCTGCAGGCGGACATCGGCACCGTGCCGCGTGCGCTCGCCCTGGCCGGTATCGATCAGGCCGAACTGACGGACCGCGTACGCCAGTTGCTCAACGGTCAGGACCAGGACCGGGACCAGGCCTAGGGCCAGGCCCAGGACCGGTGACCACCGCAACCCGCTGACGACCACGCGGGTCACACCCCACAAGGAGGAGAGCCACATGCACCAGCACACCCCTCGTGCGGACAACGGCAGCCACGAGGCGGTCCAAGTCCTGCTCCATGAAGCCGTGACGCAAGGTGGCCTTCCGGGGATTCTTGCCGAGGTGCGTGACGGCGACCGGGAGTGGTTCGGGACCGCGGGAGTGGCCGACACCGGGACCGGCGGCGAGCGTGAGCGGGAGCACCGGTTCCGTATCGGCAGCATCAGTAAGACGTTCGTGGCCACCGTCGTGCTGCGGTTGGCGGCGGAGGGCCGGCTGAGCCTGGACGACACCGTGGAACAGCGGCTGCCCGGTGCGGTGCGGGGCCATGGCCACGACGGTGCCGAAGTGACCGTCAGGATGCTGCTCAATCACACCAGCGGGATCTTCAACTACACCGATGACCAGGAAGCCCTGAACAGTCACGAGACCCACCCGCCCGAGACGCTGGTGGCGATCGCCATGTCCCATCCGCCCGCGTTCGAGCCGGGTTCGGGCTGGGCGTACTCCAACACCAACTACGTCCTCGCGGGCATGATCGTCGAACGGGCCACCGGTCGCGCACTCGCCGAGGAGATCACCGAGCGGATCTCCGGCCCGTACGGTCTGGCGGACACGTACCTGCCGCAGGGCAGCGACCCGACGATCCAGGGGCCGCACTCCCGGCACTACACCAAGCTGTTCCAGACCGGCCCCGACGCACCCGTGCACGACGCGACCGAGCTCGACTCGTCCATGTTCTGGGCGGCGGGCGGCATGATCTCCACCGCCTCGGACCTCAACCGGTTCTTCGGCGCCCTCCTTGGTGGCCGGATACTGCCGGCGGACCAGCAACGCGACATGTTCACCACCGTCCCCACCCGCGACTGGATCTCCGACGCCGCCTACGGTCTCGGCGTCTCCTCGGTGAAGCTGCCCCGTGGGGAGACCGTCTGGGGCATGGGAGGCGCGATCTTCGGATCGTGGTCCTACGCCTACGGAGCCCGCGACGGCGAGCGGATGCTCACCACCAACGTCAACGGCGACTGGGCCGACGGGCGTTGGGACGACCCCATCGGCGTCTTCACCGATCTGCTCGACACGAAGTTCGGCCACTGAGCGGCACCAGGCCAGACCTGCGCAGTCAGACCTGCGGGGGGTCAGACTCTGCGGGGTGAGGCGAGCAGCATCCGGCCGCCGCCGCGCTCGCCGTGCTCGCTGACCTGCCAGCCCGCCTCCGTCAACGCGGCCGCGCACGCGGTGAGTTCGGCACGTATCGCCTCGGAGGCGGTCCCGCCCGCGCCGGGTCCTGATCCGGGTCCTGATCCGGTTCCGGGCCGCACCCGAACCGCGACCGCCTCCGGCTGTTCGGTGTCCGTGACGTGGTACCCGGCCGCCGCCGCACGGCCCGCACCGGACGCCGGGGTGCGGCCCGCGGCCTCGAGGGCGAGCGCGGCCGCCTGCGCGAGATGGCCGCGCTCCCAGGCGCAGGGGCGGTCGGTGGCGCCGTCGGCGTTGGTCATCCGGCGCAGTTCGAGCAGGCCCTGCCAGGCGCTGTGGACCTCGCGGCGGCGTGCGGGCCCAGGCACGAAGGGCTCCGGCTCGGCCCCGGTGCGGGCCGCGAACACCGCGGTGCCGGGGTCGTCGGTGGGTGCCGTCGCGGGCGGGGCCGCGCTCAGCAGCTCGGCCCGCGCGCGGTGCCCGGCCGGGGTGAGGAAGTGCGCCCGCGGCGGCCGCGCGTGCCGGAACGCCAGGCCGAGCCGCACCAGCGCCGCCAACTGCGCCTCGGAGCCGGTGATCCGGCCCGTCACCTCGTCCGCGTCGGCCACGACCCGGCGCTGTCCCGCGGTCAGCCGTCCCGTCATCGGCCTGCCCCTTCCCGCCGTTTCCCCTGTGACCTCCATGGTGCCGCGTCCCACTGACAACGGCCGCCCGGCGGACGGCAGATGGGTGCGAGCGGCTAACTTACGTGGGTGCGCCATTCGAGTGCGCCGACGACTGTCGAACACGAGGGGACCGTTCCATGTCCATGCCTCCGCCCCAGGGCGGCCACCCCAACCCGTACGGCCAGCAGGGGCCGCCACCGCAGCAGTACGGCTACCCGCAGCAGCAGGGCCAGGCCCCGTACCCCCCGCAGCAGCCCTATGGGGGACCGCAGCAGCAGCACTTCCAGGGTCCGCCGCAGCAGCAGTACCAGGGCCCGCCGCCGCAGCCGCCGCGGCGCGGGGGCGGCGGGGTCAACCAGACGGTCGTGAAGGTCGTCGCCGTGGTACTGGCGCTGATCATCGCCGGTGTGTGGAAGTTCGCCACCGCGGGCGACACGGTCGAGGACGCCAAGAACGCGGCCAAGAACGACACTTCGGCCACCGGCGCCGACGTCGGTGAGTGCGTGCAGCGGCTCGGTACGGACGAGGAGCCCGACATCCGGGTGGTCGGCTGCTCCGACAAGAACGCCGAGTTCAAGGTCGCGGACGAGGGCATCACCGCGGCCGGCCTCACCTGCAAGGCGGGCGACTCCAAGTTCACCATCACGTACACGCGCGGCCGCTCCGACGTCGCGCTCTGCCTGACGCCGCTCAATAAGTAGGGCCCCACGACAGGCGTTACGCGCGCGTGGTGGCGGTTTTCGGAGCCGTGGAGATGCAAAGCCGCGGGGCTCAGGCATCAGCGACTCATGACTGCCGCCCGTCCAGCCGCTTGCCGCCGAACGCGCCCGAACCGTCGGCCCGTTGCCACCACGCCTCCAGACCCCGCTGGTCCAGGGCGGACCAGTCCGGGGTGCGGGCCACGAGCGCGTCGCCGAGGCGGCGGCCCAGGTCGACCATGGTCCGGCCGGTGGGCGCGCGTTCGCTGTCGTAGCCGTGCAGCGCCCGGGGCAGGTCGGGGGTCGAGGAGAGGGCGCGTTCCAGGGCCGACGCGTCCTGCAGCGCCTTGACCGCGCCCGCCCCGGTGTGCGGCCGCGCCACCGTCGCCGCGTCGCCGAGCAGCAGCAGCGGGCCCGCGGTGTAGCGGGGCGCGGTGAAGTCGTACAGCGTCTGCACGGCGAGTTCGTCGCGTGCCGTCTCCTTGAGGAGCGCGGCCCAGTACGGCGGCAGCAGGGCGTCGGCGACCCGGGCGAGCAGTTCGCGCTGCGCCGTGCTGAGCGTGTCGGCGGCGGAGCGGTCGCGCTCGTCCGGTGACCCGGCCGTCGCAGCAGGGTCCGCGGGCAGGGCGAGACCCGTCGAAGGGGCCGTGTAGAACACCCAGTTGACGCGCGAACCCGTGGGGTCGCCGGGGCCCGCGGGGATCCGGTAGACGATCAGATGGCCGCCGGGGAAGACGACGTACGCGCACTCGCCGACCGGCCAGCGCTCCGGATCGGCGAGCCGCTCCACCGGGTACGCGCCGCGCCAGGCCGGGTAGCCCGCCAGGCGCGGCCGCACCTCCGCGAAGGCGGCGCCGCGCACCACCGAGCGGTGCCCGTCCGCGCCGACGACCAGGTCGTAACGCTCGCCGCCCGCCTCTGTGCGTACCTCGGCGCCGGTCTCCGCGGGCGTGACGGCCTCCACGCGCGTGCCGGACCGTACGTCCGTCCCGGCGGGCAGCCGGTCGCGCAACTCGTGCCAGAGGGAACCCCAGTTGTACGTACGGAAGGGAAAGTCCATCCGCGCGATCCGGCGCCCCAGCGGGTCCGCGCAGGCCGTGTCCCGTACGTACCAGTGCCGGTGCCGCAGCTGCACCCAGGGCATCGCGGCGTCCAGATAGCCGGCCGCCTCCAGCTCCGCGTAGCGCGCGCCGTGCACGGCCACGCCCATGCCGCGCTCGCCGAGGCGGCCCGGTGCCCGTTCGTAGAGGGTGACGTTCTCGGCACCCGCGCGGTGCGCGGCGAGCGCGGCCGCGCATCCGGCGATGCTGCCCCCGACCACGGCGACCCGGAGCCCGCGCGTGCGCTGTCCTGCCATGACTGTGCCCGTCCTTCCGTCGGCGGCTCAGTTCACCAACGGGCGTACGGCGAAAGCAAGATGGCCCGCCGGGCCGACCGGCCGAACATCGACGTCCGGGCACGAGTTCCGGCCACGTGCCCGGACACGACCGTGCCCCGTGGTGCGCCTCGGAAGGCGCGCCACGGGGCACGGGTGGTGCTGGGGGGCTACCCCCGGTGGGACTCGGGCGGGACTCAGCCGGCCAGCTGCTCGTACGCGGGCAGCGTCAGGAAGTCCGCGTAGTCGGCGTCGAGCGAGACCTGGAGCAGCAGGTCGTGCGCCTGCTGCCAGTGCCCGGCCTGGTAGGCGTCCTCGCCGATCTCCGCACGGATCTTCGCGAGCTCCTCGGCGGCGATCTTGCGGGTCAGCTCGGCGGTGGCCTGCTGACCGTTCTCGAAGACGACCTCGGCGTTGATCCACTGCCAGATCTGCGAGCGCGAGATCTCCGCGGTGGCCGCGTCCTCCATCAGGTTGAAGATGGCGACGGCGCCGAGGCCCCGCAGCCACGCCTCGATGTAGCGCGTGCCGACCTGCACGGCCTCGACCAGACCCTGGTAGGTCGGCTTGGCGTCCAGCGAGTCGATGGCGATGAGGTCGGCGGCCTTGACGTCGACGTCCTCGCGCAGCCGGTCCTTCTGGTTCGGCTTGTCGCCGAGGACCGCGTCGAAGGAGGCCATGGCGATCGGGACCAGGTCGGGGTGGGCGACCCAGGAGCCGTCGAAGCCGTCGCCGGCCTCGCGGTCCTTGTCGTTCTTGACCTTCTCGAACGCGACCTTGTTGACCTCGGCGTCCCGGCGCGACGGGATGAACGCCGCCATGCCGCCGATGGCGTGCGCACCGCGCTTGTGGCAGGTGCGCACGAGCAGCTCGGTGTACGCCCGCATGAACGGAGCGGTCATCGTCACCGCGTTGCGGTCCGGCAGGACGAACTTGGCGCCGCCGTCACGGAAGTTCTTGACGATGGAGAACAGGTAGTCCCAGCGGCCCGCGTTCAGACCGGAGGCGTGGTCGCGCAGCTCGTAGAGGATCTCCTCCATCTCGTACGCGGCCGTGATCGTCTCGATCAGGACGGTGGCGCGGACGGTGCCCTGCGGGATGCCGACGTAGTCCTGCGCGAAGACGAAGATGTCGTTCCAGAGGCGCGCCTCCAGGTGCGACTCGGTCTTCGGCAGGTAGAAGAACGGGCCCTTGCCGAGCTCGATCAGACGCTTGGCGTTGTGGAAGAAGTACAGGCCGAAGTCGACGAGGGCACCGGGCACGGCGCGGCCGTCGAACTTCAGGTGCCGCTCCTCGAGGTGCCAGCCACGCGGGCGCATCACGACGGTGGCGAGCTCGCCGGCGTCCTTGAGGGCGTACGACTTGCCGGACTTCGGGTCGGTGAAGTCGATGTTGCGCGCGTACGCGTCCATCAGGTTGACCTGGCCGAGGACCACGTTCTCCCAGGTGGGAGCCGAGGCGTCCTCGAAGTCGGCGAGCCAGACCTTGGCACCCGAGTTCAGGGCGTTGATGGTCATCTTCCGGTCGGTGGGACCGGTGATCTCCACGCGGCGGTCATTCAGGGCCGCGGGCGCGGGGGCCACGCGCCAGGAGTTGTCCTCGCGGATCCGAGCGGTCTCCGGGAGGAAGTCGAGAGTAGAAGTGCGGGCGATCTCGGCGCGGCGCTCGGCGCGGCGGGTGAGGAGCTCGTCACGCCGGGGCGTGAACAGCCGGTGCAGCTCCGCCACGAAGGCGAGGGCCGCGTCGGTCAGAACCTCATCCTGCCGAGGCAGGGGCTCGGCGTCGACGATGGCCAGCGGGGACGGCGCTGGTGCGGACATGAGCTGTCACTTCCTTCAGCGGGATCTACAGAGTGCGGCCGAAGCACCTCGTCGCAGGTGCGGTGGCGGGAGACGGAAAGCCCAAAGGACGGCACTGAGTGCCGTCAGGGCTACATACCGGTTTCCGGTGCCACCGGAGCGCGGAGCACTTCTGACCAGTGGAGAATAGTTTCCTCATAGTGGAAGTTCAATGGTTTGTTGATGTCGAGATTCTCTGAGTCGACAGAACATGGCGCTGAGTGCCACGCCAGTCACTCAAGGTTCACAGAAGTCGCGCCAGATCCGCCTCCGTATCGATGTCCCAGGCCTCGGCCACGTCTCCGCACTCGACCCGGGTGATCTCGCTCTCATGCGCCTTCAGATAGGCGCGCGCCCCCCGGTCCCCGGTCGCCGTCGCCGCGATCCCCGCCCAGCGCTCGGCCCCGAACAGCACCGGATGCCCGCGCCGCCCCTCGTACGCCGCGCACACCAGACTCGCCGGAGAGGTGTACGCCCCGACGATCCGGCGCACCGCGTCCGGCCCGATCCCCGGCTGGTCCACCAGGGAGACGAGGGCCGCCTGCGGCGCACGGTCCGCTCCGGTCGCCCGCGCGCTGCCGCCGACGGCGAGCGAGTCGAGCCCGGCCCGCAGTGACGAGCCCATGCCCTCCTCCCAGTGCGGGTTCTCGACCAGGACGCAGCCGTCGAGCGCGGCCTGGTCCCGTACCCGTTCCGCGGCCGCGCCGATGACGACGTGCACCTCGGTGCAGCCGCCGTCGCGCAGCACCTGTACCGCGTGTTCGACCAACGGCCGGCCCCGGTACGGCAGCAGCGCCTTGGGGCGGCCGCCGAGCCGCCGCCCACCGCCCGCGGCGAGCAGCAGCCCCGCGATCCGCGGCCCCTCGTCCGGCGTCATCCGGCCACCTCACCCGTCGCCACGGGGGCCTTGCCCGGCAGTGCCGGAGCCTCACTCGTCAGTACGCGGGCCTCGCTCATCCGTACGGACCACTCACCCGTCCGTGCACCCGGCCGGGCCGTCCCGGCTTCGCTCCTGCGGCAGTCGCTCATACGGCCAGCCTACGAACGCCCCGGCGGCGGCGCGGGTCGGAACGGAACGCTTCGCTCCGCGCCGGGGCGTACGCGGGCCGTTCGAATTGCGTCAGGTTCCGTCCGGGGAGTGGCGTACGGCGCGGGGCGTGGCGTTTACTGGCCCGCGTCCCGGCCGCCGACCCTGCGCGGCGGGGACAGGGGGCAGGATCGCGGGCCGTTCACGGCCGCGACGTAACAAGCACGAGGAACGGCGCACGACGAAGTGCGAGGGGGCTGAACTGTGTTGCGCGGTGTGCGACAGAGACGACCGGCGGTGGGCGGCGACATGGACCCGGAGGTGGAGCGGCTGCGCTCCGCCGTGTCCCGGCTGCGCCGCGAACTGGCCGCGTATCCGGTCGAGTTCCCGGACCGGGGCATCGCCGAGGACGAACTCGCGGCGCTCGCCGCGATGGCCGCCCACGGCACCCCTGAGGTACCCCGGCTGCGCCGCTCGCTGCTGCTCATCGCGGGCGCGGTCGGCTCCGTCAGCGCGCTCGCGGGCGCGCTGACGGATGTGCGGTACGCGGTCGATGTGTTCGGGGAGCCGTCCGCGGGGCGCTGATCCGCGAGTTCCGCCCGGCGCTTCCGGCTTTTGGGTTCCGCCCGGATCGGGCCGCTCAGGCCACCCAGTGCCTGGTGCGGTCATGCTCGCGGGCCGCCGTGGGCAGCCCCGCGGCCATCGTCGCGGCGAGCCTGCGCACCGCCTCCACGCACACCTCGGCGGGCAGCGCGTACGGGATCCGCAACCGGTGCTGGTGCGTGCCCGGGTCGGCGCCGAAGCGGGCGCCGCCCTCGATCCGTACGCCGTGGTCGAGTGCCGCCGTCGCGAGCGCCGACGAGACCGGGGCGCCCAGGTCCACCCACAGGCAGAGCCCGCCGGGCGGCAACTGCCAGCGCCACTCGGGCAGTTGCTCGGCCAGCGCGCCGGTCAGCGCGGCCCGCTGCTCGCGCAGCAGCGGCAGCCGCTCGGCGAGCACCGACTCCGTGCGCTCGACCAGCTCGACCGCCACCAGCTGGTCGAGCGTCGACGTGGCGATGTCCGTCGGCACCCGGTGCGTGGCCAGTTCAGTGATCATCTGCGAGCCGGCCCGCACCCAGCCGATCCGCAGCCCGCCCCAGTGGGTCTTGCTCAACGAGCCGACGGTGACCAGCTGTTCACCCGTACCGCGCCCGGCGAGCGACGTGAACGGCGTCGGCGCGGGCACGTCGAGGGCGATGTCCGTGAGCGTCTCGTCGACGATCATCCAGGTACCCGTACGGCGCACCGTGTCGAGCAGCCGCAGGCGCTGCTCCACGGGCATCAGATGGCCCGTCGGATTGTGGAAGTCCGGGACCATGTACGCCAGTCGGGGCGCGGTCTGCCGCAGAGCCGACTCGGCGACCTCCGCGTCCCAGCCCTCGTCCGTCACCGGCACCGGAACGGCCCGCAGCCCGCCCCGCCGCACCGCGTCGAGGACCGTCGCGTACGAGGGGTTCTCCACCATGACCCGGTCGCCGGGGCGGCCGAGCACCGCCAGGGTGAGCGAGACCGCCTGCTGCGCGCCCGAGGTGATCAGGATCTGCTCGGGCAGGGTGGGCAGCCCGCGCCGGGTGAACCGCCGGGCCACCGCCGCCCGCAACTCCGGCAGCCCGTAAGGGTGGTAGCCCGCCGTCGCCGCGTGCCGGGCCAGTCCGCCGCTCACCGCGTCGAACGCCGCCCGGAGCGCGTCCTGCGGCGCGTACGGAGCGGCGAGCGCCAGGTCGATCACGTCGTCCTCGTCGGTGAACGCGGCCACGCTGCTGGGCCGCCGCCCGTCGGGGAGCGCGGTCCAGGTGCCCGAGCCGCGTCTGCTGTGCGCGAAGCCGTCCGTACGCAGCAGGTCGTAGGCCGCGGTGACCGTGGCCCGGCTGACGCCGAGCGCGGTGGCCAGCTCACGTTCCGCGGGCAGCCGGGTGCGCAGGGCGATGCGGCCGTCTAGCAGCAGGGTGCGGACGCCCTGGGCGAGCGCACGGTAGCCGGGGCGGTCCCCGGCGGTGGCGGTGAGCAGACCGGCCAGACGCCGGCTGCCGAGCGTGTCCGTGCTGTCCATGGAGCGGACCACTTGCATGTCTGCCATGCCAAATCCCCTTGATTGGCCCTGCTGTCCCGGCCAATCACTCTACAGAGTGGGAGGCGGCAGGCCGAAGTGGCCTGCTTGGATCGGCGCCGCTCAGCGGGGCGTCCGGTCCCGTGGGTCGGGGTTCGGGCTCGAGTTCGAGTTCGAGTTCGGGGAGGAGCGCTGATGCGGACGGAGATCGAGAGGGTGCGGCGGTACGAGGCGGCCGAGGCGGAGGGGGC
>NZ_JAAAHS010000020.1 GCF_009908195.1 Streptomyces boluensis | reverse complement strand
ATAAGGGGCAGGGGGCGGGCCATGCGGGGAACACCAGCCAATCGAAAAAAGGGCTCTGGCGGGAGCAGTCGACGGTGGTTCAGGCGCCGGGGGTGTGGGCTCCGGGCGGCGAGGTCGACGGTGAGACAAGCGTGGGGCTCGTCAGCTATAACCTCAAATACTTCCGAGGGCTGACTTGCATGCCTTTGAGGCATGCAATGGCCATGCCTCCTCCGTCTTCCGAGAGGCCACTGCCGTGGAACTTCGAGTGCTGCGCTATTTCCTGACCATCGTGGAGACCGGTTCGGTCACCAAGGCCGCCGAGGAGGTCCGCGTTGCCCAGCCCTCGCTTTCGCGTCAACTGCGCGGCCTGGAGACGTCGTTGGGCATGACGCTTTTCGACCGCGGCGGCAAACAGCTGGTCCTGACCGCCGCCGGCCGGCGCTTCCTTCCGCTGGCCCGAGACCTGGTCGCCCGCGCGGACGCCGCCGAGGCCGCAGTCGGTGCGCTGGCTGCCGGTCGTGCCATGCGGATCACCGTGGCGGCGCCGCCCACCACCATCACCGACGTGATCGCGCCGTTCCTGGCCACCTGGGGACCGGAGGATCCGCTCGTCACCGTGCAGGCGGAGAGTCCGGCGCATGCGTACCAGGCCCTTGCGAGGGGCGCCGATGTAGCCGTCTCCTCGGCACCCCCGAGGCGCCGTTTCGCCGGGCTCCCGGTGGCCCGCCTGCCGCTGTGGGCCTATGTGCGGGCCGACCATGCCTGGGCGGACCGGGACCGGGTCACCATTGAGGAGCTCGCTGCGGAGCCCCTCATCGTCCTCACCCCGGCGCACGGCACGCGGCGCATCCTGGACCATGCCGTGCAGGACGCGGACGCCTCGTACGACATCGTGCTGGAATGCGACACTCCGCACGTCGCACAGGCCATGGCGGCGTCGGGCCACGGAATTGCGGTGGTCTCCGACGATCCTCGTTTCGACCTGCACCCGCTGCTGATCCTCGACGGTGCGGGCGAGCCGCTGCAGATCCATCTGCACGCCGCGTGGGACGCCGGACACTATGCGCTGCGCAGCATCGAGGCGTTCGCCACGGGGCTGGCGCGCTTCTGCGTCGAGCAGTACGGGCCTCAGGTCACCGCCCGCGGATGAGCTGGACGTATACCTGGCGGGCAGCCTGATCAGACCGGGCAGGCATTGGACGGCGGCGCCGGCGCGCCCCACCATGCGGCGATATCCCGCATCAGCTGCCAGCCCGAGAGGACCTCGGACCATGCCGAGACCGTTCCATGCCCGACGGCTACGCCGTGCCGCCGCCACTGCCGCCGTGCTCGCGGCGCTGTTCGCCGTCCCGCCACAGACGATGGCGGCGCCCGCCGCAACCGCACCCGTACCGGGTGATCCACTCACCGGAAGCGGTGCGGTGAACCGGACCGAACTCACCGCCGGCCAACTGGCCGGGGGCAGCGCCGAAGACACCGTGCCCGACAGCGCCTTCGCCCTGCCGGCGCAAGCAGCGCCACCCACCCACAGCTTCGAAGGCACCCTCACCCTCGACGGCCTCTCCACCGCCGGCGGTTTCCGCGCACTGAAGGACCCGAACGGATACGGAGACGCTGCGGCCACCCGGCACCTACCGCCGGTCGACATCGCGCTCGTGCAGAACGGCAGCCACCTCGTCCCGGCGAAGCGCGGGCTGCAGTACACGGGGAACCAGGCGTGGAACCTGGCGGTGGGACCCGGCCGCGCGTGGAACGAGGACGGCGACGGCCAACGCACCCGCGCCTCCCTGCCGTTCGCGCTCGTCGAGCGCAACGCCAACTGCGTGCACAACGGCGCCCTGACGTTCCTCTTCGACGACACATCGATCTCCGAAGTCCGCTACCAGATCACCACGGAGACCTGCGAGTACTTCCAGTTCGACATGTGGGGCCAGGTACCGGCCGACTACCGGCCCGGCCCCGTCGACGGCGCCGAGAACCTGCGCGACGCGTACGCCTCCGAGGTCGGGGACCGGCTCCCGACCAAGCCCCTCTCGGCGCTGGCCACCGACCACCCGGACAGTGGGGTGGACGTGGCGAAGTTCGGCTCCGGCATCACGCCGTCCGCGCTGAGCACCTTCGGCTTCTACTTCGGCGGAGTCCACTACGTGGGCAACTGTCGTACCCGACAAGGGAATTACCCGTTCTGCGGCCAGATGCTGCTGCCCTCGTACTCGACGGCGAAGTCGGCGTTCGCGGGAACCGCCATGCTGCGTCTGGCGCAGCGCTACGGCCCGGCCGTGGCCCAGGAGAAGCTCTCCGACCGAATCCCCGAGACCGCCGGCAACACTGCCTGGAGCGGCGTCACCCTCGACCACACCCTCGACATGGCCACCGGGAACTACACCTCGCCCGGCTACGAGACCGACGAGGCGGGCCGCACCATGGCGGACTTCTTCGCGGCCGAGCCCTACGCCGACAAGATGCGTCTCGCCCTGTCCTTCCCGCGTAAGACCAGCCCCGGCAGCAAGTGGGTCTACCACACCTCGGACACCTTCCTCGCCGCCCGCGCGATGAACAACTACCTGCAGGACAAGGCCGGTTCGGACGCCGACATCTTCGACATGCTCCGCGACGACGTGCTCGAACCCATCGGCGTCGGGCCCGACTCCCTCGTCTCCTCCCGCACCGACAACAGCCCCGGCGGGGCACCCTTCGGCGGGTACGGCATGTTCTGGACGCAGGACTCCGTCGCCCGGTTCGCGAAATTCCTCAACAACGACCACGGCGCCGTCAACGGCACGCAGATACTCGACCCGGCACTGCTCGCGGCCACCATGCAACGCACACCGCAGGACCGGGGCATGACCACCACCGGCACCAAGCCCATGAAGTACCAGAACGGCTTCTGGGGCAAAGAGTTCACCTCCGCCGACAACCCCGCTTACACCAACCCCTTCTACGTACCCTTCATGTCGGGATACGGCGGCATCACCGTCGCGATGATGCCGAACGGCGCCACCTACTACTACTTCAGCGACAACAACGAGTTCAGCTGGAACGCCGCCGTGGCCGAAGCCGACAAGCTGGCGCCCATGACCGGCGCCGGAGGAGCAGGGACCCCGCCGACATCCTGAGCAGCACGCACGGGGCCGTCTGCATCCCCGCGTTCCGTGCCGCACCGGTAGTCGGGCTCAACGCCTTCTCGAGCGCCGCGAGTCGAGGTGATCGCGCTGGACCCGCCCGGCCACACCAGTCATGTCGACGGCCAGGCCGCGAGGAGGCCGGCGAGGAGTCGGTGCTGCAGGCCACGCGGATCGCCCTGGGTCTGCTGGCCGGCCGGATCGCCCAGCTCTCCGAGCAGATCCGGGACGTGGACGCTCGTCTCGCCCGGCTCGTGGAATGCCATGCCCCGCAGCTGCTGGAGGTGGTGGGGATCGGTCCGGACACGGCTGACGCTTTGCTGATCGCGGTGGGGGTCAACCCGGAACGTCTCGGCAGTGAGGCGTCGTTCGCCGGGCTGTGCGGGGGCAGTCCCGTCGAGCGTTCCTCGGGGCACCGGCAGTTCCGCCGCGCGGGCGGGCGCTTGAGCGGTCAGGGGGTCAGGCCCAACCGGCTGGTCAGGGCCTTGGTCGCTGCCTCGTCCACGTCGCAGTGGTACGGCGCTGCTTTCTCGGCGAGGACCTCGGGGTCGGGAAACTCGTCGAGTTCGCCCAGCCAGCGGAAGAACTGCTCGAGCCCGGCGGGTGAGATCAGCTCGAGTGCCGTGGCCGGCTCGTCGCCGTGGTTCCAGAACGTGTGCCACTGCCCGCGGGGCTTGAAGATCTCGCTGGTCGGTGTCGACGCCGTCGATCATGAAGCGGTCGGTGACCTGGCCGGGACCGGGCTCGACGAGCCCGTCGGCCGGGTGGAGCAGGCGGGCGGGGGGTGAGGGTGCGCGTGCGTTGTCCATGCCATTGACGCTACGACTGCTCGACCGGGCCGGGAACACCAGATTTCTGGGGCGATCCGGGAAGCGCACCGTGTAGCCGGACGGACGCTCCGCGTACAGGAGCGGATCGGCGCGCTGGTGGACCGGCAGTGCGAGTTGGCCACGCTCTGGCGGGAGGTGTCCGGGCTCGTCACGGAGGTCGTTCCGCATTTCCAGGTTCCGTGCTGGTTCACGCTCGATCCGTCATCGCTGCTGATCACGGTGGCCTCGGGGTGGCTCCAAGAGCATCCTGGAATGACACCGGTCCGTACTGCCGCGCGAAGGAGGCCCAGGATGATCGAGATGGCGGACATCCGGGAGTGGCGCAACCATGACGTCGTCGATTCGAGGGGTCACAAGATCGGCGTGCTCGAGGCGATCTACGTGGACACCAGCACCGACGACCCGGCCATGGCCACCGTCGAGGTCGGACTGCCCACCCGCCGCCACCTGGTCTTCGTCCCGCTGAACGACGCAATAGCGGGGCCTGGGTACGTCAGGGTCGATTACGAAAAGTCGCTGGTGAAGAAGTGCCCGCCGATCGGTACGGACGATGTTCTGCCCGCCGAGGACGAGGCCGCGGTCTTCGCGCACTACGGCATGCCCTACCAGCCCGGGGCCAATGGCGAGCGGCAGCTCGCCCGTCGCTGAGCCCGACCCCAGGAGGTGCCCGAGCCATGATGCTCTTCCTGATCCTCGTCATCGCCGCGATCGTGCTGGGCCTCATAGGCGCCGTCGCCGAAGGACTGTTCTACGTGCTGCTCATCGGCATCGTGGTGTTCGTCGCAGCCCTGGTTCACCTCGCTCTGCACCTGCGGAGTTCCGGCAGGCGCCACCGCCCGATTCGGTGAGACGCGGGGAGCGGAATACGCCGGCCCTCCAGCGGTGCCGAAACCGTGCAGGAAGCCGCGCAGCTGCTTCAGATGCTCGTCGTACTCAGCCCGCACGACCGCGCAGAGGCGCTGCGGCCAGTGGGCCTGACGGACGGCGCTGCTTGAGCAGCCGGTCAGCGGTCGGAGTAGCTGAAGTCGCCGACGGTCCACGCGTTGACTTCCGCGATGTCGACCCGGTACATCCCACCCGTCCCGGGGATGCCCATGCCGCCCTGCAGGATCCGCGCGACGTGGAAATGCAGGTGTGTGGGCACCGTGCCGGAACGCCTGCGGCCGCCACTTCCCGCGCTTCTCGCGAGGCGAAGGCGGTCGCGAACGGCCGGAGCCGCTCCGAGTCCATCAGGACCTCCGGGGCCGCTGCCGCCAGACCGCCTGGGGCGCCTGCCGGCCGGTGATGACCGCGCCCCGGTGGCCACGGTCAGGGACATCTGCGTGCTCTGCGCGGACTCGACCCTGGAGGCGAGATCGACGAGCAGTCCGTCACGCTTCGACATGCCAAGGATTCCAAGCAGCGTGCACCCGTGGCGCTCCCCGGCGAACCGAGCACACTGCCTGATCACGCCCTCCGTTCGCAGGGCGGGCACCGCCGCTGCTCCCGCCGTCAGTTGTGGCGGGCGATGCTGGTGGGCCGGCCCGCGCGGCCGCTACTTCTTCACTGCCCCGCGCCCCTGCTCGACAGGAACTTCAGGAACCGGTGCGCCGCTGGAGGGGAGCGATGCGGCTGTGGATGCGAAATCGGCCTACGCCCGCGCCAGGCGTTCCGGTCAGGTGGACGACCACGGGGCCGGCGAAGGTGTATCCCTGTTCCGCGGCGTGTCTTCGGATCTGGGTGGCCAGTTGCCTCCCCAACTGGCCGCTGCAGGCAATGAGTTGGCGGTGCGCGTCGGGTGGCAGCTGGACGACGAAGGCGTTGGGCACCAGGGTGCGCTGCCGGTCGAGGATCAAGGCCCGGTCGTCACATTCATTGCGCAGCTTCGCGACGACCTCCGCTTGTTTGCGTGAGGGCGGGATCAGCGTCTCCCACAGGGCATTGCCCCACCGCTCCACGGAGCGTTCGAACTCGACGAGGAATCTCATCCCTATCCGCTGCCCGGGCGCATCCTGGGCAGGCTCATCCATAAGGGTGTCACCGCGCACGGCTGTGCAAGAAGCGATCGACTGGCCTTGAAGTCCGCGGCGGGGCCCCGTCAACTTCCGGCTGCCCGATCCCTGACCACGAGCCGCTGCGACGCGGCGTGCGAATGGCCCCAGGAAGGTGAGGTGTGATGTCCCGGCAGAACCCTCGACTGACCATCAGCACGATCGCCAGCTGCGACGACACTTCGGTTCTGCGCGCCAAAGGAGAGCTGGACCAGAGCTGCGAGAGCTACTTCCTGGCAGCCGTCGGGACCAGTATCAACACCGGTCACCAGCACCTGGTCCTCGACGTGACCCCTTTGACCTTCTGCGACTCTCGGGGGCTGAACTGCTTGCTCGCCACACGCTGGTTACTCCAACGCCGCGACGGCAAGCTCCTGTTGGCCGGGGCAGGCCAGCGCCTTGCCGAACTGCTCGCGCAGACCGGCAGCAGTGCCCTGCTGCCCGCCTACCCGAGCGTCTCTCAGGCGCTGGCGCAGCTGCCCGAGGCCAGCCGCCCGACATGGCCCCCCGCCCCGCACTCAGAACACACCAACTCCCGTGTACAGCCCAGGACATACCTGCCTGATGAGCGAGCGTACGAAGCTGAAGAAGGCCCATAGCGCGGTCACGACGGCGAGGCCCCCGCCACCGAACCGGCCGCGCGCCGGCCCTGGCACGGCGCGGGGCGTCCGTGCCAGGGCCACTTGTCCGCCGCTGAGGAGGTTCGTTGTAACGGTCAGTGCTGCGCGGTGAGTTGGGCGCCGAGCCGGTTCAGGAGGCGCTTGAGGATGCGGGAGACGTGCATCTGGGAGATGCCGAGCTCGCGGCCGATCGCGCTCTGCGTCTTGTCCTCGGCGTAGCGCAGCGCGAGGATCTTGCGGTCGCGCTCGGGGAGGGCGGCGATGAGGGGTTTGAGGGAGTGCAGGTCCTCGACCTTTTCCAGGCCGTCGTCCAGGTAGCCGAAGTGTTCAGCCAGGGTGTCTTCCGGGGACGCGGCGTCGTTCGGATAGTCCAGGGAGACGGCGGTGTAGCCGTTGGCGGCGATCAGCCCTTCGACGACGTCGTCCTCGTCCAGGTGCAGGCGCTCGGCGAGTTCGCGCACGGTCGGCGTCCGGCCGTGGGTCTGCTCGAGTTGGGCGGTGGCCCTGGACAGGTCGATGCGCAGTTCCTGCAGGCGGCGCGGGACGTGCACGGACCAGGTGGTGTCGCGGTAGAACCGCTTGATCTCGCCGAAGATGGTCGGCATGGCGAAGGTGGGGAACTCGGTCCCGCGCTGCACCTGGAAGCGGTCGATGGCTTTGATCAGCCCGATGGTGCCGACCTGCAGCACGTCCTCGTAGGACTCGTTGCGCACGTTCATGCGCCCAACGGCGTAGTGGACGAGCGCGAGGTTGTACTCGACCAGGCAGTTGCGTACGTAGGAGTGCTCCGGAGTGCCCTCTTCGAGCTCGTCGAGGCGGGCGAAGAGCGTCTTGGACAGAGCGCGGGCATCGGGCCCGTTGATGCTCTGGGAGTCGGGAAGGGGCGCAAGGCCCTCCAGGCCCGGCACGTCCGCCCGAGCGGCGTCCGGACCGGTGGTATGTCGCTCCGCGTACGAGCTCATGGAGCCGGGATTGCTGGAGATTGCGGTCGCCATCGTCACTCCCGAAACGAGAAGTGCGCCCCCTGGCTGGGAGCGCGTCGTGGGCAGGCTGCTACCCACGAACGCTCGTGACATTCCCGTGACTTGACTGTCCGTATAAGAACCTCGCTGGCCTGCCAACACTGTGTTACTGGCGGGGCTCGACACCGGTGCGGCCGATCGCCGACGTGGCCGTCGGCCTGCTGGACGATGCCGGGAGGTGCGATGTTGCTCCTGGCGGCGGTCTGAACTGGGGAGATCGGCATTCGGGTCACCCGGGGCGTGATTCTTGGGCGGATCGGGTAGCGGGGTGCGAACTCACTTCAGGCAGGAGGCGCACCGACATGATGCCGCCAGAGGACGTCGTCGAGCTGGTCCTCGACGACCACCGCACGATGGAGGACCTGCTGCGCCTGATGCGCAGTGTGGAAGCCGACCGGAAGAAGGCTCTCCACGACTTCACGGACCTGCTGATCGCGCACGGAGAGGCTGAGCACAGCGTCCTGCTGTCCGCGCTCAGCCCCCACGCGGACACCGGCGCCTTCGTGCGCATCGAGGCCGAACACGCGGAAGCCGTCAAGGTGTTGCTCGCCCTCATCGAAGTGCGGGAGATCGGCTCGGCCGAATGGGAGTGGCGACTTCAGCACATGGCCACGGCCACCCATCGCCATTGCGACGAAACCGAGCGAAACCTTCTCAACCTGGCCTGTACGCGGTTCAGTTGCGCCCGGCGAGCGGAACTCGCCGAGGATTTCGCGAAGGCGCGCTGCCGCATGCTGCGTGCGGGGTGCGGCAGCGTCGATGCCGTACGACGTCTGCTCCAGGCCGGAGTGCCGGCATGACCGCACGCCACACCCCGCACGCACCTGCGCGCACGCCCGGACGCTCCGTCGTCGTACCGCCACCTGGCGGGGAGTGGCCCGTACTGCCCCGGCGTACCCATCGCATCCACAAGGAGTCGCCATGGATCTGACCTTGGACGCCTTCCTCGCCCAGGTCTCAGAACGCGCGGGCTACCAGGTCTCTCAGGAGGCGGCCCGAGCCGTGCAGAACGTTCTCGAGGTCCTCGGCGCCCACCTGGTCGGCGACGACCGCACCGACCTCGCCCGCCTGCTCCCCGCGCAATGCGGCCCCTTGCTGACCGTGACCGAACCGGCCGGCGAACCCCTCACCCCCACAGGATTCATCGAAGCGGTGGCCCAACTGAGCCGTGCTGAACTCGACGAGGCCAGGCGAGCGGTCGACGCCGTCCTCGCCGCCCTCGCCGCGATCACCGACGACGCCCTCCTGCGTCGCATCCTCACCCAACTCCCCCCGGGACATGCCGGGTTGTTCGGATGCACCGACCCGATGTGAGTGGAGGCCGTACCTGATGTCGGGGGAGGGCGGGGGCCGATCCTGTCGCAGTGTCCGCGATCCGTACGCCGGGGACGGCGACGTGCACGGCGTCGAGCCGTAGCCCGTGCTCGGCCACGAGCCGGTGCGCCATCGACTGGGACACGGTGGCCACCGAAGTGGCGCTGCGCAGGGCCCGGCCCTCGCTCGCGTCGAGGGCGGCGGCCACCTCGGGGGCCAGGCCGGTTTCGTCACGCAGTGGCAGGTGCACTCGCAGCACCAGGTGCGCCGCTTGGCCTCGGCCTCCAGTACACCGGGGCGCGCACCTTCAAAACCGCCCGGCCGCAGGGCCGCGATACCCGTGCTCTCGACTGCGGGGCCAATGCCTGCCCCCACTCTCCGGTGGTCGGGCATCGGCCGGTGAGCGGGTGAAGTGGCCGCTCAGCTAATGGAATTGGAGTGCAAGAGCTTCCTGGCTCAGGCTTCGGGAACCGGTTGGGTGAGGGCTTCGATGGCGCGTGTGATGAGGGCGCGGGCGTCGGCCCCTTACACGGCCATGCTGCGCAGGCGGTCGAAGGTTGCCGTGCCGTCTCCGTCCCAGCGCGCGGGAATGAGGTGCTTGCGGGCGGGCAGGAGGTGCTTGCGCGGCAGCCGCCGGGCACTGGCGTGCCAGCCACGCCGTCGATGAGCGCACACGCGAAGGAGAACGGCCTATGACACAAGGCGAACCGGCCACCAAGAACCCCGACAAGGGCTATGTAGCGCTTCTTGGCTGGAGTCTCAATGCGGTGGAAGCCCTAGACCGGTTCGACCGGCGATACGTCGTCGTGGCCCCGGAGTGGGCCGAGAAGTACTGCGTCGATCACGAAATCCCCTACGTGCCATGGAATTTCGAACGGCTCAACGACCGCTCCATGGAGATCGCCGAGACTCTCAAGGACGCGGGTGTCGACGTCGCGATCCCGCTGTACGAGGAGACGGTTGAATGGGCAGGGGCGATCAACTCCGTTCTCCTTGACAACCCGCGCTTGTACGGTCAGGCCATGCTGCTGCGGGACAAGGCGCTGATGAAGCGCCGCGCTCAACTCGGTGGTATCCGGGTCGGAATCTTCGAGGAGGCCCACGACCGGGACGACGTGATCCGCTTCCTCAAGCGTGTCAATCAGACACTGCTCAAGCTGGACGGTGACCCGAACGACCCGATCCACCTCAAGGCGTTCGACAAGGCGGGATGCCTCGGGCACCGCGTCATCCGTACCCCGGACGAGATCGACATGATTCCGGAGGAGGAGTTCCCCGTTCTCATGGAATCCCACCTCGACGGCTGGGAGTTCGCGGTCGAGGCGTGGGTGCACAACGGGAAGATCAAGTTCCTCAACATCTCCGAATACGTCACGCTGGGATACTCGGTGTTCGTGCCGGCGACCCCGGAACTGGAGCGCTACCGCCCGCAGATCACGGCGCAGATCGAGAAACTCATCAAGACGTTCGACATCGAGTTCGGCTTCGTGCACCCCGAGTATTTCGTCACGAGTGACGGCGAGATGTACTTCGGCGAAGTCGCGTACCGGCCCCCGGGGTTCAAGGTGTTCGAGCTGCTTGAGCGGGCATACGGCTTCAACGCGTACCAGGCGCTGGTGCTGGCCTTCGACCCGAAGACGACCGAGGAGGAGATCGACGCCTTCTTCCCGCGCGAGGTCGTCGACGCGTCCGGGATCGCCGGCTGCTTCGGTGTCTACCCGCGCCGCCGCGTCGTCAGCGAACTGGAGATCCCGGAGGAGACCGAGGACGACGACTACTACGAGTCGCACGACCTCTCGACACCGCTCGAGGAGACCGTCACCAAGAGGACCGCGTTCGGCACCCATTGGGGCCTGGTGTACTTCTTCGGTGAAGACCCCTACCGCATGCGCGACCTGTTGAAGAAGCAGGAAGAGCTCGACTTCTACGTCTGACGAACTCGTGGACGCGGGAGGCCAACCCGAGGGAAAACCTTTGAAACCGACCGTCGACGTCAGCGGTGAGGCCGCGACGCTGGACAAGCGCGTGACCTCACTCGACGACGCCATCCAGGCCATGGCCGAAACCCGCGACTTCGGCAAGCACACGAAGCTGCGGCGGGTCCTGGAAGCACTGCGCCGGGTACTCATACAGCCGGGCGGTGCCGCGGCGGTGCAGGCCAGGGCGCAGGCCCTCGAGGAAGCCGGCCTCTTCCAGGGGACGGACTGGGCGTCACCGGAGATCCTCGTACCGGCGCTGGTCAGCGGGAGCCTGCACAGCGGAGACGCGGACACCGTCGTCATGGAGGCGACCAGCGAGCTGCGGATGCTCGCGGTCGCCCGCGGCGACTTCGCGCACCCGACGTTCCCCGCCGAGGACGCCCGCCAGTTCCTGTCCCAGGTACTGGCGAAGAACCTGGAGCTGCTGTTCAGCGCGCCCAGCGAGGCAGAGCGAGTCCAGCAGGGCCGTACCGCACAGCTCGTCCGCGCCCTGTTCCGCCACCTCGCCGAGGAGATCGGTTACGACAGCGTCCTGGACGACCTGGTCGACGAGATCTGGCGGATCCTGCGCCAGCGTCCGATCCAGGTCGAGGCGGCGCAGTCCCTGATCACCCGGATCGCGATCTACCGCAACAGCCCGGACGTCGCTCTCGGAGTGTCGTCGGGGCAGGGCATCGACCGGCTCATCTCGAGCCTGTACGGGACCACCGAGGCGTGCCGGGAGGACCCGGGCATCGACGTCTTCCGCTCCCGGCTCGAGGCGATGGACGCCGGCGGCCTGCAGTACGAGGCGACGGGGTTCGCGCGGGCGATGCACGACACCGGCCTGGTGTCGCCGTACCACGCGGAACTGCTCCGGTTCCTGCTCAGCGAGAGCGAGCACCTCTACCTCGTCGGTGAGGCGCTCGGTCTCTCCGACACCGGCCGCAACTGCCTGCTGCGCTACAGCCAGTTGGTGCACCGGCTGATCGAGGTGGCCGTGCACCCGCAGACCGCGCAGTGCATCTACGGTCTCGCGCTGCTGCTCGACCGCGGCATCCTCTACGAGCCGCCGGTGGTGCCCGCGCTCTGGCGCCAACTGGCGCTCGAACTCTCCCCGGTGGCGCACGAGCGGCTGACCACGGTCTTCGGCGAGACGCCGGGGCCGCGGGCACGCCTTGTTGCGGGGGTGCTCTCGATGCTGGGCCTGCCGCTCGGCGTCGGTCAGGGCGACAACCCCACCTGCCAGTCGGCCCGCGCGCTGTCGATGTGGGCCTACAACGACCCGGACTACCTGCTGCAAGTCGTGGTCTGGGCCGCCCGCGACGACGAGATCCTCATGCACTTCGAGGGCCGGCCGATCTCGTCGAAGGACAGCGTGAGCGGAGTCGCGAGCACGCTGCCGCTGGACCTGGACCCCGTCTCGCTGCTCGTGGTGCCCCACCTGGACCGGATCTACGCCGAGATGGGACGGCGCTGCGCCGAGCGGCCGGGGGACCCGCACCGGTGGGTCAACCCCGAGTTCCACGGCTGGTGGACGGGCCGTGGGTTCCACATCAACGTGGACGTCGCGACCGGGAACCTGGTCGACCTCGACGAGTTCCTGCGGCAGTTCCACGCCAGCTACCACCCGTCGTACAACGGCGAGCAGCCGCTGATCCATCCGCAGCCGGCCGGCGTCGCCGTGACCGACAGCGCGGCACGCTATGTCGGCTGGCACGCGATCACGATTCTGCGGGTCGCGCCGGATCCGCAGGACGTCATGCGGGTGTACTTCTTCAACCCGAACAACGACAGCGGCCAGGACTGGGGCGACGGCGTCGTCGTCTCCACCGCGGGCAACGGCGAGCGGTTCGGAGAGGCCTCACTGCCTTTCGACCAGTTCGCCTCGCGGCTCTACATCTTCCACTCCGACCCGCTCGAGCACGGCGAACCGGAGCGGGTGCCCGCCGAAGACGTCGCGCGGATCACCGGCTACATCGAGCGCAGCTGGGGCAACGACCGGCTACCCGGGGGGACGCTGCAAGCCCTCGAAAGGCCCACGAGCCTGTGAGCTCAGTACTCCAGTTGTGCTTCTTCATCTTCCCCGCGAGGGCGGCATCCGGGCCGAACCCACGCCCGAAGGCGGCTGGCACGTAGAAGCACGCTGCGTCGTGCATGAGGACCGCCGCGTCCTGGATGTTGCCCAGCAGGTCCGCTAACGCGTCCGCACCGCCATCAGCGCCTACCTGGCCCAGGACGGAACAACGACACCGGTCACCGTCCTCGTCACGGTCACCCGCACTGTGTGAACGCGGCCATCCAGCAAACCGGTCGCTACTACCGCGCCGCATCAGGCAGCCGCCCACCTGAGTACACCTGCCGTCGCCGCTGCGGGTCTCGGCTTTATCACCCAGGCCGGTGCACAGGTGCCTGGCCCGCATCGCCACCGCCGTCGAGAAGCGGGATCGGTTGATGGAGGTCGCGTCGCAACTGGGACCGCTCTTGTCCGGGGCCGATTCGGCTGATGACCGGCTCGCGACATTGCCCGCGTTGTTCCACCCACTGCGGCAGTACGAGTCATCCAGGCTGCAGGTGCTGCCGCCATGGTGTTCGCGGCGTCGAGGCTGCATAGCGGCGCTGGTCAGAGATGGCGAGCTGGCTGGAGAGGGACCACGGCGCATCTGTTCAGTGGTCGAGGTCGACTATCTCTCAGTCTGACTCACGAAAATCTATGGCGGCCGGAGTAGACATTGGGTGGTGGTGTGGTTATGGTTTCTCTCGTAGCCGAGATCAAGTAAGCCCGGCAGGGATGAACTGCCGGGCAGCAGTACGCAGTTCGCAGGACGGTGCGGTGGTGGAGTTTCGAAGCCAGGGTTGTTGCAGGACGGCGACGGGACTGGCGACCGGACCGGGTGGCCCGCAGTGATCAGGGGCGCCGTGAGTAGTACCGCAGTGGCAGTACCCGCAAGTGCAGTTCGCGGGATCCAGCAGTGAAGTAAGTGAGCAGCACCTCGGTGAAGGCGTCGGCTGCGGACGCGCGCACCGGGAAGTTCGACAGTGGGGTTCTAAGCCGGAGCAGACGCAGGATGGGCGACGGGGCTGGCTGTCGGAGAGTGGCGCTACCGCAGGTCACTGAGCGGTTCGCATCACCAGCAGTACCAGCAGTAGGTAAGTGATGGACCCCAGAGGAAAGAAACGGAGGAACCAGTCGCCATCAGGATCGCCCGGGTAGAGGTCTTGAGCCCGGGTACCGCAGGACATCGATAGTGAGGTGGTCTCCGGTCAAGCAACCGCGATCCCCGCAGTCCCGACAGCTTCCAGTTCGGGCCAGCGGAAACGGAGCGCCGGCGCCGTATCAGGGCCGGCAGATGGTGTAGCAGTTCCTTCGGGGCCCGGGTGCCGTACGGCACCCGGGCCCCTCGACGCGTTCCACAGAGAGGTGCAAATGACAGCAGACGATTCGTTCGGGCGTCTCGATGACGACGACTACCCCGCCTACACGATGGGCCGGGCCGCCGACATGCTCGGCACCACCCAGGGTTTCCTCCGCGCCATCGGCGAAGCCCGCCTGATCACCCCGCTGCGTTCCGAGGGCGGACACCGGCGCTACTCCCGCTACCAGCTGCGCATCGCCGCCCGCGCCCGGGAACTCGTCGACCAGGGCACCCCCATCGAGGCTGCCTGCCGCATCATCATCCTCGAGGATCAGCTCGAAGAAGCGCAGCGCATCAACGCCGAATACCGCCGCGCCGCCGAATCGGAGAAGCCGACGACCACGGACTGAGGCGTCTCGCCGTCCAGCCACGGGCAGCGACCGCGCTCCTCGAACGCCGCGTTCCGGGTGGATAAATATCTGTTACCGCGAGACGAGAGTTTAATGTGCCGCGCGA
Organism: Streptomyces boluensis; assembly: GCF_009908195.1. GTDB lineage: Bacteria > Actinomycetota > Actinomycetes > Streptomycetales > Streptomycetaceae > Streptomyces > Streptomyces boluensis. The sequence continues at coordinate 26,826 of NZ_JAAAHS010000020.1, read as the reverse complement.
GCAGTGTGTTTACCGCGACGAACAGAGTGGAATTATTGGCCGTACGCAGGCCGCTACCGCATGCTACTGTCGACCTCAGTTGCAGTCATGGTTCCCAAAAACTTCAACGCCAACGTCGGCATCCCCTGCCGCAGGAAGCGTTTTGCATTTCCGGTCATTCTCCGGGCGGGCATCATCTCGGCGACCCGGTATCCGTGGATTGCGGGCCCCGGCGTACTGCCCCAAAGGAGATATGACATGGCGTCTGGCACTGTGAAGTGGTTCAACGCGGCCAAGGGTTTCGGTTTCATCGAGCAGGACGGTGGCGGCGCCGACGTGTTCGCCCACTTCTCGAACATCGCCACCCAGGGCTTCCGTGAGCTACTGGAAGGCCAGAAGGTCACCTTCGACATCGTGCAGGGCCAGAAGGGCCCGACGGCCGAGAACATCGTTCCGGTCTGACGCCGACGCATACTTCGTAGCTGGGGCCCGTATCCATTTTTGGGGTGCGGGCCCCAGTTACGGACATTTCCTGTGGTTTCACCTGCAGAACCACCGCCCGGGACCCCTTTCCGGGAATGCGGGCCTTCTGAATCGTCATCCGTTGACGCCTGTCCTGGATTTCACTCTGCGCGACGTCACTCGTTCCATCGCCTGTGCACACGCATCGAATTCACTGCAAGCCAGGTCTGCTTTCCCATTCCATTCGGTCCGTTCTTGGGTTCCCCGCGCTGTTCTTCCGCTGCGAGAATTCTTTGATGCGTGCCGTATCAAGGAAGGTTCTGAATGAACCCCTCACGTACGAACAACCGCTCTTCCCGCACCCGCGGCCGTACCGGAAGTCCCGCTTTCGGCTCCGTTGCCGATTCTCGCCGGAGCAGCCGTTCCGGCTCGCCCGCCCCGAGGCGTTCCGCAGGGCAGGGCCGCCCTGGTGGCCAGGGCCGACGGCCCGCGGCGGCGTCGGGTGAGTTCGCCCTGCCGAAGACGATCACTCCGGCGCTGCCCGCCGTCGAGGCGTTCGCCGACCTCGACATGCCCGAGCCGATGCTGGCCTCGCTTACCGCGCAAGGCATGAAGACCCCGTTTCCGATCCAGGGCGCGACCCTGCCCAACACCCTCGCGGGCCGCGACGTCCTCGGTCGCGGGCGCACCGGCTCCGGCAAGACCCTCGCCTTCGGCCTGGCCCTGCTGGCCCGCACCGCCCACCAGCGTGCCGAGCCCGGCCGGCCGCTCGCCCTGATCCTTGTGCCGACGCGTGAGCTGGCACAGCAGGTGACCGACGCTCTTACCCCCTACGCCCGCTCGGTGAGGCTGCGCCTTGCCACAGTTGTCGGCGGAATGCCGATCCGCAGGCAGGTCAGTGCACTGCGCGGTGGTGCCGAAGTCGTCGTCGCGACGCCGGGCCGCCTCAAGGACCTCATCGACCGGGGTGACTGCCGGCTGAACCAAGTCGCGATCACCGTCCTCGACGAGGCCGACCAGATGGCCGACATGGGCTTCATGCCCCAGGTCACCGCGCTCCTGAACCAGGTCCGTCCCGAGGGCCAGCGGATGTTGTTCTCCGCCACCCTCGACCGCAACGTCGACCTCCTGGTCCGCCGCTACCTCACCGACCCCGTCGTGCACTCCGTCGACCCGTCCGCAGGCGCGGTCACCACGATGGAACACCACGTCCTGCACGTCCACGGCGCCGACAAGCACCGCACGACGACGGAGATCGCGGCCCGCGAGGGCCGGGTAATCATGTTCCTGGACACCAAGCACGCCGTGGACCAGCTGACCCAGGACCTGCTGAACAGCGGAGTGCGGGCCGCCGCGCTGCACGGCGGGAAGTCGCAGCCGCAGCGCACCCGCACCCTGGCCCAGTTCAAAACCGGGCACGTCACCGTGCTCGTCGCGACGAACGTCGCGGCGCGCGGCATCCACATCGACAACCTCGACCTCGTCGTCAACGTCGACCCGCCGACCGACCACAAGGACTACCTCCACCGCGGCGGCCGTACCGCGCGGGCCGGCGAGTCCGGCCGTGTCGTCACCCTGGTCACTCCCAACCAGCGCCGCAATATGATCCGCCTCATGGCCACCGCCGGCATCGTCCCCCAGACCACCCAGGTCCGCTCCGGCGAAGAAGCGCTCAGCCAGATCACCGGTGCCCAGGCCCCTTCCGGCATCCCCGTGACGATCACCGCGCCGGTGGCCGAGCGGCGCCAGCGCAGCGCGGCCCCCCGCGGCCGACGCAGCCCCGCTTCGGCGGCCCGGCGCACGAGCGCGCGGCGATCCGCCTTCGACGCGGCGGCCTGAGCACCGCGTGATCTGGAAGCTGACCCATCTCTGCAGGAGGCACCTTTTGACGCTGGCTCAGATGCAACCCCGCCCGGCGGGAGCCACCCCCGTATACAGGACGGTGGCCGACACCATGGATCCGGCCGGACCGCAGGTCTGTGACGACATGACCGTCGAGGTGGCCCTGGCCGTCATGGCCAGTGCCCGCACCGAGCATCTGCTCATCTGCGACAACGACGGCCTGTGCACCGGACTGGTCACCCATGCCCAGCTCATCGCCGTCCATGACGACTCCGCGTACACGGACCGGGTCCAGCTGCGCGACATTCTCGACAACCGCGGGGCGTTCACCTCACCCGTGACCCCGATCGTCGAGGCCCAGCACGCAATGCGCGGCCGCCGGCTCGGTGCCCTGCCTGTCGTCGACGAGCAGGGCAATTGTCGGTAGTGGCCTCGATGTTCGTCAGGACGAGCAGCGCGCGAAACAGGTGGGTGGCGCGGGCGGGTGGCGTGATCACCGCCAGGTGCTGGAGGGCATCGTGTTCAAGTTCCGGACCGGGGTGCCCTGGAGGGATCTGCCCGAGCGGTTCGGCCCGTGGCAGACCGTGCACGGACGCTTCGCCCGCTGGTCCGCCGACGGCACCTTCGACCAGCTGCTGGCCGGACTCTGTTCTGACGCTTGCGCGGCCGCCCCAGTCCGAACCGGGGCGCCCGAATCGCTTCCAGGACCCGCTCGAACTGCGGTGAGTCACCTCGCTGGCCGGCCGTAATCACGACGGACATGGGCTTCTGGCCCTGCTCGACAGCAAGGTGAATCGTGCTGGTCAGCCCGCCTCGCGAGCGTCCAAGCCCGTGATCGGCCGGCTCGACACCGGTCCCGCCGGGCGGTTCCTTTGGAGATCCCCCCTTTTGCCGCCCCGGCGGCGTGCTGGTGGGTGCGACAGACGGTGGAGTCAACGTTCACGTCCCAGGTGATCAGGCCCTTCGCATCCGCTTCAGCCTGGAGTTGAGTGACGATCCGGGCCCAGATCCTGTTCCGTTGCCAGCGCCGGAACAGGTCGTAGACCCGGTCCCACGGCCCGTAACGTTCCGGCACGTCGCGCCATGGGGCACCGGTCCGGGTCCGCCGCCGTATGCCGTCTATCAATTGCCGCCGCATCCACACCAGCGGACGGCCCCGCTTGATGCCCTGCGGCAGCAACGGCTCAAGCCGGGCCCACTGGCCGTTCGTCAGATCTCCACGCCCCACAGAACGTGATCATTTACGACCAAGATCCGCTTTCGCAATACACCCTCAGACGGTGTTCCGGGGCGGATGCAGTCGACTGAAGCCCGCCTGCAGGGTGTGAAGGGCGACGGTGCCGCCGCCGAGCATCGCGGCCTTCTGGCGGAGCTGGTCCACGACCACCGAGTTCGGCTGGCCGTACACGTCGATGGATCTCATGCGGATGAGCGCACTGAATTCGCGGAACTTCGGTCCGCCGAGCTCCATGTGGAACTCCATCGACGCCGAATCAGGGTGGACCGCCACCACGGTCATCGTGGACTCGAACTCATCGATGTAGAAGTGGTAGGCGATCAGCTGCGGCTCGCGCGCCTCGACGAACGTGGTCAGGTCGCGCATCCCGTTCTTGACCTCGGCGATTTTGCCCTCGCGGATGTCCGAGCGGTCAACGTAGTAAATGGGTTCCGCCATGGCACCTGAACCTATCGCCGGACGCCACGTCCGGTCCGCTCGGCGCGCGGTTCCCACTTTCGCAACAGGCGCTAAAGCGTGTTGCAGAAGGTCGCGTTCGGGCATGTCAGTGCTGGGTTCTCGGCTGCTCTGCTCATACAGCGAGGGTGAGGTTGTGCATGTGGGCGATTGCCTGGACCGCATGGTGGAGGCCGCTGCCGCGCTGTCGGCAGTCGCGGAGGATCTTGTAGTGCTTCATGCGGGCGAAGGCGTGCTCGACGCGGGCCCGGACTCTGCGGTGTTCGGCGTTGTCTTCCTCCTCGCCGGGCAGCAGGGCTCTGCCGGGGCGTTTGCGATGCGGGACGACGAGCCCGGTGTTGATGTACGCGCCGTCGGCCAGCACGGCGAGCAGCCGAACAGCGGCGCGAGCTGCCTCATGGTGAGGTTCGTGCGGTAGTACACAGCCACCAGCAGCACCCGGTCGGCCAGCGGCAGGGACCAAGGCCGACCACCACCAGGAACGTTCCCGCCCCGTTCCCGGACCGCCTTCAGCAGCCGCTCGAACTGCCGCATCCGCAGACCCGTGAACGTCTCCACCACAACGACTCAGCCCTCAACACCCCACCCATACAGAGAAGATGCCCGGCGGCCCGAAGCCTTCTGCAACACGCATTAGGACGACCACCGGGAGGCGGGCCCCTGCCTCCTATCCCGGAAACCCCGCTCAGCCCGAACGACTGTCTGGCGTCCTCTGAACGTGACGCCGCGATTTCGTGCCCTGTTGTGGCCGGCCGGGATCGGTGCGGGCTGTTGTGTGAGGGGGGTTGAGCAGTGCTCTGCAGTCCTGAGTAGAGGTGAGGTGCCGGGAGGGAGGATGGGTGGGTGCTGTCCCGGGTCCGGGGTCTGACCCATCGTGTTCCTGACCGAAAAGTGTCCGAGTGTCACAGCGTCGACTGCTGGCCGGGGATGGTGCGTTGTCGGTGCCGGGCCGGCGGGGTGTGTCCCGATAGGGGCCTGTTGAGCACTGCGGCTTACTCACGTACCTGACCGCCTGACGCGGCCCGGTACCGGCAGCCAAGCGACACGTCATCGGACCGGGAGGGGACGCGCTCAGCCAGTTTGACCAAGTTCAGAACGGCTCGGCGCTGAGGCGTCGTTCGCCGCTTCATACGAGCCGCCCCCGTAGCGCCTTCCTCGAGCCGCCGGCAGTTCCGTCGCCTCAACCGCGACGGCGGTCGGCAGGCCGATGCCGTGCTGCACGGCGTCGTCTTTCCCCCGCACGCCGGTTGACCCCCGCACCCCCGACTACTATGAGCGCCGAACCAAGGGGGGCAAGACCCGGCGCGAAATCGTCCGTTGCAGTAAAAAGCTATGCGGCCCGCAAGGTCTTCCACCTGGTCGGACAGCTACAGCCAGGACCCCGCTCATAGGGGCTGTCGTGACAGATGAGAGGGTCGGACGGGTGAGCGAGACGCCGAAGAACAGCCTGCAATACCGCTTTGACGGGCCAGAAGACGCCCCAGTCCTGATCCTGGGTCCCTCACTGGGTACCACATGGCACATGTGGGACCGGCAGATCCCCGAGCTGGCGAAGACCTGGCGTGTGTTCCGCTTCGACCTGCCCGGCCACGGCGGCGCCCCGGCGCACGGGGCCGACAGTGTGAGCGCGCTCGCCGACCGGGTGCTCGGCACGCTCGACGAACTCGGTGTGCAGCGCTTCGGGTACGCGGGCTGCGCGCTCGGCGGTGCCATCGGTGCCGACCTGGCGCTTCGGCACCCGCAGCGGGTCGCCTCGCTCGCGCTGATCGCGGCGTCGCCCCGGTTCGGCACGGCCGACGAGTTCCGCCAGCGCGGCGTGATCGTCCGGACGAACGGCCTCGACCCGGTGGCCCGTACCTCCCCCGAGCGCTGGTTCACGCCCGGCTTCGCCGCCAACCAGCCCGCGATCACCGAGTGGGCCGTGCAGATGGTCCGCACCACCGACCCCGGCTGCTACATCTCGGCCTGCGAGGCCCTCGCCGCGTTCGACATCCGCGGCGAGCTCGGCCGGATCGGGGTGCCCACGCTCGTCCTGGTCGGCTCCGAGGACCAGGTCACCGGCCCCGCCGAGGCGCGCACGCTGGTCGCCGGCATACCGGACGCCCGGCTCGCGGTGGTCCCCGGCGCCTCCCACCTGGCCCCGGTCGAGCAGCCCGCCGCGGTCACCGACCTGCTCGTACGGCACTTCTCCACCGCCTGGACCGAGCAGCACTCGGCGATCTCCGCGCCCCCGGTCAAGCCGGTCCTCGCGCCCTCGGTCCCGGCCTCTCCGGTCGCCGAGATCGCCCCCGTCGTACCGGACGAGTTGACTCCGTCGGGCCGACCCGACCCGTACGACAGCGGTCTCAAGGTGCGGCGTGAGGTGCTCGGCGACGCCCATGTCGACAGTGCGCTCGCCGCGGCCGACGAGTTCTCCGGCGACTTCCAGGACCTGGTCACCCGGTACGCGTGGGGTGAGGTCTGGGCCCGGCCAGGACTCGACCGCCGGATGCGCAGCTGCGTCACGCTCTCCGCGCTGATCGCGGGCGGACACCAGGAGGAGCTGGTCTTCCACGTACGAGCCGCGCTGCGCAACGGTCTGACGCCGGGCGAGATCAAGGAGATCTTCCTGCAGGCCGCTGTGTACTGCGGGGTTCCCGCGGCGAACACGGCGTTCCGGGTCGCGCAGTCCGTGATCCGCGAGGAGACCACGCCGCAGGAGTGAGCGAGGCGGCCGGGCGGCGCAGGATGGTGTCATGGCACACATGAAGCTCACCAAGAAGTCGCACGCCTGCGTCCGCCTGGAGCGGGACGGCCGCACGCTGGTCATCGACCCCGGCGCGTTCAGCGAGGAGGACGCGGCGCTCGGCGCCGACGCCGTCCTCATCACGCACGAACACCCGGACCACTTCAGTGAGGACCGGCTCCGGGCCGCCATGGAGGCGAACCCGGGCGCCGAGATCTGGACCCTGCGCTCCGTCGCCGACCAGCTCGCGGCCGCGTTCCCCGGCCGGGTGCACACCGTCGGGCACGGCGACACGTTCACGGCCGCCGGGTTCGACGTCCAGGTGCACGGCGAGCTGCACGCGGTGATCCACCCGGACCTGCCGAGGGTCACGAACGTGGGGTTCCTCGTCGACCCGGACGCCACCTCGCTGTTCCACCCGGGCGACGCGCTGACCGTGCCCGACCAGCCGGTCGAGACGCTGCTGCTGCCGGTGATGGCGCCCTGGAGCAAGGTCTCCGAGGTGATCGAGTACGTCCGTGAGATCAAGCCGCAGCGGGCCATCGACATCCACGACGCGCTGCTCACGGATGTGGCCCGGCCGATCTACGACCTGCACATCTCGAATCTGGGCGGCGCCGAGCACGCCCGCTTCGCGTCCGGTGACGGAACGACGCTCTGAGCCCGTTGTCGTACCCGCCCGGTAGGTTGTGAGCCATGCGCATCGCGACTTGGAACGTGAACTCGATCACCGCCCGCCTGCCCCGCCTCCTGGCCTGGCTGGAGAACAGCGGCACGGACGTGCTGTGCATCCAGGAGACCAAGTGCGCCGCCGAGCAGTTCCCGGCGGACGAGCTGCGGGAGCTGGGATACGAATCGGCGGTGAACGCCACCGGCAGGTGGAACGGCGTGGCGGTCGTCTCCCGCGTGGGCCTCGACGACGTGGTCAAGGGCCTGCCGGGAGACCCGGGGTACGAAGGCGTGGAGGAGCCCCGCGCCGTCTCCGCGACCTGCGGCGGCGTCCGCGTCTGGTCGGTGTACGTGCCGAACGGCCGCGAGCCCGAGCACCCGCACTACGCCTACAAGCTCCAGTGGTTCGAGGCCCTGAAGGCGGCCGTGGCCGGGGACGCGGCGGGTTCCCGCCCCTTCGCGGTGATGGGCGACTACAACGTCGCGCCGACCGACGACGACGTCTGGGACATCAGCCTCTTCGACGGTGCCACCCACGTCACCCCGGCCGAGCGCGCCGCCCTGACCGCGCTGCGCGAGGCGGGGCTCAACGACGTGGTGCCCCGCCCGCTGAAGTACGACGTGCCGTTCACGTACTGGGACTACCGCCAGCTCGGCTTCCCGAAGAACCGCGGCATGCGCATCGACCTGGTGTATGGGAACGCCCCCTTCGCCAAGGCCGTCACCGATGCGTACGTCGACCGTGAGGAGCGCAAGGGCAAGGGCGCCTCGGACCACGCGCCGGTCGTGGTGGACCTGGACGTGTAGTCGTAGTCGGCCAGTCGTGGTCGGCCACGGCCGAGTAGCGACGCGCGGGGCCGACGGGACGCGTTCCCGTCGGCCCCGCGTTCTTACGGACCTGGATCAGCCGCCCGTGAGCGCCTTCAGGTCCACCGACTCCGCGAGCGCCGTGAGCCCCGCGTCGCCGGGGTGCAGATGGTCCCCGCTGTCGTACGCGGGAAGGATCCGCGCCGGGTGTGCCGGGTCGCGCAGGACGGCGTCGAAGTCGAGTACCGCGTCATAGCTGCCGCTCGACCGGATCCAGGTGTTCACCGCGACCCGCTCGGCGTCGGCGGCGGCTGTGCAGAGCGTCTCGCCCTCGCAGGGCGCGATCGTCGCGGCCACCACGCGCAGACCGCGGGCCCGCGCCCGGTCGGCGATCTCCTGCAGACCGGCGATGACATCCCCGGCCCCGGCGCCCCAGCGCACATCGTTGACACCCTCGAAGACCACCATCGTGCGGGCCGAGGTCTGTGCGAAGACATCCCGGTCGAGCCGGTGCAGGGCGCTGACCCCGCCGGTGTCGGTGGAGATCCCGTCTCCCGGATAGCGGTCCGTGACCACACGGTTCGCGGAGATCCCGTGGTTGATCACGCCATAGTGCGGGATCTCGTCCTGGGCGAGCAGCCGCCGCGAAAGCACGTCGGGCCAGCGCAGATTGGCGTTCTGGGTGGACTTCACGCCGTCGGTGATGGAGTCGCCGAGCATCACCACCGAACCGGGCCCGCCGCTCACATCGACACCGGTGAGGAACGGCCAGGTCGAGAGCGTCGAGGTGTACGCGCCGGGGGCGCCGTCGGCGCTGTGGTCGCCCGGCTCGCTCAGGTACGACTTCTGGATCGCCTGGCTGTGCACCGGGGCCGCCGCCACCGTGCCCGGCAGGTGGAAGCTCACTAGCAGATTGCTGTCAGGGGGCACATCGAAGCCGACCGGGTCGCTGAACGCCTGTGCCCCCGCGGGTATCTCGGTGCCCGTGGCGCCACGGAACGACAGCGGCACCGGAGCCTCACGGGGCTCGGCGCCCGCCCGCTGCACGGCGACACTCGCGCCGCCGATGCGTACGGGCGTGCGGGCGAACGTGTTGTCGAGCCGGACGCGTACCCGCGATCCGCCGACCGAGCTGTGCACCACGAGCCGCAGCGTGCGGTCGACCCAGGGGCCCACGGCGGTGTACCCGGCGGTCGACGCCGACCAGGTGCCGGTCCATCCGGTCGTCGCGGGCCGCACGGAGACGGCGAAGACATGCAGGTCGGGGCCCTGCCGCTCGGGCAGCCGCACCTCGGCGACGTCGCGGCCGCGGGCGATCGGCACGGTGACCACGTAGAGCCGGGCCGGTTCGGCGAGCTGGCCGAGCGGGGTGTTGATGTGCGGCAGCGCCACCGACTTGGTGGCCAGCGGGCCGGAGCGCCAGTCGGGGGCGGTCAGCCGGAAGTCGCCGCGGGAGCCGTCGCGGTACCGCACGGTGCCGGTGCCGGAGGCATCGCCGCCGGTCCCCGCGACCAGGAACGCGAGCGCGTCCCCCCGCCCCTGCACCGCCACGGACTGCCCGTCCGCGCGTACGTTGTCGGGCTCGCCCGGTGTCGTACGGGGCAGGCGCAGGCCGGCCGAGTCGACGCCGATGGTGCGGCCGGGGGACCAGCCGGCGGCGGCCAGGTCCTGCGCGGAGAGCGAGGCGCCGGAGCCGTCGAAGTCGGCCGCGGCGGGGCGGTCGTCGCTGCTGACCGCCCGATTGTCGAAAAGCCGCTCCAGCGGGAGCGGCCCGTGTCTTGGTTCCGCGGCTGCGGCGTCGGCTATTGGTGCGACTCCGGCCAGGAGCCCGAGAGCGAGCATGGTTCCCCACAGGCGTCGACGCACGGACGATCTCCTCCCACTCACCGAGGTGAGGCCTTATGACGACAGATGCGCCAAGAAGCTAAGGAGAGGTGGGGAACCCGTCAATGTCCGGCGTCTGAACTCGCTCTGAATTCAAGGAAGTTGGGAAAGTTGCCGTAAACCCCCCGCCGGGTCAGGCCGCCTCGACGACCCCGTCGCGCACCGCCGCGGCCCAGAGAGTGACCAGCCGTGCGTACTCCCTGCGCTGGTCCTCGGAGAGCCGGCCGTCCGTACGGGACCAGAGCTCGCGTATCTGTGCGTTGATCTCCGCGGCCGAGGGTGTGCCACCGCGGGGCTCGTAGTTGGGGGACATGGAGTGAAGCCTAGGGGCACGGTCTGACAATCCGCTACCGCACGATCACAGAAGGCTTTTTTCGAGGGGGACGGGTCCCCGCAAACGGAAGGTGCCCGCACAATTGGGGTAAGGCGGCCGACGTGTCGGGTTCCGGGGCGGCGACCCGAAGGTGATCTAGTGCAACTACGACTAAGTGACAGCCATTTAGGGCTATTGGGGCCGAATCGGCGGAGCGTGGATCATGAAGATGCCTTTCCTGGACAAGTGGCTCGGGCGGCGGGCCGATGAGCCGGGCACCGGCCTCGCCGTCGCCTTCGAGGAGAACCCGGACGGCGTGGCCGAGTTGCTCTCGGAGTGCGAGCTGCTGCGCGCGCAGGTCGGCGAGTCGGGCCTCGAACTCGACGACAGTGCCGCCTCGTTGGAGGCTCTGGACCAGTTGACGCCGCGCTGGCGCGACGACCCGGAGCTGCTGCCGTGGCTCGGCAACGACGCGGGGCTCTACCTCGGCACCGTGATCGTCCGCACTGTCCCCGGCGCCGTCTGGCACGTGTGGCCCGGCGGTCATCCGGTGGTGCGGCTCGCCTCGGGGCGGGAGATCCACGTGGTCGAGGCGGGCCTCGACTGGGCGGTCGGCGGCGCCCCCGAACTGTCCCAGGTGTACGCGGAAGCGGCCGAGGCCTGACCCTCGCCGCCGGAAATACGGTTAATGCCCGGCAGGTGCGTGTCGTCTCTTAAGTCCCGTATTACTACGGATAGTTTGCGCGGACTGCGATACAGCGAAGAGTGGGTAGGGCTGGGCATGGCCGTCGATCCGTTGATCGAACTGCGGGACGTCAACAAGTACTACGGGGAGTTGCATGTCCTGCAGGACATCAACCTCACTGTCGGACGGGGGGAGGTGGTGGTGGTCATCGGCCCGTCCGGATCGGGCAAGTCGACCCTGTGCCGGACGATCAACCGCCTGGAGACCATCGAGTCGGGACACATCACACTGGACGGACAGGCGCTGCCCGCGGAGGGCAAGGCGCTCGCGAAGCTCCGCGCCGAGGTGGGGATGGTCTTCCAGTCCTTCAACCTCTTCGCGCACAAGACCGTCCGGCAGAACGTCTCGCTCGCGCAGATCAAGGTGCGCGGCCGCAAGAAGGACGAGTCCGACAAGCGCTCCGGCGAACTCCTGGAACGGGTCGGTCTCGCCGCGCACGCCGAGAAGTTCCCGGCGCAGCTCTCCGGCGGCCAGCAGCAGCGCGTGGCCATCGCCCGTGCCCTGGCGATGGACCCGAAGGTCATGCTCTTCGACGAGCCGACCTCCGCGCTCGACCCCGAGATGATCAACGAAGTCCTCGAAGTCATGCAGCAGTTGGCGCGTGACGGCATGACGATGGTCGTGGTCACGCACGAGATGGGCTTCGCCCGCTCCGCCGCCAACCGCGTGGTGTTCATGGCCGACGGCCGGATCGTCGAGGACCGCACCCCCGAGGACTTCTTCACGAACCCGGAGAGCGACCGCGCCAAGGACTTCCTCTCCAAGATCCTCAAGCACTGACGGGGGCCGCGCACCGATGATCCGTACGACACGTATGTCCGCGGGCCGGGTCGCCAAGGCGCTCGCCGTGCTCGCGCTCACCGCACTCGCCGCCACCGCCTGCGGCAAGGAGGGCAGCCCGCCGGTCAAGGGTCCCAAACCCGAGGACCTGCCCAAGTACCAAGTGGCGCAAGGGTTCCAGCTGCCCGACTCGTCGACCTGGAAGAAGGCCAAGAAGCGCGGCCGGCTCGTGGTGGGCGCCAAGGAGGACCAGCCCTACCTCGGCGAGAAGGACCCGGCGGGCGGCGGCTACACCGGCTTCGACATCGAGATCGCCAAGATGGTCTCGGCGTCCCTGGGCTTCGACCCGAAGACGATCCAGTTCAAGACGATCGCCTCGGCCAACCGCGAGACCGCCCTGCAGAACGGCCAGATCGACTACTACGTCGGCACCTACACCATCAACGACAACCGCAAGAAGCTCGTCGGCTTCGCCGGCCCGTACTTCATGGCGGGCCAGGGCCTGTTGGTGCGCAAGGACGAGGACGACATCAAGGGCCCGCAGGACCTGGCCGGCAAGAAGGTCTGCTCGGCCGCGGGCTCCACCCCGTACCAGCGCATCCAGTCCGACTACCCGAAGGCTGAACTCGTCGCGTACGACACGTACTCGATCTGCGTCGACAACCTGCTGACCTACCAGGTCGACGCGGTCACCACCGACGACGCGATCCTCCAGGGGTACGCGGCCAAGGTGCCCGAGGAGCTCAAGCTGGTCGGCAAGCCCTTCTCCGAGGAGCCGTACGGCATCGGTGTGCCGCGGAGCGACAACGCGCTGCGCTTCGCCATCGACGACGCCCTCGAGCAGCACGAGAAGAACGGCGACTGGAAGAAGGCGTACGAAGCCACCCTCGGCCTGTCCGGCGTGCCGGCGCCGACGCCGCCCGCCATCGACCGCTATCCGGCGAGCTGAAGGGGGCCGTCATGTACGTACTGACAGACAACTTCTCCACCTATGTGGAGGGCTTCGTCGGCACCGTCGAACTCACCGTGTACGCCTCGCTGTTGGCGCTCGTGCTCGGCTTCCTGATGGCGTCGTTCCGGGTCGCGCCCGTCGGCTCGTTCCGGGTGTTCGGCGCCGTCTGGGTGGCGGTGCTGCGCAACACCCCGCTGACGCTGCTGTTCTTCGCGGTGCTGCTCGGGCTGCCGCGCTTCGGACTCGTGCTGCCCTTCAAGGTGTTCGCGATCCTCGCGCTCGGCTGCTACACCTCCGCGTTCATCTGCGAGGCGCTGCGCTCCGGCATCAACACCGTGCCCAAGGGGCAGGGCGAGGCGGCGCGCAGTCTCGGGATGAGCTTCGGGCAGACCCTCAACAGCGTCGTGCTGCCGCAGGCCTTCCGCTCCGTGATCCCGCCGGTCGGGTCCACCCTCATCGCGCTCGCCAAGAACTCGGCCATCGCGGGCGCGTTCAGCGTCACCGAGCTCCTCGGCACCTACAAGACCCTCAACGAGCTGGGCTACAGCATCATCTGGACCTTCGTCTGGATCGCGCTCGGCTACCTCATCATCACCCTCACCATCAGCGCGATCTTCAACTACATGGAGAAGCGCTGGGGAGTCGCCCGATGACCGCGACCGCACAGCACGACTCGTCCGCCCTGTACGACATCCCCGGGCCGAACACCCGTAAGCGGCACTTCGCGTACGGCGTGCTCTCGACCCTGCTCATCGTGGGGCTCGTGGCCTGGGTCCTGTATCTGCTCTTCGACACCGAGCAGTTCACCGCCACCAAGTGGACACCCTTCGAGTACAAGGGCATCCAGGAGCTGCTGCTGCGGGGCCTCGGCAACACGCTCAAGGCCTTCGCCATCGCCGCGGTGCTCTCGCTCGCGCTCGGCACGGTGCTCGCGGTGGGGCGGCTATCCGACCACAAGCCGGTGCGCTGGCTGGCCACCCTGATCGTCGAGTTCTTCCGCGCGATGCCGGTCCTCGTGATGATCTTCTTCATCTTCGTGGCCCTGAAGGTGCAGCCGCTGCCCGCGCTCGTCGCCGGACTGACGCTCTACAACGGCTCGGTGCTCGCCGAGGTGTTCCGCTCCGGCATCAACTCCGTCGAGCGCGGCCAGCGGGAGGCCGCGTACTCGCTCGGCATGCGCAAGACGCAGGTCATGAACTACGTCCTGGCCCCGCAGGGGGTACGGGCCATGCTGCCCGCCATCATCAGCCAGCTGGTGGTCGCCCTGAAGGACACCTCGCTCGGGTACCTCATCACCTACGAGGAGTTCCTGCACGCGGGCAAACTCATCGCCTCGAATCTCGACTACGATTTGCCGTTCATCCCCGTGGTGATGGTGATCTCACCGATCTACATCGGGATGTGCATGCTTCTGTCGTGGTTCGCCACCTGGGTGTCCAAGCGGCAGAGGCGCAGTCCCAAGACGGAGGCCGTGCACGTAGCCCCGGCCGAACCAGGGACGCTGCTGCCGGGTGCGCAGTAGCTCGTAGAGCCAAGCCGACCCGGCAGCAGCCGGAGATCACTGCTCGCGCAGCGGGACCGACACGTAACTCGGGTCGGCCGCGGGGGAGGAGAAGGTCAGCTGCGCGCCGGTCGGGTTGTGCTCGATGTAGAGCGGGTCGGCCGTGTCGACCACCACGGCGAGGCGATGCCCGGCCGGGACGTCGTAGGCCGTGGAGAACAACTCCAGGTCCACGCCGAACGCCCGGCCGGGCGCCTTGTCGTGGAAGGTGTACGGCGCGTGGCTGACCAGCTTGCCGACGCCGAGCGGGCCCACGTCGTAGAGATACGCGACGAGGGTGCCGCTCGACTCGGTGCTCGTGACCGTGGTGTGCACCTTCGCGGTGCCGCGCACCCGCCCAGGGCTCGCGTACTTCTCCGACTGCCAGACCGCCGCGTACGAGCGCGGCAGCAGCGGGATCGACGCCAGCGGCGGGAGCTTCGTGAACTGGTCGAGGAGACCGGTCAGCATCACGGTGCCGCCGTTGGCGCCCGAGTCGACATTGGTACGCAGGGTGTGGGTGCCGCCGAGGTCGATCTTGCGGCGGTCCGCGCCGACCGACTTCCAGTCCGCATAGCCTTCGTACGCGCCGTCCGTGCGGGGCTTGAGCTGGACCGGCTGCTCCTGGTCGATGCCGTTGTGCTCGTCCTTGAGGTAACGGTCGAACCAGCGCTGCGAGTTGGTCCATACGTCGTTGGGCAGGCCGAGCAGGCCGGTGGCCTCGGCGGTGGCGTGGTCGCCGGGGCGGAACTCCAGGCGCTTGGGGCCGGTGAGCTTCTCGTAGAAGTCGGCGTACTGGTTGGGCGGGAAGAGGGAGTCGCCCCAGGCGTTGCCGAGCATGACGGCGGTGCCGTTCTTGTTGAGGGCGTCGAGGTAGGTCGCGGGGGAGCGCTTCTTGCCCCACGCGATCATCTCCTCCTCCTTGTCCAGGTTGGAGCTGGTGAAGTCCTTGAGCGTCTGCGTGAGTTCGGCGCTCGGGCGGCCGGTGAGCACGCCCGCGCCGCCGAGCAGCCCCGCCGCCTGGAGGTGCTGGGTGCGGCCCGAGTAGATCGAGCCGATCAGGTCGGCCCAGCCGCTGAGTGCCGCGACCGCCTTGATCCGCTTGTCGTGGGCGGCGGCGAGCAGGCTGATGCCCGCGCCGTACGAGACACCCGCCATGCCGATCCGGTCGGGGTCGGCCGGGGTGTGGGCGAGGGTCCAGTCGATCACCTTGCGGGCGTCGGCGATGTCCTCGGGGCCCGCGGTCTCGATCTCGCCGCCGGACTGCCAGAAGCCGCGCGAGTTGTAACTGACCACCACATAGCCGGAGTCGGCGAGCTTCTTGGCCTGCGCGACGTACTCGATCTGCGGCATGGCCCAGCTGGTGGGCAGCACGATCGTCGGGTAGTGCGCGCCCGGCTTGGCGTCGCCGGGGGTGAAGACATTGGCCTTCAGTACGGTGCCGCCGTCGCCCGCGATGTCGACGAAGCACACGTCCGCGGTGGTGGTGGTCTGTGTGGCGGGTGCGGCCTGGGCGGCGGGGGCCAGGCCGAAGGCGGCGCCCGCGACCAGGGCCGCCGAGAGTGTGCCTGCGGCGGTGCTGCGCAGGGCCTTGCGACGCGGTTCTCCCACGGGTCCCACGGGTCACTCCTCACGGTCCGATGTGAAAGTGACCCGACGGTAACCTCTGGCGTTTACCCAAGGTAACCCGTCGGTAAGTTACGCCAAAGTAACGATCACTGGGACTCGCCACCGCCGTGCAGCGCGCTCTTGGCCTGCCACTCGTCCCAGCTCAGGTTCCAGAGCCCGTAGCCGTTGCCCACGTCCGCGGTGCCCTTGTGGCCCGAGCCCTTCGTGACGAACGGGTCGCCGACCTGCGCCGCCGCGTAGAGCCACCCGGCGTCGCCGTCGCTCATGCCGACACAGCCCGAACTGTGGTTGGTGTTGCCGAAGTACGAGGCGTTCCACGGCGCCGCGTGTGCGTACATGCCCGACCAGGTCAGCCGCATCGAGTGGTCGACCATCTTGTCGTAGGCGTCGCCGAGGCCGACCGTCTCGGAGTTCATCCTGATCGTGCCCTCCTTCGCCATCAGCACGTTCACCCCGCCCCACGAGGCCTTGTCGCCGCCGGGGGTGCCGGCCGACATCGGGACGGAGCGGACCGCCTTGCCGTCCTGGGCGAGGGTCAGGCGCTTGCTGTCCAGGTCGACGGTGACCTGCTGGCTCCGGCCGATCGTGAACGACGTGTCGTAGTCGCGTACGAACCAGCCGCCGCCCGTACCGGAGTTCACGCCGTCGAGGTCGGCGGCGAGCTTCACCTCGGTGCCGGGCTTCCAGTACTCCTTCGGGCGCCAGTCGACGCGGTCCTTGCCGGAGTAGTCGGTGATCCACCCCCATGAGCCCTCCGTACCCTCTGTGCCGTTGGACGTGGTGACCTTGAGGTGCCGCTCCACGTCCTTCTTGTTCTTCACCGGGTTGTCGAAGACGATCGACAGGGGCTGGGCGACGCCCACCGTGGTCCTGTTCCCGGGGGCGAGGGTGAGCTTGTTGACCCGACCCGCCGCCTCCGTCGCGAACGTCCGCTTCGCCGTACGGCCGCGGTCGTCCTTCGCCGTCACCGTGTACGCGGTGCCGGGCGAGGCCACGCGGTCCGAGGTCCAGGTGCGGCCGCTCTTCGCGATCCGGCCGGTGAGTTCGCCGTCCTTGTCGTCCCCGACCCGTACGTCCGCGAGGCGGCCCGCGGCCAGCTTCACCTCGACCCGCTCGCCCGGCTTCGCCCGCTCGCCCTTCAGATTCACCGAGATCGTGGCGTTCTCGGCGCCGCCCAGGTCGGCGCCCGCGTCACCGGCGGCGCTTCCGCAGGCGGTCAGGGTCAGGGTGAGGGTGGCCGTGCCCAGATACGCGGCGGCTCGGGCCCGGCGGCCGAGCGGGGTGTGGCGGCGTATGCGGCTCGGGCGTGTGCGGCTCAACGGGAGACCTCCAGTGCTCTCAGTTCCACCGGGGAGGAGTCGCGCAGCGGGGCCGGGGTTGCCGCGTACGGCGGAAAAATCCCCTCGGACCGATGTGACATGGATTGCACCGGGGCGCAGGGCGGGCGCGGGCCGCATCCGCCATGCGGCCCCATGACCACTCTGCGCCCTTGCCGGAAAGGGGAGTTGGGGCCAGGTTGGGGGGCGCGCGGCCGACCGGCGCCGCCTTCTCTCTCGTGAACGGAGTCACCGTGGCCTCCTTCCTGTTGCCCCACGCCCTCATCGGAACCGGACCCCACAAGGTCTTCGCGGTGCACGGCTGGCTCGCCGACCGGAGCGCCTACGCGGGGGTGCGCGCCGACCTGGACCAGGAGTCGTTCACATACGCCCTCGTGGACCTGCGCGGCTACGGGGAGGCGCGGAGCGAGTCCGGCGCGTACACCACCGGGGAGGGCGCCGCCGACCTGGTGGCGCTCGCCGACCACCTCGGCTGGGACCGGTTCTCGCTGATCGGGCACTCCATGGGCGGCTCGGTGGCGCAGCGGGTGCTCGCCCAGGTGCCGGACCGGGTGCGGCGGCTCGTCGGGGTGTCGCCGGTGCCCGCCTCGGGGCTCGCGCTGCCGCCGGAGCAGTGGGAGCTGTTCGCGTCCGCGGCCGAGCGGGCGGAGAGCCGGCGGGTCATCCTCGACTCCACGACCGGCGGCGACCGGCCGGGCGCCTGGCTGGAGCGGATGGTGCGGCAGTCCTTCGACACCAGCGACGCGAAGGCGTTCCGCGCCTGGCTCGACTCCTGGGCCCGCGAGGACTTCCACACGGAGGTGGCGGGCAGCACCGTGCCCGCGCTCGCCGTCGTCGGCGCGCTCGACCCGGCGCTCGGCGCGGACCTGATGCGGCAGACCTGGTCCCGCCACTACGTACGCTCCGAACTGGCCGTGCTCGACCGGGCCGGGCACTACGCCATGGACGAGACGCCGCTCGAACTCGTCCGTACCGTCGAGGACTTCCTGCGCGCGGAGCACCTGTGACGGCCAGCGCGCGGCCCGCGGCCCCGCCGTCGGTGCCCGATGTCTTCGATCCGCGGATCTACCGCTCCGGCATCCCGCACCAGGCCTACCGCACGCTGCGCGAGCACCACCCGGTGGCCTGGCAGGAGGAGTATGAGGTGCTCGGCTGGCCCGCCGGGCCCGGTTTCTGGGCGGTTTCCCGGCACGCCGACGTCGTCCGCGTACTCAAGGAACCGCGGCTGTTCTCCTCGCACCTGGGCGCCACCCAGATCCGCGACCCCGACCCCGCCGACCTGCCGTTCATCCGCCGCATGATGCTCAACCAGGACCCGTCGTCCGGCAGCGGCGGCGCCGACGACCACCTGCGGCTGCGGCGGCTCGTCAGCCGGGCGTTCACGCGGGGGCGGATCGAGCGCTTCGAGACGGTCGTCCGCGCGCGGGCCCGTCAACTCCTGGGCGCGGCACGGGAGTCGGGCGAGGTCGTCGACCTGGTCGGCACCGTCACCGACGACTACGCGCTGCTCAACCTCGCGGATCTGCTCGGCGTACCGAAGGGCGACCGCGGGCTGCTGCTCACCTGGACCCAGCGGGTCATCGGCTACCAGGACCCGGACGAGTCGGGCGCCGCCGCCGACGGGCCCGAGGGGCGGCCGGCCAACCCGCGCTCGCCCGCGATGCTGGGGGAGATGTTCGACTACGCGCAGCGGCTCGCGGCGTTCAAGCGGCGCCACCCCAGCGACGACGTGATGACCGCGCTCGCGCACGCCACCGACGGCGACACCCGGCTCACCGCGCCCGAGCTGGAGATGTTCTTCTTCCTGCTCACCGTCGCGGGCAACGACACCGTGCGCTCCGCCGCCCCCGGCGGGCTGCTCGCGCTCGCCGGACACCGGGGCGAGCAGCGCCGCCTGCGCGCGGGCGAGGTCTCCATGGCGTCGGCCGTCGAGGAACTGCTGCGCCACCACCCGCCGGTGCTCACCTTCCGCCGCACCGCCGCCCGCGCCACCGAACTCGCCGGGCAGCGGATCGAGGCGGGCGACAAGGTCGTCGTGCTGCACGCGTCGGCCAACCACGACGAGCGGGTGTTCACCGAGCCGCACCGCCTCGACCTGGGGCGTACGGCCAACCCGCACGTGTCGTTCGGGGACGGGCCGCACGTCTGCCTGGGCGCGCACTTCGCCCGGCTGCAACTACGGGTGCTTTACGAGGAGGCGCTGCGGGAGTTCCCGGTGCTCGCGCCCGCCGGGCCACCGCGCCGCCTTGTGTCCAACTTCATCAACGGCATCAAGGAGCTGCCGCTGCGGATCGCGTAGCGGTGTGCTCGGTCAGTCCTTGGTCGCGCGGTGCGAGGTGCGCGCCGTCGGAGCCGGTGCGGGGGCCTGCGCGGCGCGCGTCACGTCGGAGACCAGCTCGACGACGTCCGGGCCGTACGCCTGCGAGTTGACGACCTTCAGGAGCAGGACGAAGGAGTTGGCGCCGTGCTTGCGGGACAGGCGCTCGTGGTTGCGGGCCAGATAGCGGGTCGCCGCCTGGTTGGTGACGGCCCGCTGGCCGCAGAAGAGGAACACCGGTCTCGCGGCCTGCCCCTGGCCCGCGGTGAGCCGGGCGAGGACGACGTACTCGGCGCGGCCCGGCTCCATCCGGTAGCGCTCGCTGCCGATCTGGAACGCGCCCCGGTCAGGCCCCGGCTCCGGGTCCGAGTTGACGCGTATGCCGGGCAGCAGCGAGTGCATGTGCGCCGCCATCCGGCGGTTGGAGGACGGCCCGCCGACACAGAACTCGGTGCGCTCACCGAAGCCCTGCTGCGCCGTGTCGTGCGCGATCACCTGGGCGTGCGCCCCGCAGTCCTTGATCAGCGCGGAGAGTTCGAGCAGCGAGAACATGTCGGTACGCGACACCGAGAGCTCCGGGCCGCCGCCCTCGCGGTGCACGACGAGCAGCGACTCCGCGTTGGCGGGCAGTCCGAGGAAGGCCTGCTTCCGGCGCAGCTTGCGCTTCCACAGATACGTACGGGCGAACCAGCCGAGGGAGGCGACGACCCCCGCGGCGAGCACACCCAGGACGGCGTTCACAAGGTCTTCACTCATGGGCGGGCACTCTAGCCCGACCGCGTACCCATGTTCGAGAGGGGCCTGACGCGGCCGTGCGCTGAAGTTACGCTGCGCTGACAGTCGTTGACCGGAGGTACGGATGCGTCGTCCAGTTGCGCGGAATCTGTCGCTGCTCGCCGTTTCGGGCGCTTTGGTGGCGGTGGGTGCGGCAGCGCCCCCTTCGTCGCCCGCCGGGTCCGGCGGTGCCTCGGCCCCGCCGAAGTCGCCGGTGGCGGTGGGGCACGGCGGGGCGGTGTCCAGCGTCGACCCGGACGCCTCCGCCGCGGGCATCGAGGTGCTCCGCGAGGGCGGTAACGCGGTGGACGCGGCCGTCGCCACGGCCGCCGCGCTCGGCGTCACCGAGCCGTACTCGGCGGGCATCGGCGGTGGCGGCTACTTCGTGTACTACGACGCGAAGTCCGGCAAGGTGCACACCGTCGACGGGCGTGAGACGGCGCCCGGCAGCGCGGACGCGGGGCTGTTCCTGGAGGACGGCAAGCCGATCCCGTTCGACGCCGCCGTCACCAGCGGGCTCAGCGTGGGCACCCCGGGTACGCCCGCCACCTGGGACGCGGCGCTCGACTCCTGGGGCAGCCGCTCGCTCGGCCAGTTGCTGAAGCCCGCCGAGCGGCTCGCGGCGAAGGGCTTCGTCGTGGACGACACGTTCCGCGCGCAGACCGAGGGCAACCAGGAGCGGTTCGCCGACTTCCCGGCCTCGGCGGAGCTGTTCCTGCCCGGCGGTGAGCTGCCGAAGGTCGGCTCGGTGTTCAAGAACCCCGATCTGGCGCGTACGTACGCGGAGTTGGGCAGCAAGGGCAGCGGCGCCCTCTACCGGGGCAAGCTCGCCCGCGAGATCGTGAACACGGTCAACGAGCCGCCCGTCGACCCCGCCTCCGGGCGCGAGGCCCGCCCCGGCGACCTCACCACCGCGGACCTCGCCGGGTACGGAGTGAAGCGGCAGGCGCCGAGCCGGTCCGAGTACCGGGGGCTCGACCTGTACTCCATGGCGCCCTCGTCCTCCGGCGGCACCACCGTCGGCGAGGCGCTGAACATCCTGGAGCGCACCGACCTGTCGAAGGCCACCGAGGCCGAGTACCTGCACCGCTATATCGAGGCCAGCCGGATCGCGTTCGCCGACCGGGGCCGCTGGGTGGGCGACCCGGCCTTCGAGGACGTACCGACCAAGGAACTCCTTAGCCAGGAGTTCGCCGACTCGCGCGCGTGCCTGATCCGCGACGACAAGGCGCTCACCAGCCCGCTCGCCCCCGGCGACCCGCGTGACCCGAAGCCGTGCAGCACCGGCGACAAGGCCGCGCCGACCCCGTACGAGGGCGAGAACACCACGCATCTGACGGCCTCCGACAAGTGGGGCAACGTGGTCGCGTACACCCTCACCATCGAGACCACCGGCGGCAGCGGCATCACGGTGCCGGGGCGCGGGTTCCTGCTCAACAACGAGCTGACCGACTTCTCCTTCGCCCCGGCGAACCCGGACGTGCACGACCCGAACCTGCCGGGTCCCGGCAAGCGGCCGCGTTCGTCGATGTCGCCGACGATCGTCCTCGACGACGGCCGTGCGGTGCTCGCGCTCGGCTCGCCGGGCGGCGCCACCATCATCACCACGGTCCTTCAGACCCTCACCGGAGTGGTCGACCGCGGCCTGCCGCTGGTCGACGCGATCGCCGCGCCCCGCGCCAGCCAGCGCAACGCGGCCGCGACCGAACTCGAACCCGGCCTGTACGACAGTGAGTTGAGGCAGCGGCTCGAGGCGCTCGGGCACGCGTTCAAGGCCAACCCGGAGATCGGCGCGGCCACCGGTGTGCAGCGGCTGCCCGACGGACGGTGGCTGGCGGCGGCGGAAAAGGTGCGGCGGGGCGGGGGCTCGGCAAGGGTGGTGCACCCGAGCCCCTGACCGAGCTGTAGAGGTGCCCCTTGCGTGCGCTGAATTCCGTGCGACTGGTTCCGGCCGTTCTCGCTCCCGTCCTCCTCGCCACGCTGGCTCCGCCCGCGGTGGCGCAGGAGGGCGGGGGCGGGGCGGCCGCCGCCCTGCTCGCCAAGGTCCAGGGTTGCAAGCAGATCTCGCACGGCAAGTACCGTGCCGACGACGGGGCCCCGGCCAACATCCCGGTCTGCGGCGGCAAGGGCGTCGTGCACTGGAAGGCCGACCTGGACATCGATTGCGACGGCCGCCCCAGCCAGGTCTGCAACAAGCGCACTGACCCCTACTTCCAGCCCGAGACGGCCTTCCAGGACTCTCGCGGCGGCCAACTCGACTCGGCCGCGCTGCCGTACGTGGTGGTGCCGGGCGCCAGCAAGATGTGGAACCACCGCGACGCCAAGGTGTGGGGCGGTGGCCTGGCGGCCGTCATCTACCGGGGCAAGGTGCAGTACGCGGTCGTCGGCGACACCGGCCCCACGGACCTGATCGGCGAGGCGTCGTACGCCACGGCCCGCGCCCTCGGCATCAACCCGCATCCGGTACGGGGCGGGGCGGGCGGCGAGGTGACGTACATCTTCTTCCAGGGATCGCAGGTCGAGCCGATCCAGAGCCGGGCGCAGGCCGCGAAGGTCGGCTCGGCGCTGGCGCGGAAGTTCCTCGCGGGGAGCTGACGCGGCTCAGAGCGCCGTCAGGATCCGCGGCCCCGAGTCGGTGATCGCCACGGTGTGCTCGGCGTGCGCCGCGCGGCTGCCGTCGGTGGTGCGCAGGGTCCAGCCGTCCCGGTCCGCGTAGTAGTCGTCCTTGCCGCCGCCGATCAGCATCGGCTCGATGGCCAGGACCATGCCGTGCCGCAGCTTCATCCCGCGGCCGGGGCGGCCCTCGTTCGGCACCCCCGGGTCCTCGTGCATCTGGCGGCCGATGCCGTGTCCGCCGAAGCCGTCCGGCACTCCGTACCCGGCGCCACGGCAGACCGTGCCGATGGCGTGCGCGATGTCGCCGATGCGGTTGCCGACGACGGCCGCCGCGATGCCCGCGTCCAGGGCCGCGAACGCGGTCTCCACGAGCCGGGTGTCGGCGGCGCGCGCCCCGCCGACGGTGAAGCTGATCGCCGAGTCGCCGGCCCAGCCGCCGAGCAGGGCGCCGAAGTCCGCGGAGACCAGGTCGCCGTCGCGCAGCCGGTAGCCGGTCGGGACGCCGTGCACGATCGCGTCGTTCACCGAGGTGCACAGGACCGCGGGGAACGGGGTCGGCGCGAAGGCGGGCCGGTACCCGAGGAAGGGGGAGTCGGCGCCCGCCTCGCGCAGCACGCCGTGCGCCACCTCGTCCAGGTCGAGCAGGGTGACGCCGACGTCCGCCGCGTCCCGTACCGCTGTCAGTGCGCGGGCCACCACGCGGCCCGCTTCGCGCATCGCGTCCATGGACGCGTCTGTCTTGAGTTCCACCATGCCAATTACTATACCGGTATAAAAATGGGGCCCGTAGTAGAGTGGGCGCATGGTGCGCACACCCCTCACCCCCGAAGAGCGCGAACGCGGCGAGCGGCTCGGCCAGTTGCTGCGTGTGGCGCGCGGCGGCCGGAGCATGGTCGAGGTCGCGGCCAGCGCCGGACTCTCCGCCGAGACCCTCCGCAAGATCGAGACGGGCCGCGCGCCCACCCCGGCCTTCTTCACCGTCGCGGCCCTCGCCGGGACCCTCGGCCTCTCCCTCGACGAACTGCTCAGCAGCTGCGCGCCGCTGCCGGCGGCACCGACAGCCGCGTAGGCGGCGCGGGAGCGGGCGCGGGCGGAGCAACAGATCCTGCGGGCCGGGACGCTCCGGGTGACGCTGCTCGTATGTCCACCCGACCGCGCGCCGTCCGCCGTGGGTTCCTCGCCCTCGGCGCATCAGTCGCGCTCCTGACCGCCTGCGCCACCGCCCCGCAGGCCACCGCTGAGCGGGCCGCCGAGCAGGCCGGGGTCGCGCCCGAGTCCGCCGCTCCCCGTGCCTTCGCGCACCCCGGAGTGCTCCTCGACCGTGGCCAGCTCGACGCGCTCCGCGCCCATGTGGCGTCCGGCGCCGAACCCTGGGCCTCCGCGTACCGCGCGATGACCGGGAGCCGGTACGCGAAGCCCGGCTACCGGCCGCGCCCCGTCGCCGTCGTCGCCTGCAAGCCGTACCAGAACCCGCCCGCCTGCACCGCCGAGCGCGAGGACGCCGTCGCCGCGTACACCCAGGCACTGCTCTGGACGGTCACCGGGAAGCGGGCGCACGCCGAGAAGGCCGTGCGGATCATGGACGGCTGGTCGAAGGTGCTGCGCGACCACACCGAGGACAACTCCGCGCTGCAGGCCGCCTGGGCGGGCTCGACATGGGCGCGCGCCGCCGAGATCGTGCGGCACACCTACGACGGCTGGCCGAAGGCGCGGGTGGCGCGCTTCTCGGACATGCTGCGCCACGCCTACCTGGGCGAGTTCGACGTCGAGGTCGCCGACTACAACGGCAACTGGGACCTCACCATGACCGACGCCGCCCTCAACATCGGCGTCTTCCTGGACGACCGCGAGGTGTTCGACCGCGCCATCGGCCGGTTCCGGGCGCGCGTGCCCGCGTACTTCTATCTGCGCTCCGACGGTTCGCTGCCGGTCCCGCCGCCCGGCGGCAAGGCCGACAGTCCGGAGCGGATCCGGGAGTACTGGTTCGGGCAGCGGCGGTACGTCGACGGCCTCGGGCAGGAGTCCTGCCGCAACTTCGAGCACGTCGGGTACGCCGTCGCCGCGACCGCGCACAGCGCCGAGACCGCACACCACCAGGGCGTGGACCTCTACGGCGACGTACGCCAACGGCTGCTCGCCGCAACGGAGTTGCACGCCGAGTACCAGTCGGGCGGTGCCGTCCCCAAGTGGCTGTGCGGCGGCAAGCCGGAGCTGACCCTCGGGCCGGACCTCGAAGTCGCCCTCAACCACCTCAAGAACCGCCTGCACCTGCCCGTGCCGCACACCGAGCGGCTCGCGGCGAAGATGCGCCCGGCTGGGACCGACGACCTCTTCGTCGCCTGGGAGACCCTCACGCACGCCGGGAGTCCGGGCGGTTCGCCGCCCGCACCCGGCACGTAGGCCGTCTCCTTCGGATCTTGCCGGGGTCGCGGGGTCTGGCACGCACATCTGCGGCGTTGTCGTCGGTTGCCAATGCTCCGCAGTGGCGCCCTCCTCCGCCTTGCAGCTGCACGCACCAGACCCCGCTCAACTCGACCGCCCCGCACCGCCGACCGGATCCGGCCTGATCCGAAGGAAACGGCCTAGGCTCCCGCCCATGAACCTCGACGAGCTCGGCCGCGCCCGGTACATCAGCCTCACCACGTACCGCAAGGACGGCACCGGGGTCGCGACGCCGGTGTGGGTCGTGCGCGCGGACGGCGAGCTGTGGGTGTGGACCCGTACCGACTCGTGGAAGGTCAAGCGCCTCCACCGCGACCAGCGGGTCCGCGTCACCGCCTGCGATCTGCGCGGCCGGGTGGGGCCTGACGCCGTCGGCGTGGACGGCACGGCACGCTTCCTGACGGCCACGGAGATGCCGCGCCTGCGCAAGCTCCTGGGGCGCAAGTACCGGTTGCAGTACTGGCTGTTGGACATCCCCGCGACGCTCGTCCGCCTGGGGAAGCGGCCGCACACGGGCGTCGGTGTGGTGCTCGCGGACCCGGCCGAGGGGTGAGGGTGCGGTGCCCCGGCCGAAAACTCCCCGTAGCCGTCCCGTAACACCGTGGGTGTCGAATGCCTGCCGGATGACGGGACCGAACGGGCGGGCCGGGCAAACGGTGCCGGAGCGGCCGAGCGGTCCCCGCTGACCGAGCGGACAGGGGCGGGCGGATGGCACTGGGGCGACAACTCCACGACGACGGGGGCGAGTTCGCGTCGTACTTCGAGGATCTGCTCTCCCGCCTCGACCAGGAGGCGGGCTGGTGCGGAGTGTTCTGGCAGCGCGACCCCGATGGCATGGCGGCCTGCCTCGACGGCGCGGAGGTGCCGCCCTGGGACGTGGTGCAGGCCCTCCTCCACGACCTCGCCGCAGACCACGGCACCCACGCCGCCGAGCGCGAGACCGCCCTGGCCCGCACCCTGCACGAGGCGGCACGCACGGCCCACGACGCCCGGCCCGGCGTACGGCAACTCCTCGGTGAGCGGCTCGACCTGATGCTCGTGGAGCGGCGGTACGCGGCCGAGCGCCAGGCCGACCTCGCCGCGCGGCTGCCCGGCGCCGCACCCGAGGACGTCGAACGGCTCCGGCTCGACCTTGCCTGGGCCCGCGACGACCACGA
The DNA here is from genome assembly GCF_009908195.1 of Streptomyces boluensis. Lineage (GTDB taxonomy): Bacteria > Actinomycetota > Actinomycetes > Streptomycetales > Streptomycetaceae > Streptomyces > Streptomyces boluensis. The sequence goes on along the minus strand of NZ_JAAAHS010000020.1, from coordinate 163 downwards.
ACGCGCCACGGCCCGCAGTGCTGAACTCCGGTTCCGGATCGAGGAGTTGGAGCGCTCGGCGCCCTCCGTCGCCGTGTCGGCGGGTGCCGAGGGTGCCCCCGATCGCCCGGCACGTGCGTCGCGCAGGCCCAGGGGTGCCCGGTTCGCCGGGGTCGAGGCGGAG
>NZ_JAAAHS010000002.1 GCF_009908195.1 Streptomyces boluensis | reverse complement strand
CGCCTGAACCACGCCGCCCCGGCCCGCCGCGCGCTCAGGCCCGCGACGACACCCGCACGGCCGGGCTTGAACGGGAGACCGCGATGACCTGGCTGCAGCGCATGAGCCCACGCCCCGAGGCGGAGCAGCGTCTTGTCTGCTTCCCGCACGCGGGCGGCACGGCTGCCTTCTACGCACCCTGGGACCGGCTCTGCTCCCGCAGCGAGGTGCACGCCGTGTGCTATCCGGGACGTGCGCGGCGCGCCCACGAGCCGTTCGCCACCGACCTGCGGCGGATGGCGCACGACATTGCCCGCGACATCGCCCGCGCCACCCGCCCCCTCACGGACCGCCCCCTGGTGTTCTTCGGGCACAGCATGGGCGCCTGGGTCGCCTTCGAGGCCGCCCGGTACCTGGAACACGTCGGTGTCGCCGTCAGCCACCTGTTCGTCTCCGGAGCCCGCGGGCCGCACACCCGCAAGGGCACCCTGACGCAGGCCGCCCTGCGCGACGACGCCGCCATCGTCGAGGAGATCGTCGCCCTCGGCGGGGTGCACCCCGAGCTGCTCGCCGAACCCGCCCTCCTGAAACGGGTCTTCCCCTACGTCGTCGCTGACATCCACATGGCCGACAGCTACGCCCACCGCCCCGGCCCGCCGCTGCACTGCCCGATCACCGCCCTCGCCGCCGCGGACGACCCGATCGCCGCCCCGCACGACGTGGCGTCCTGGGCGAGACAGACCCGCGGTGCGTTCCGCGCGCATAAGGTCCCCGGAGATCACTTCTATCTGGACGCGGAGCCGCCCGTCGCGCTGGTCGAGGCCCACCACGCCGCGACCGCCGAGCCGGCTCACACGTAGGAGAGGACCCAACTGTGGCGCACATCGAGCTCACCAACGACCTGCCGGGCATCAGCGGCCTGCTGGCCCAACGCCCGGACACCGCCGACCCCTTGAGCCGGCTCGCGGACGCGCTGCTGCGTACCGGCACCCCGTCGCTGAGCCCCGGTGAGCGCGAACTGATCGCGGCCTACGTATCCGAGCTGAACGGCACCCGCTTCTGCTCCGACTCGCACAGCGCCTTCGCCGCCGCCCAACTCGACGGCGGCGCGGACCTGGTGAAGGCGGTGCTCGCCGACCCCGGCACCGCACCCGTCAGCGAGCTGCTGCGCGCGCTGCTGCGGGTCGCGGCCGAGGTGCAGCACGCGGCCCGGCCGGTCTCGGACGAGGCCGTCGCCGCCGCCCGTGCCGCGGGCGCCGACGACACCGACCTGCACGACACCGTCCTCATAGCCGCGGCCTTCTGCATGTACAACCGCTACGTCGACGGCCTGGCCACCAAGCTGCCCGAACAGCCCGAGTGCTACGAGGAGTCGGCCCGCCGGATCGTCGAGCACGGGTACGGGCGCGCCACCGCACCGCAGGGCGGCCAGAGCCCGGCCTGAGCCTGACACGTGGCACGGCCGCGGCACCACATCACCCGAAGGGAGAGAGCTTTGGGCACCGCAAAGAAGTGGACCGCGGCCGACGCCCCGGACCAGCGCGGCCGCACGGCCGTCGTCACCGGGGCCAGCTCAGGTCTGGGCCTGGAGACCGCCACCGCACTGGCGCGGGCCGGCGCCCGCGTGGTCCTCGCCGTACGCGACCCGGACCGGGGCGCCACCGCCGCCGCCCGGATCACGGCCGAGGTGCCGACCGCCGACCTCACCGTCCAGCTGCTCGACCTGTCGAGCCTCACGTCGGTGCGCGACGCGGCGAAGGAACTCCACGACCGCTGCGCGCACATCGACCTCCTGATCAACAACGCGGGAGTGATGTGGACCGGCGAGGCCCGCACCGTCGACGGCCACGAGCTGCAGTTCGCCACCAACCACCTGGGTCACTTCGCGCTCACCGGACGCCTCCTCGACCTGCTCCGGGCGGCGCCGGAAGCCCGCGTGGTCACCGTCAGCAGCTATCTGCACCGGCTGGGCCGTATCGACCTGGACGACCTCGACGCCGAGCGCCGTTACAGCAGATACCGGGCCTACGCGCAGTCCAAGCTGGCCAACCTGATGTTCGCCGTCGAACTGCAGCGCAGGCTCCAGGAGGCGGGCTCCGGCATCCGTTCGGTGGCCGCGCACCCCGGCCTCGCGGGGACCGGCCTCGGCCGTGACTTCCCCGCGGCGCTCCGCCTGGCCGGGCCCCTCTTCGCCCCGCTGTTCCTCCGGTCCGCGTACGACGGCATGCTGCCCACCCTCCGCGCGGCCACCGACCCCGGCGTCCGCGGCGGCGAGTTCTACGGCCCGCAGGGCCTGACCGAGACCCGGGGCGCGCCGGGTCTCGTCCGCGCCGGCCGCTCCGCCCGCGACACCGGGGTCCACCGGCGCCTCTGGCAGGCGTCCGAGCAGCTCACCGACGTCCTGTACCCGCTCTGAACCACCCGCCCGTCCCAGGGGGCGTCTCCCCGACCGAGAGACGAGCCCTGGCACCGCAACCCGGAAGATGCGCCCCGCACCGCCGACTGCGACGGTCGGCAGTGCGCGCGCCGCAGAAGCCGGAAACCCCTGGCCGCGGGGCGCTGTTGCCGCGGCTGGCCGAGGCCCGGCGTACCGGACACGCCAGGTCCCGGCCGCGACACTGCCCTGCTCCGCTGCCACCGAGGAGGAATTGATGCAACTCACCCAGACCCTGTCCCGGGCCGAACTCGTCCGCCGTGCCCAGGAGTTGGTGCCGCTGCTGCAGCGCAACGCCCCGTGGGGCGAGGAGAACCGCCGGCTGCACGACGAGACGATCGAGGCCCTGAAGGACTCCGGAGTACTGCGGATGCGGGTGCCCGCGCGCTACGGCGGCCACGAGTCCGACTCCCGCACCGTCGTCGACGTCATCTCCGAACTGGCGCGGGGCGACGGCTCGGTGGCGTGGACGGCGTCGGTCTGGGCGATCAGCTCCTGGATGGTCGGGCTGTTCCCCGACGAGGTCCAGGACGAGGTGTTCGCCGACCCCGACGTGCGGATCAGCGGCATCCTCAGCCCCGGCGCGATGGCCGTACCCACCGACGGCGGCTACCTCGTCAACGGCAAGTGGTCGTTCAACACCGGCTCCCAGCAGAGCCAGTGGAACGTGAACGCGGCGGTGCGGCCCACGCCCGACGGCCAGCACGAGCCGGTCATGGTGCTCATCCCGATGTCGGAGCTCCAGATCATCGACGACTGGCACACCTCGGGCCTGCGCAGCACCGGCAGCGTCACCACGGTCGCCGAGAACGTGTTCGTCCCGGAGAACCGGGTGATGTCCATGATTCCCGTACTGCAGGGACAGCACAGCTCGGTGGCGAACGCCGACTCGCCGGTCTACAACACCCCGTTCATGCCCACGGCCTGCGCCACGGTCGGCGCACCCGCCCTCGGCATGGCCAAGGCCGCCAAGGACGCGTTCTTCGAGCGCCTCCCGGGACGGAAGATCACCTACACCGCGTACGAGAGCCAGAGCGAGGCGCCGCTCACCCACCTCCAGGTCGCCGAGGCCACGGTGAAGATCGACGAGGCGGAGTTCCACGCCCACCGCATCGCCGAGGCACTGGACTCCAAGTCCGCTGCCGGGGAGCCCTGGACGCTGGAGGAGCGGGCCCGGGTCCGCCTCGACCTGGGCGCCGTGTGCCAGCGGGCCAAGGAGGCCGTGGACATCCTGAACACGGCGAGCGGCGGCTCCTCCGTGTACAGCTCGGTCCCGATCCAGCGCATCGAGCGCGACATCCAGACCGTGAACCTGCACGCCATCCTGCATCCCAACACCAACCTGGAGCTGTACGGCCGGGTGCTGTGCGGTCTCGAACCCAACACCCACTACATCTGACCGTGCCACGGCCCCGGGGAGACGCTCCCCGGGGCCGGCGGAACGGACGCGAACAGGCCAGGACCGGTGTCATCGGTCCTGGCCTGAACTCGTTGGCTGAGCAGGGGAAACGGGGCGTTCAGAGCCACCGGACGGACAGCAGCACATCAAGAGATGCCCCGGATATGCAGGTCCGACAACGATGTGAACGTGGCTGAACTCACCGTAGCGACGAGCACGCCCGCTCCCCTCGAGCGGGCCGCCGGACAGGCCGTGACCTCCGCGGCACAGGACGGCCTGTGGTTCCAGGACGCACTCGTCCCAGGCGCCGCCGCCGCGCACGTGTGCCGGGCCTTCCACATCGACGGCGAGCTCGACGTCCGGGCCCTGAACGCCGCCTGGAGCGCGGTGCGCCGCCGCCACGCCACCCTCCGCACCGCCCTCGTGGACGTCGCCGGCCGCCCGGTGCAGCAGATCTCCGCATGGGACCCCGACGAGCCGGACGGCCCCGACGGCACGGCCGCGCCGATCGTCCTGGACCTCTGCACCACCCCCGCACCGGGCCGTGCCGAGCACGCCGACCGCCTCTGCGCCGAACTCGCCGCCCGCCCGTTCGCCCCGGCAAAGGCGCCGCTGGCCCGACTCGTCCTGCTGCGCCTGGGAGCCACCGCGCACCGGCTGCTGCTTGTGGCGCACCGAGCGGTCGCCGACGAGCCGTCCGTGGCGACCGTGCTGGCCGAGCTTGCCGCGGGCTACGCCGCCGAACGCGCCGGCGAACCCGCCGCGACGGCCCTCACCGGCACTCCGGCGAGCTTCGCCGACCACGCCCGCGCCGGCCGCGCGCAGGAGGGCACGGCGGGTTTCCGCGAGCTTCAGGACTGGTGGGCCGCGCAGTTGACGCCGGTGCCGCCGCCGCTGTCGCTGCCCGTCGACCGGCCACGTCCCGCGCACCCGTCGTGCGCGGGCGGCGTGGTGCCCTTCGCCTTCGGCGCCCCGCTCGCCGCCCGCGTCACCCGCTTCGCCCGCCGGACCGGGGTGCCCGCGGCCGCCGTCCTGCTCACCGCCTTCCAGACACTGCTGAGCCGCTACGGCGACGAGGACCGCGTGGTCGTGGCCGTGCCCACCGACACCCGCCCCGACGCGGAGGCGGTGCGGTCCGTCGGTCCGTACACCGAACTGCTGCCGCTGGTCGCCGACTTCGCCGAGCACCCCGTCTTCCAGGACGCGACCGCGGCCACCGCCCGCCGGATGCGCGCGGCCGAAGGCCACCGCGGACTGCCCTTCGCCCACCTGGTGGGCGCCCTGCGCACGGACCGCGACGCGCGCCGGATGCCGCTGGGCGACGCGGTGTTCGTCTGCCGCGACAGCGGGTCCGACCCCCGGCTGCGGCTCGTCGGCACCCAGGTGCGGGAGTACCCGGTCCACCACGGTGCGGCCACCGCCGATCTGCGCCTGACCGTGGACCCCGCCGCGCCGGAGCTCACCGGGACCCTTGAGTACCGCACCGAGCTGTTCGACGCCTCCTCCGCCCGAAGAATCCTCGACCAGCTGCGCACCCTGCTCGACGCGGCGCTGCGCACCCCCGACCGGAATGTGGCCGAACTCGCCCTGGATCCCCCGGAGTTGCTGCTCGACCGGGTGCGGGAGGCCGACCGTCTCGCGGCCGGGACCTACGACGGTCCGCCGGTCGACGAGCTGACCCGCCGCTGGGCCCGGGACACCCCCGACACGGTCGCGGTGTCCTGGCGCGGCCAGGACGTCCCGTACCGCGAACTCGCCGACCGGGCCGAGGCCGTCGCGGCCGGGCTGCGCCGCCTGGGAACCGTGGCCGGCTCGCCCGTCGCGGTACGGATGCCGCCGGGCCCGGACCAGTACGCGGCCCTGCTCGGTGTGCTGGCGGCCGGGGGACACCTGGTGTGGCTCGGCACCACCGACAGCGGGGAACGCGGCCGGGCCGTGCTCGCCGACGCCCGGCCCGCCTGCCTGGTCCTCGCGGGCGGCCCCGACGGCGACCCGCTCGCCGAGTGGTACCGCGACGAACTGCGCGGCCCGACCCTCGACGCCACTGCCCTCGACGCCACCGCCCTCGACGCCACCGTCCTCCCGGCGGCACCGCGCGACCGGCGTCGCGCCCCGGCGGACGGGAACGGGCGGGCCTACCTCGCCTACACGTCGGGTTCCACCGGCACACCCAAGGGCGTGGCGCAGACCCACGACGCGCTGGCGCAGTTCACCACCTGGCTGGCCGGGGAGTTCGGCATCGGGCCCGGCATGCGCGTGGCGCAGTGGGTGGCCCCCGAGCACGACCCGGCCCTGGCCGAGACGTTCGCGACGCTCGTCTCCGGCGCCACCCTGTGCCCCGTGCCGGAGAACCTGCGGGCCAACCCCGAGAAGTTCACCGACTGGCTCGCCGCCGAGCGGATCTCGCACATCCAGACCGTGCCCAGCTTCGCCAGGGAACTCGTACGGGTCCTCACCGGACGCGCCCCCGAGGCCGCACCGCTCGCCCTCGACTGCGTCCTGCTGATGGGGGAGGCGCTGGCACAGGAACTGGTCGACGGGCTGCGCACGGCGCTGCCCCGCACCCGGCTCGCCAATGTCTACGGGCCGACCGAGACCATCGTCGGCACCTGGTACGACATCACCGGACCGATCCACGGAACCGCCCCCATCGGCCGCTCCATACCCGGCCGCCAGGTCCTCGTGCTCGACGACGCGGGCCGGCCCTGCCCCGACGGGGTGAGCGGCGACATCGTCATCCGCAGCCCCTACGTCGCCCAGGGCTACCTGAGCGCCCGGCACGGGGACGACGCGGCCTTCGCCCCGCTGCCCGACCGCACGATCTTCCCCACGGACGGCATCGGCTGCTACCGCACCGGGGACGTGGGGCTGCGGCGCTGGGACGGCGACCTGGAGTTCAGGGGACGTAAGGACTTCCAGGTCAAGCTGTACGGCAACCGGCTCGAACTCACCGAGATCGAAAGGGCGTTGGCCGCCCACGACTCGGTCGCCGAGTGTGCCGTGACCGCGCTCCCCGGGGCGGACGGCCTGGCCTCCCGGCTCGTGACGTACGTCGTGCCGCGCCGTGCCCCGGACGGCAGCGCCCTGGGCGCCAAGGAGGACTGGCGCTCCCAACTGCGCTCCCGCTTCGGCCGTCTGACGCTGCCTCTGATGTTCGTCACCGTCGACGGACGGCTGCCCCGCAACGCCGCCGGCAAGGTGGACCGTCGCCGGCTGCCCGACCCGGGCGCCCGCCTCGCCGCCGGAGCCGACGCGCCCCGCACCCCGACCGAGCGGGAGATGACCGAGCTCTGGCGGGAACTCCTGGACACCGAGGACATCGGCGTACAGGACTCCTTCTTCGCCCTGGGCGGGCACTCCCTGCTGCTGCTCCGGCTCATCCACCGCGTGGTCGAGCGATTCGGCGTACGGCTCGCGCCGGGCGTCTGCTTCGCCCACCCGACCCCCGCCGGCCTCGCCCACCTGGTCGATGCCGAAAGGCCCGTAATGAGTGCTGTCACCAAGGAAACGATGGAGTGAGGGAAAGTGACTCTGACAGAGACCGAGACCCCGACCGGCAACACCGCCGAAGCGCCGGTTTCCTTCGACGGCGAAACGCTGCGGATCGCAGACGTCCGGCGCGTGGCCGAGGACCGGGCTCCTTGTGAGATCGCTCCGTCGGCCCTGGCCAAGGTGACGGCCAGCCGTGAGATGTTCGAGGACATCGCCCAGCAGAACATCCCCATCTACGGCGTCACCACCGGCTACGGCGAGATGATCTACATGCAGGTGGACACCTCCAAGGAGGTGGAGCTGCAGACCAACCTGGTACGGAGCCACAGCGCGGGCGTCGGCCCGATGTTCGCCGAGGACGAGGCCCGCGCCATCGTCTCCGCCCGGCTGAACGCCCTCGCCAAGGGCCACTCCGCGGTGCGCCCCGAGGTCATCGAGCGGCTCGCGCTCTACCTCAACGAGGGCATCACCCCGGCCATCCCCGAGATCGGTTCGCTCGGCGCGAGCGGTGACCTCGCCACGCTCTCGGCCATCGCCTCCACGGTCATCGGTGAGGGCTATGTGCTGAGCGACGGCAAGCGGGTGCCGACCGGGTCGGTGCTGCGTGAGCGTGGCATCGAGCCGCTCGAACTGCGCTTCAAGGAGGGCCTCGCGCTGATCAACGGCACCTCGGGGATGACCGGCGTCGGCTCGCTCGTCGTCAGCCGTGCCCTGGAGCAGGTGCGCCAGCACGAGATCGTCACCGCCCTGCTCATCGAGACCCTCCAGGGCTCCACCAGCCCGTTCCTGGCCGAGGGCCACGACATCGCCCGCCCGCACCGCGGCCAGATCGACACGGCCGCCAACATGCGGGCCCTGATGAACGGCAGTGAACTCACCGTCGAGCACATGGAGTTGCGCCGGCAGGTCCAGGCGAGCAAGTCCGGCGAGAAGGACGTCGAGCGCAGTGAGATCTACCTGCAGAAGGCGTACTCGCTGCGCGCCATCCCGCAGATCCTCGGCGCCGTCCGCGACACCCTGTACCACGCGGAGAACAAGCTGGACATCGAGCTCAACTCCGCCAACGACAACCCGCTGTTCTTCGAGGGCCAGGAGATCTTCCACGGCGCGAACTTCCACGGCCAGCCGATCGCGTTCGCCATGGACTTCGTCACGATCGCGCTCACCCAGCTCGGCGTGCTGTCCGAGCGCCAGACCAACCGGGTCCTGAACCGCCACCTCAGCTACGGCCTGCCCGAGTTCCTCGTCGCCGGCGAGCCCGGCCTCAACAGCGGCTTCGCGGGGGCGCAGTACCCGGCGACGGCGCTCGTCGCCGAGAACCGCACCATCGCCCCGGCCAGCACCCAGTCCGTGCCGTCCAACGGCGACAACCAGGACGTCGTCAGCATGGGCCTGATCGCCACGCGCAACGCCCGTCGCGTACTGCAGAACAACAGCCGCATCCTCGCGGTGGAGTTCCTCGCCGCCGCGCAGGCCGTGGACATCTCCGGCCGCTACGCGGGCCTCAGCCCTGCCGCCAAGGCCACCTACGACCTGGTGCGTTCGTTCGTCCCCACCCTGGACAAGGACCGCTACATGTCCGACGACATCGAGGTGATCGCCACCGCCGTGTCCCAGGGCGCCTTCGTCCACGCCGTGGAGCGCCAGTCCGGCAGCGCCCTGATCTGACCGCCCCGCCCCGGCCGTCGCCGCAGCCGACCCGCGGCGACGGCCGCCCACAGCACGCCACCAGTGAGCGAGAGGAACCACCATGTCCCAGGCCACCGCAGCCGCCCCGCAGGCCACCGAGCCGCAGGCGCTGCCGCAGCTCGTCGTCGCGGCGTGGGCCGACAACGACGCCGACGCGTTCGCCGAACTCTTCACCGAGGACGCCACCCTGATCCTGCCCGGCGACATCTACGCCAAGGGCAAGGAAGCGATCCGGGAGCTGATGCGCGCGGGCTACGCGGGCCCGTACCGCGGCACCAAGGTCACCGGCACCCCCATCGACGCCAAGGTCGTCGGCGGCGAGGTCGCCATCCTCGTCACCGAGGGCGGGGTCATCGCTCCCGGCGAGGAGCAGGTCGCCCCGGAGCGTGCGATCCGCGCGACCTGGGTCCTCGCCGAGCAGGACGGGGGATGGCGCATCACCGCCTACCAGAACACCCCGCGAGCGGGCGCCTGAGCACGGCGCGGAACACCCGCGGAGCTGCCGGCCGTCCGTCCCCTCACGAGGGGGCGGACGGCCGCGGTGCCCCGCCCGTCAGCCGACCTCCAGACCCTCCAGGAACCAGCGCTTCACCTCCCCGATCCGCCGCTCGCAGTCCGCCCGGTCGGTGCCCTCCACCACGAACGCGGCGAGGAAGTCCCCGGAGAACGTCGACTCGTTCAGCTTGTCGCCCACCTCCGCGTAATACTTCCGCTTGTAGATGCCCGCAGGTGCGGTGGCCGGCTCGGGCAGGGCGCGCAGGGTGCCGGGGCGCATCATGAACAGCAGCTGGCCGGCCACCTTCGGCGGGGTCACCGGGCCGTCGAAGCCGACGGGAAGCCCGAGTTGGGAGCGCACCGGCAGCGCCGCCACATCCACGCCGAACATGGCCTGCTGCACGTCCCGCACGCCCGCCCCACCCGCTCGGCAGGCCGCCTCGCACAGCACGAGCTCGCCGTCCGGGGTGACGAACACCTCGATGTGGAAGGCGAAGTCGGCGGGGCCGCCGAGGGCCTTCAGGACCTGCTCGCCGAAGGCGTTCAGACGGTGCGTCAGCGGGTCCGCGGCGTCCAGGGCGATGTCCACCCGGCCGCCCCGGTCCCGGAAGTCCGCCAGGGCGTACGTGTACTGGGAGGGCCAGACCGACACGGTGCGCCCGCCCGCCACGGCCCCGTCGACGTGGCACATCACCCCGTCGACGAAGCACTCCACCAGCCAGCCCGGCTCCCCGGACGCGTCGGTCAGCGCGGCCTCGGCCAGCCAGTCGGCGACATCCGCGGGGGTGCGCAGGAACGCCACGCCCACCGAGCCCCAGCCGCGCCGCGGCTTCACCACCGCGGGCAGTCCCTCGCGGGCCACGAAGTCCGTCAGGTCCTGCCCGGTGCGCAGCAGGGCGTGCCGCGCCACGGGGACGCCCGCCCGCGTCGCGGCCTGCTTCATCTCCCACTTGTCGCGGTACGGCACGGCCGAGTCCGGCCGCTGACCCGGCAGCCCGAATCGCTCCCGCAGCTCGGCGGCGCGCTCGATGTCGTACTCCGTGCACGCCACCAGGTCGGTGACGCCGTACTCCTCGATCAGCGCCGCGGCGCGCTCGGCGACCAGCGGGCCGGTGTCGTAGTCGGGCACCGTCTCGGCGTGCAGATAGGGCGCCTCGCGCGGCAACTCCTCCCCGTGTACGGCGAGTTGCTCGGACGAGCCGAGGAGCACCAGTTTGCCGTCGTGGCCGTCGAGCCACGCGTGGTACGGGTTGGCGTGCAGCGGACCCCGGTGCAGGATCAACGTGGTCATGGGCGGGTCACCTCTCGTTCCAGATGCTGACGTAGCGCTCACCGGTGTCCGGCAGGACCGTCACGATGGTCCGGCCCGCGTACGCCGGGTCGCCGGCGAGCACGGACGCCCCGTACGCGGCCGCGCCCGAGGACAGGCCGACGAACAGGCCCTGGCGGCGCAGCAGTCGGTGCGCCGACTCGAAGGCCGCGTCGTCCGAGCAGGTCACCACGCGGTCGATCAGTGCCTCGTTTGTGGTGGGGTTGACGAAGCCGCCGTTGAGGCCGGGGATGCGGTGCTGGCCGCCGTACCCGCGGGACAGCACCGGGGAGCCCTCCGGCTCCACCGCCACCACCTCGAGGGCGGGGTTGCGCTCCTTGAGGTAGCGGCCCGCGCCGCTCAGCGTGCCGCCCGTGCCGACCCCGGCGACCAGGACGTCCACCTGGCCGTCGGTGTCGGCCCAGATCTCCGGTCCGGTCGTCTCGTAGTGGGCGCGGACGTTGTCGGGGTTCTCGTGCTGGCGCATGTACCAGGCGTCGTGGGTGCCGCGCTCGATCTCCTCGGCGCGGGTGATGGCCGCGGCGAAGCCGTCGGCGCCCGGCGTCTGCACCACTTCGGCGCCCAACGCGCGGAGCAGGCCCAGGCGTTCGGGTGTCGCCGTGTCGGGCAGCACCACCACGCACCGGTAGCCGCGGACCGTGGCGAGCGCGGCGAGCGCGATGCCGGTGTTGCCGGAGGTCGCCTCCACCACGGTGGCGCCCGGCCGCAGCTGCCCGCGCTCCTCGGCCCGGCGCAGCATGTAGATCGCGGCCCGGTCCTTGCTGCTGGAGTACGGGTTCGCCCCTTCCAGCTTGGCGATCACCCGCACGTCCTCGCGGGCGCCGTCGAGGTCGAGCCGGATCATGGGGGTGTGGCCGATCAGCTCGTCGATGGCGTCGACGACACGGCGTACGGTCGAAGGGGCCGTCATACGGGTTCCTTTCGGGGGCGGGGTGGGGCTTTACGTTGCACGTATCGCGCTGTTGTCGGGGGCTCGGTCCCCTGGGGCTGCCGCCCCAGACCCCGCTCCCATCGGCCTCCGGCCTCGTCCTCAAGCGCCGGACGGGCTGATTTGGGCAGGCTGGATTGTTGGCCGCGACCGGCTGGTGCCGGCTGCCGATTGATGGCTCACCACGACCCGGCCGACGCCACCAGCCGGACGGGGTCGGCGGGGGGTGGGACCACCGCGAGGTGGGGCCGTGAAATCGCCTGTGGCGTGGGGGACTTGACCACGGCCGCAGGTGCGTACACCCGGGCCAGGGCCGGGACGTCCCGGGTGACCACGGCCTTGGCGCCGATCAGCGCGCGGTCGCTGATGGTCACCGCGCCGAGCACGGTCGCCCCGGCGCCGAGGATCACTCCGTCGCCTACCACCGGGTGGCGGCGCTCGCCCGCCGGGCGGTGGGAGTCCACCCACCAGCCGACGGCGCCGAGCGTGACCTGGTGATAGATCGTCACGTCCGCGCCGACGACGGCGGTCTCGCCGATCACCACGGCCGCGCCGTGGTCGATGAACACCCGGCGCCCGAGCGTCGCGCCGGGGTGGATCTCCACGCCCGTGCGGCGCCGCGCCCAGCGGGCCAGGGTGCCGCTCAGGGCGCGGTGCCCGCGCCGGTGCAGCCGGTGCGCGACCCGGTGCACCCACAGGGCGGTCAGCGCGGGGTGCCGCGACGCCTCCCAGCGGCCGCGTACCGACGGGTCGCGCTCGACGACGGTGTCGAGGTCCTCGCGCAGGGTGCTGAACAGCCCAAGCCGCGCGGAGTCCTGCTGCTTCGGTGACATGGGACCGGCCACTCCTCTCATCTCATCGCCGCGGCGAGGGGACGTGCGTGCTCGGGGGCGGTCTCGATGCGCAGCGTGTGCCGGGTCAGCTCCTCGCAGCGGCGCACCGCCGCATCCGTGTCCGCGGCGCGCACCACGACGCAGCCGATCCGGTCCCAGTTGTCCCGCAGCGGCCGTACGGTGTCGCCGGGGTGCACGGAGACCTGCGCGATCAGCACGTCGTCCGCGGCGGCGACCTCCGCGACGCCGTCGACCGCGGTCACCGTGCCCGGGTCGCGCACTACGTACCGGTTGCAGGCGGCGCCCGTCGCGACCGGCTCGCCCGGCAGCTCCTCGGCGCGGCCGAGCGCCCAGGCGGCGGCGTAGGCGTTCAGGTCGATGCCGTACGCGGCGCGCACCAGCTCGGCGAGGTGGCCGCCGCCGACCCGGTTGTGCGACTCGATGACGACCGGGCCGCGTGAGCCGAGCCGGATCTCGGTGTGGCTCGGCCCGTCGGCCACGTCCATCACGGTGAGGAACCGGTCGACGGCCGCGACGAGTTCGGCCCGGTCGGCGGGGGAGAGGCGGGCCGGCAGGGCGTGCCCCAGCTCCGCGAAGTGCGCGTCGTCGGTGAGCTTCTCGGTGACCGCCACCACCACATGCCGGCCTGCGAAGCTGAACGCCTCGACGCTGAACTCGGGCCCGTCGACGTACGCCTCCATCAGGAAGCCGTCCACGGTGAACAGCGTCGAACCGCGGTCGGTGCGCCCGCCGAGCAGCCGCGTCACGTGCTCCCACACCCGGTCCAGGTCGTGTGGGCCGTCCGCCCTGCACAGCCCGAACCCGGCGGTGGTGCCGGTGGGTTTGACGACGAACGGGTACCCGGCGAGGGCCCCGAACACGGTCAGCGACTCCCGGTCGGTGACCGGTGCGGCCTCGGTGCCGGGCAGGCCGTGCGCCGCCAGATGACGGCGCATCAGCCACTTGTCGCGCAGCCGCCTGCTCGCCTCGTGCCGGCGGCCGTCGCCCAGACCCCACAGGTCGCTGAGCCGGCCCGCCGGAGTCAGGCCGCCCTCGGTCAGGGAGAACACCACGTCGACGCCGTAGACGGCACGCGCCGCCTCGGCGAACGGGAGCAGCGTGTCCCAGTCCGTGTAGTCGACGACGAGCAGCACATCGGCGTGGCTCGACTGGTACGGGGTGAGCTTGTCGGGGTGCTGGACCAGGACGACGCGGGCGCCCTGGTCCTTGACCCGCTCCAGATGGACGTCGATGCCGCCGATCAGCAGCACGGTGGGGACGGTGTTCAACAGACGCTTCCTTCCTGGGTGGTGGCCAGCTGCTCGCGGACCACGACACGGACCGCCTCCCGCGCGGCGGCGATGCGCCGTACGGCCTGGCCGGGGGATTCGGCGTCGACCACGACGAAGCCGTGCCGGGACGCGGAGTCCGTGACCGGCGGCAGCACCGAGCCGGGCCGGTACGGGAAGTGCAGGGCGTGCACATGCGGCTGGGCGCGCAGCTCGTCGAGGCCGGAGATGGACTCGACGTGGCCGGGCGGCAGTTGGAAGAAGCCGATGGACGCGGCCCGGTGGGCCTTCGGCACCTCGATCGCCTCGCCCGCGAGGGCACGGAACACCGCGGCCTCCAGGTCGAAGCCGCTGGCGAGCTCCACCAGGGCCGGGATGCGGTCGCCGCCCAGGCGGGTCTGCGACTCCACGATCCGCGGGCCCCGCGACGTGAGGATCACCTCGGTGTGCGCGGGCCCGAAGCGGTACCCGGCCAGGTCGAGCAGGCCGATCACGGTGGCCCGTACCGCCGTCTCCGCGTCCGGCGAGATCCGCGCCGGGAACACGTGCCCCGTCTCCACGAAGCCGGGGGCGCCGGTGTGCTGTTTGGCGGTGATGCCGACGACGTGGTGCACCCCGTCGACGGTGAGGGTCTCCACGCTGAACTCCGGTCCGCGCAGGTACTCCTCCAGGACGAACGGCCCCCGCAGGCCCGCGCGCCGCACCCGGACCACCCACTCGTCCAGGTCCTCGGCGTCGAGGACCAGGGCGATGCCCCGGCTGCCCGAGGAGCGGGCGGGCTTGACGACGAACGGCACCGGGAAGTCCGGGGCCGCCCTGACGACGGCGTCCACCGACGCGACCTCCTGCGAGCGCACCACGGACAGGCCGCCCGCGTTGAGGAGTTCCCGCAGCGCCGCCTTGTCGTTGATGCGGCGCACCGTCTCGGCCGGGTTCGGGGCGAGCCCGAGTGCCTCGGCCTCCTCGACGGCCGGGCCCATACTGTCCTCGCTGCCCAGGTGCAGCACCGTGTCGATGGCGTGGGTGCGGGCGGTCGCGGCGATCAGGGCGCGCAGCGCGTACGTGTTGCTGAAGTCGACGAGCAGCAGCTCCTCGGAGTGCCGCTCCACCTCGTCGAGATAGGCGTCGGTCTGCAGCGACGGGTCCCAGATCGACCAGACCTCGAACCCGGCGGCCACGGCCTTGCGGACCAGCTGGTGGTAGGGCATCACCATCAGCAGCCGTCGGGGGGTACGGGGATGCGTCATCGCGGTTCTCCGTTCTCTTCCGGTCTCTTCCGGTCGTTCCGGGTTGCTCCGGGCTGCTTTGGGCCGCTCCGCGTGGGGCGGGGCGGCGGTCAGGCCGCCAGGGCCTTCTGCTGCGGTTGCCGTTCCTGCTCCCGGAGTTCGGCGCGCACCCGCAGCAGCGAGCGGTACATGAGGACCGCGCCGAGCCCCATCGCGCCGTACAGCAGGCTCATCCCGAGCGGCGGCACGAACGCGCCGGCGGTCACGAACACCGACGCGAGGAGCAGCGCGACCCGGGCGTGCAGCGCGTACGCCGCCATGTACTTGGTGCGGTCCGCCGCCGGTACGAGGTCCGCGAGGATCGCCTGCTTCACCGGTACGGAGGTGATCTCCCCCACGGTGAGCAGCACCGCGGCGGCGATCAGCACCCAGCCGACATCGCTGACCGCCCAGACCATGTAGCCGACGGTGAAGGCGGCGATGCCGGCGAACAGCCGGGAGCGTTCCGACAGCAGCCGCAGCGCCTTGCCCGCGAGCAGGACGAGGAGCACCACGAGGGCGGCGTTGACGGCGCGGAGCACACCCAGCATGGACACGCCGTCGATCTTCGGCCCCCAGGAGCCGAGCACTTCCAGCGTGCGGTGCGGGAACGTGTCCGCGAGGCGCACCGCGATGTAGTAGCCGATCTGCATCTCGATGGTGCACACCAGGAGCGCCGCGCCCACCAGGCGCAGGAACACCCGGTCCCTGGCGACCGTCAGATAGCCGCGCAGCATCGCCCCGACGCCCGTCGCGGCGTCCTTGCCGGTGCGCGGCGCGGACTCGCTGATCCAGCGCCACATCACCAGCGTCGTCGCCGCGGACAGCACCGCCGCGCCGGTCAGCAGCTGGAAGAAGTGCTCGCCGTAGAAGAAGCCGCCGACCAGGGCGCCGATGGTGAACGCCAGGTTGATCGACCAGTAGTTGATCGTGTAGACGAGCGTCCGGTTCTCCGGCGAGGACACGTCGACCACCATGGCGTCGGCAGCGGGCGTCGCCAGGTTCGACAGGCACGTACTGGCCAGGAAAAGCGCGAACGTCAGCGGACCCGACTGCCACCAGGGCGAGTTGGCGAGCGCGAGCAGCACGAACGTCACCGTCGCGCCGAACTCGCCCCACACGAGCAGCGGTCTGCGCCCGTACACGTCGGCGAGATGCCCACCCAGGAAGTTGCTGGCGACGCCCGCGATCGCGACCATCACCGTCAGCGCACCGGCCACGGCCGCGCCGTACAGCGTGGCCAGATGGATGACGAGCAGCGGCGTCAGCATGATGGCGAGCAGCCGCTGCACGAACCCCACGCCGATGCGCAGCCTGATGTTGGGATGCAGTTCCCGGAACTTCACCGTTCCTCCTGCGGTGTTCGGAATTCCTGGGGCGGCGCACACGGTGTCGGCGTGGCTTTCGAAAGAGCCCGTTCCAGGTGCATCGAGGTCACCACTTCGGCCCTTCCGGAAACAACCGAGCGCGTTCAACAGGGAGTTACCTGAACGCCTCGCTGTGCACAGGACGTCCGGAAGTTGCACTCTCTTGCTCGGCAACCTGGCGAAATATCGAGCCTTCCGAGGGTCGCGTTCCGTCGGCAGCTGTCACGGCATTGACACCGGTGGGACGAGTGCCGCGACCCATGCGCCACGTAAGAACGCGTCCCCGGCGGGAAGGGTGAGTTGTGTCCGATTTCGACATACGCAGGCTGGGCGGCAGGATCGGCGCGGAGATAACCGGCGTCGATCTCGGCTCCGAGCTTTCCGAAACGGTTTTCCGGGAGATCCACGCCGCTTTTCTCCGGCACCAGGTTCTGTTCTTCCGCGACCAGGACATCAAGGACGCCGACCAACTCGCCTTCGCCGGCCGCTTCGGCCCGCTCAGCGACCCCCATCCGCTGATGCGGACCCTCGACGGGGCGCCGCAGGTGATCCCCGTGGACGGTGAGGACCAGCGCGCCGACCACTGGCACACCGACATCAGCTTCACCTCCACCCCGTCGCTCGGCACGACGCTGCGCAGCGTCGTCCTGCCGCCCTACGGCGGCGACACCCTCGTCGCCAACGCCGCCGCCGGCTACCGCGACCTGCCCCGCGAACTGCGACAGATCGCCGACCGGTTGTGGGCCGTGCACACCAACAGGGCCGAACAGCCCCGTCTGGGCACCGCACGCGGCGACGCCGTCCGCGAGGCGTTCATGGCGACCGAGAAGCGCGCCGCGCACCCCGTGGTGCGGGTCCACCCCGAGTCCGGCGACCCCAGCCTGTTCCTCGGCGGGTTCGCGCAGCGTCTGCTCGGCATGGAGCTGCGCGAGTCCCGCCCCATCCTCGACGTCCTCCAGTCCTACGTACGCAGGCCCGAGAACACGGCCCGCTGGACGTGGCGGCCCGGTGACGTCCTGATCTTCGACAACCGCAGCACCCAGCACTACGCGGTCAACGACTACGACGGCCACCGGCGCGTCCTGCACCGGGTGTCGATCAACGGGGACGTCCCGGTCGGCCTCGACGGCAGAACCGGCTACGCGATCGAGGAGGACGACCGATGACCGGCCGGAACGGGCACGGCCCCGACAGCTTCGTGCCGCGGCTGCGCCGCCGGGAACAGCTGGTCGGCTACTGGATCGCCCTCGACAACCCCGTCGGTACCGAACGCATCGCCGGACTCGGCTACGACTACATCGGCGTCGACGGCCAGCACGGCGTCCTGCACCAGCCCGGCTGGCAGTCCGCGATGCTCGCCGTCGACGCCCGGCACAGCGCCGCCGGGGTGATCCGGGTGCCGTCCGTGGATCCCGTCGCCATCGGCCAGGCCCTCGACTGCGGCGCCCGCGGCGTCATCGTCCCCATGGTCGAGTCCGCCGCCGAGGCCATGACCGCCGTACGTGCCTGCCGGCACTGGCCGTACGGCACCCGCAGCCTCGGCGGCCCGGTGCGCGGCGAGGTCCGGCTCGGCTCCGTACCGGCCGAACTGGACGAGCGGGTCGCCTGCATCGTGATGATCGAGACGGCGGCGGCACTGCGCGACCTGAAGGAGATCTGCGCCGTGCCCGGACTCGACGCCGTGTACGTCGGGCCCGCCGACCTGTCGGTGGCCCTCGGCGCCCGCTACTTCGGGGACCCGGACGCCGCGCCGGCCCTGGAGGAAGCCCTCGCGGAGATCGCCGAGGCCGCCCGCGGCGCCGGGATCGCCGCCGGGATCCACTGCCTGACCGGGGCCGACGCCGCTGTCCGGCTCGCCTCGGGTTTCACCTTCGCCACCGTCTCCAGCGACATCACACACCTTCAGCAGGCCGCGGCGGCGCACTTGGACGACGTGTGGGGCAAGGCCGCCGCCGCGGCCTGAGCCGCACGCATGAGAGGAGCACACCATGACCGTCACCACGCCCGACGCGCCCGTGACCTCGCGGGTCGTCGACTCGGTGGAGGAACTCGTCGGGGAGACACCGCTGTTGCGCGTGCGCCTCGCGGGCATCCCCGAGGACACCAGCCTGCTGGCCAAGCTGGAAATGCTCAACCCGCTGTCCAGCGTGAAGGACCGGCCCGCCCTCGCCATGCTCAGGGACGCCGAGGCGACAGGGCTGCTGCCCGCCACGGGCGGCACCGTCATCGAGTGCTCCTCCGGCTCCACCGGCATCTCGCTCGCCGCGCTGTGCACCCTGCGCGGCCACCGCTGCATCATCGTCATGCCCGACAACGCCACCGAGGAACGCCGCCTGATACTGCGGCAGTTGGGCGCCGAGATCGTCACCGTGCCGCACCAGGAGGGGCTGCTCGCGGCCTGGGCGCACGCCGAGCGGCTGCAGCGGGCCACCCCCGGTTCCTGGCTTCCGCACCAGGACCGCAACCCGGCCAACGTACAGGCGCACTACGACACCACGGGCCCGGAGATCCTGCGCGCCACCGCGGGCCGGGTGGACGTCCTCGTCTGCGGGGTCGGCACCGGCGGCACCCTCACCGGTACCGCCCGCTACCTGAAGCAGCACACCGACGTGCACGTCGTCGCCGTGGAACCGGCCCGCTCCGCCGTGCTGTCGGGCGGTGAAGGCGGCCCGCACGGCATCCCGGGCATCGGCGCGGGCTACGTCTCCGACCTCACGGACCTCAGCCTCGTCGACGACGTGGTCACCGTGCCCGACGAGGCGGCCGCCCGCACGGCCGACGAGGTCACCCGGGCCACCGGACTCCCGGTCGGGATCTCCTCGGGGGCCGCGGCGCACGCGAGCCGCCTGATCGCCGGCCGCTCCCGATGGGCCGGAGCCACCGTCGTCACCGTCTTCCCCGACTCGGGCGAGCGGTACCTGTCCATGGCACACCACTGATCGGCCGACCCACAGGGAGACGGGCCATGTGCCGCATCCACGGCTACTTCAACACCACCGCGACACCACGGGAACTGACCGAGGTGGCCGCGCTGCAACGGCACGGTGGACCCGACGGCACCGGGTACGTCACCGGCCCCGGCTGGGGCATCGGCAACAATCGCCTCGCCCTCGTCGACCCCGAGGGCGGCCGCCAGCCGTACCGGTTCGGCGACCGTGTGCACGCCGTGTTCAACGGCGAGATCTACAACCACGACGCGCTGCGCCGCCGCCTCGCGCAGAAGGGCCACACCTTCACCGACCGCTGCGACGGCAGCATCATCCCCGCCCTGTACGCCGAGTACGGCGACGCCTTCGTCGACGAACTCGACGGCATGTACGCCATCGCCGTCCTGGACAGCCGCGGCGCGCGCCCCCGGCTTCTCCTGGCCACCGACCACATCGGCATGAAGCCGCTCTACTACCACTGGGACGCCGCCGCGCGGGCCCTGTACTTCGCCTCCGAGATCCCCGCCCTGCTCGGCTTCCCCGGGCTCGCCGCCCGCACCAGACCGCAGGGCCTCGACGCCTACCTGGCCACCAAGACCCCGTTCGGACAGCAGACCATGCTGTCCGGCGTCACCGTGCTGCCCCCGGCGACCACCCTCACCTGCCGGCCCGGCCAGGCCCCGCGGATCGTCACCCGGGCCGCCCCCGACCCGGTGCCGCGGCTGCCCGACGACCGCCGCGCCGTGGGCAGCCGCCTGCGCGGCACCCTGCGCCACGAAGTCGGCCGCCTCCTTACGGCGGACGCTCCCGTCGCCGTGATCACCTCAGGCGGACTCGACTCCAGCCTGGTCACCGCGCTCGCCGCCGAACACCGCCCCGTGCACTCCTTCAACATCGCCTACCGCGGACGCTGGCCCTTCGACGAACGGCACCACGCGCGCAGCGTCGCCGAGCACACCGGCACCGTCCACCACCAGGTGGAGATCGACCCCGCCGAGCTGCCCGTGCTGATCGAGCAGACCGTGGCCCACCTCGGCCAGCCCAACGCCGACCCCATCACGGTCAGCACCCACGCCCTGTTCGCCGCCGTCCGCGCCGCCGGGTTCAAGGCGGCCCTCACCGGCGACGCCGCCGACGAGGTGTTCGGCGGCTACACCCGGATGCGCGCCGCCGCCGAGGCCGACGCCGACGGCCGCCCCTGGACCGCCGCCTACCTCGACCAACTCGGCGTCCTCCCGGCCCGGTTGCGGCACCGCCTCTACACCGACGCGTACCGGGCGGACGCGGTGGCCACCAGCCCGCTGCCGGCCACCGCGCTCGACGCCCTCACCCAGGGACCCGGCTCCGCCCTGGAGCGCATCACCGAGTTCGAGCTGCGCCACCGGCTGCCCGCCTACCATCTGCGCCGGGTCGACCACCTCACCATGGCCCACTCCGTCGAGGCGCGGCTTCCGTTCTGCCAGCGCGGTGTCCTCGCCCTCGGCCGTGCCCTGCCCGACCGGCTGCGCATCCACGGCGGTCAGGTCAAGACCAGCCTGTACGCGGCCGCCGCCGGACTCCTTCCACACGGTGTACTCGGCCGCCCCAAGCAGCCGTTCACCCTGCCCGTCAGCGCGATGCTCACGCCCGGCACCCCGCTGTGGGAGTACGCCCGCGACACACTCGCCCCGGCCCGGCTCACGGCCCGCGGCGAGCTGCGGCCGGGCGTCGTGAACGGCCTGTTCACCAGGCAGGCACAGCACCCCGACGACATCACGGCAGCCACCCTGTGGGCGCTGCTCGTGCACGGTGTGTGGCGCGACCGGATCGCCGCCGCACGGCCGTTGGGGGTGGCCGCATGATCGGCCACCTGGTGCGCGCCACCGGCAGTCCCTGCCCGACGCTCGTCCTCGACGCCCGGCGGCTGCCCGACGACGAGCCGGCCCTGCTGCGCAGCCTCGCCGGGATACGGCGCGAACTGCTCGCCGCGAACGCGGGACACGTACTGAAGATCGCCCTGGCGCGGCCGTCCACGCACCCCCTCTTCGACCTCGACTACTTCTTCGTGCAGGTTCTGCCCGGCAGCCCGGACGGCTTCGAACTCAAGGGCTCCTGCGGCCACTCGATCCTCGCCACCGCCGTCGCCGCCGAACGCGCGGGCATGATCAGCCAGTTGGCGCCGGGTGCACGGGTGCGGGTACGGGTCCTCAACACCACCGACAGCGTCGTGTGCGAACTGGAGCAGACCGAGCACGACGAGGCCCGGTTCACCGCGACCTTCGTCCAGCTGAGCGCCGTCCCCTTCGAGGAGTTGCTGCTCACCGGCGAACCCGTCGACGCTCTCGCCGTCGACGGCGCCGCCCAGGAGGTGTCCCTGGTCAGCTCCGGCAACCCTTATGCGTTCGTCGACGCCCGCACCGTCGGGATCGGTACGTCCGCCGAGCTGTTCAGCGCCGGCGACGCGCTGTTCGAGCGGCTCCAGCGGGTCCGGGGCGCCGCCGCCGACCGGCTCGGACTGCCCCGCACCGGCGCCTTCCCGAAGATCGCGGCGCTGCTGCCGGAGGCCGACGGCGCGCTCGCCGCCCGCGCGGTGTCCGTGCCGCGCTGGCACCCCACACTCGCCCTCACCGGGGCCGTCTGCCTGGCGGCCGCCGCGGGCATCCCGGACACCGTGCCCTGGCGGCTGGCCCGCGAGCACGGCACCGAAGCCGCCGCGGGGTCCCTCACCGTCGTCACCCCGGCGTCCCGCACCGTCGTCAGCGCCGTGTCCTGCGACACCGCCCACGGCCGGGCGTTGACCTGGACCGCCGTCGCACACAAGCAGGTCGTCTTCCAGGGCTCGCTCGTCCTCGACCTGCACGCCGACGCGTACGACCAACGACCCACCGCGGAGCCCGAGGAGGCCACATCATGGCTGGCGCTGTCCGTATGAGAACCGACATCAACTCCACCCTGCGCACCCAACTGCGCACATCCGCGGCCACCACCGCCCGTACCGGTGAACCCGACCGCGAGGTCGTCGCGGAGCTGCGCGCCTCCGGCCTGCTCGGCATCGGCGTCCCCGTCGAGTACGGCGGTACGGGCGGCACCGCGGCCGATGTCAACCGGGTCGTCGAGGAGATCGCCTCCGTCAACGCGTCCCTCGCGATCATCGCCTTCCAGCACTTCGCGGTGTGCGCGCGGATCACCGAATGGGGCACGCCCGAACAACGGGCCCGCCTGCTGCCCGCCCTCGCCGACGGCACCTGGCTCGCCGCGTCGGCGTGGAGCGAGCCGGGTGCCGGGGCTGCCAAGCGCCACCTCAGCAGCACCGGGGTGCGCCGCCACGACGGGAGTTGGCAGCTCGACGGCGCCAAGTCGTTCACGACCGGCGCGGGCCTGGCCGACCTGTACCTCGTCCTCGTCCGCACCGGCCCCGCCCCCACCGACAGCGGCGGCTACGGCGCGACCGGGCAGACCTTCTTCCTCGTCACGGCCGACAACCCGGGCATCCGCCCCCGCCTCGGCCTCGACCTGATCGGGATGCGCGGCTCCGCCACCGGCCTGGTGGGCCTGGAGCGGTGCGCGGTGCCCGACGCCGACCGGCTCGGCGCCACCGACGGCGCCCAACAGGTCATCGCGCAGGTCCGCGAGAGCGGCGCCACGCTCGGGGCGGTCTCCGTGGGCATCGCACAGGCCGCCCTCGACATCGCCGTCTGTCACGCCAACCGGCACGACCTGCTGACGGTGCCGATGTTCCGGCACCGGCTCACCGAGCTGGCCACCCACCTGGAGTCGGCCCGCGCCCTCGTCGACCGGGCCGGCGCCCGCACCGCCCCCAACCCCGGACTGACCACCCTCTACAGCAAGTTGTACGCGTCCTCCGCGGCCGAGGAGATCTGCCTCGACGTGGCCCGGCTGCTCGGCTCCGCCGGCTACCAGGCGGGCGAGGGCCTCACCCGGCTGCTCGCCGACGCCCGGGGCGTCGCCCTGATGGGACCCACCAACGACCTGTGCAGAGAACTGGCGGCCGCGTCATGGGAGCACTGAGGAGGAGTACGGAACCCGTGAACACCGATACGACCGTCGTGACCGCCCGCCGCCTCGTCACCCCCGACGGCGTGCGCCCCGGCTGCGTGCACATCGCCGACGGCCGCATCACCGCGGTCACCGACACCGACACCGCGCCCCCGGACGCGACCCGCCTCGACGCCGGGGACGCGTACGTCCTGCCCGGCCTGATCGACTCGCACGTGCACTTCCGCACCCCCGGCCTGACCCACAAGGAGGACTGGGAGCACGGCAGCAGAGCCGCCGTCATGGGCGGCTTCACCACCGTCGTCGACATGCCCAACACCGTGCCGCCCACGCTGTCCCCGGAGGCGATCCTCGCCAAGTCGGCGGAGATCAGCGGCCGTTCACTGGTGGACCACCGTTTCCACATCGGCCTCGACCCGGACCGCCCGGAGATCCTCGCCGACCTCGACCCCGCCCTCGCCACCAGCGCCAAGATCTTCATGGCGGGCCACCACACCGCGCCCACCGTCGTGCGCGACCCCGACCAGCTCGCGCGGGCCTTCGCCAGTGCGGCCGCAGGGGGCGTCCAACTCGTCCTGCACGCCGAGGACAACGCGCTGTTCGACCTGCTCGACGCGTGGCGCGGCGAACCCGGAAGCTACCTCGACTACGAGCAACGGCGCCCCCGCAGCGCGGGCATCGTCGCCGTCGCCAAGGTCATCGAGCTGGCCCGGCGGTACGGCACCCGCGCCCACATCCTGCACCTGTCCAGCGCCGAAGAGGCCGACCTGGTGTGCGCGGCGCAGGCCACGGGACTGCCCGTCACCTTCGAAGTCACCGGCCACCACCTGTCGTTCACCGACTCCGACACCCGGCGCCTCGGTGCCCGTACCCGCCTTTCGCCCTCGATCCGCGGTCAGGCCGACCAGGACCGGCTGTGGGAGGCGGTGCGCGCCGGTCAGCCCACCACCCTCGGCAGCGACCACGCCCCGCACACCATCGCCGAGAAGACCCGCGGCGTCACCATGTCCCCGCCCGGACTGCCCGGCGTGCAGGAACTCGCCCACACCGTATGGACCGGGATGCGCCGCCGCTGGCCCGAGGAGCACCCCGACGTGGCCGCGGCACGCCTGGCCCACTACCTGGGCGCCGCGCCCGCCGATCTGTTCCGGCTGCCCGGCAAGGGCCGCATCGTGCCCGGCGCCGACGCCGACCTGACGTTCCTCGCCCCCGACGACACCTGGATGCTCTCCGCGGCCGATGTCCGCGCCAAGTGCGGCTGGTCCGCGTACGAGGGCTGGACGTTCACCGGCCGCTTCACCCGCACCCTGCGCGCAGGCCGCACCGTATGGGACGCGTCCACCGGGGCGTTCGGCGCGTACGACGGCCGTCTGCTGTCCTCGACCACGGCCCCGGCCAGTACGCGGAAGGTGCCCGCCCATGTCTGAACAGCCCCTGCCCGCACAGCCGCTGTCCGTCGAGCCGTCCCGGCCCCGGCCACGCTCCGTCGTCGTGGCCGGCGGCGGCATCGGCGGTCTCGCCGCCGCGGCGGCCCTCGCCCATGACGGGGCGCGGGTGACGGTCGTGGAACGCATGCCGTACGTCCGCGACGCGGGCGGCGGGCTCCTCCTGCACCCCAACGGGGTGCGCGCCGCCGACGCCATCAGCGCCGCGCTCGGCGCCCGCATCCGGGCCCACGGCCACGTCACCGGGGAGCACGAGGTGCGCCGCATCATCGACGCCCAGGGTGCGGTGCTGGCCGAGGAACGCATCGGCAGCCCCTTCGGAGCGCCTCAAGTGCCCATCCTGCGCACCGCGTTGCAGACGGCGCTGCTCGTGGAGGCCGCCGCCGCGGGCGCGGTCGTGTTCCTCGGCACCGGAGTGGAGGGCTTCACCGAGCACCGGGACCACATCCGGGTGCATCTGTCGGACGGCACGTCCCTCACCGGAGACGCCCTGGTGGCCGCCGACGGCATCAACTCGGCGACCCGCACGGCGCTCCTGGACGACGGCCCGCCCGACTACCGCGGCTACACCTCGGTCCGCGGCCGCACCACCGCCGCCGGCCTCGGACAGCGGCCGTACGTCGCCAACGGCCGCGGCGTCCAGCTGTTCGTCGCCCCGGTCGGCCGGGACACCCTCTACTGGACCGCGAAGATCACCGCACCGCCGGGGCTTTGGCCCGCGAAGGGCCCGATGGGCGCGCTGCGGGACCTGCTCGCCGCCCTGTCCGGCTGGGACGAGTCCGTCGTGCGCCTGGTGCGCGACTGCGACCCCGCGAACCTCGTGGTCACCGACGTGCACGACCGCGACCCGGCGCCGCGCATGGCCATCGGCCGGGTGGCGCTGCTCGGCGACGCCGCGCACCCCATGGTCCCGGCCCTGGGCCAGGGTGCGAACACCGCCCTGGAGGACGCCGTCGTGCTCGCCGCCGCGCTGCGGACCCACACCGACGTGGAGCGGGCCCTGGCCGCGTACGAGAGCGAACGGCTGCCCCGCACCGCCGAGATCCAGCGGCGCTCGCGCCGTCAGGGCTCCCTGGACCAGGGCGCGGACGACGCCGCGGAGCGGGCCCGCAACGACCTGATGAGACGCCAGGGCCGCAAGGACGCCGAAGCCCTCGACATCACCGCCTGGACCCCGCCCACCACGACCACCGAAGAGGTGCCCGTCCTTTCGCGGGCACGGAAGAGGAGAAACCCCATGCCCGCCGCCGCGTTCACCGCCCACCCCAGCACACCCGGTCCCGTCTGGCGGGACGCCAACGTCCGCTCCGGCCCGTCCCTTTCGAGCCCCGTGCTCCGGCTGCTGCTGCCCGACCCGGACGTCGCCCACGACGCGGAGGGCTGGACGGTGGGCGACGAGGTGATCGAGGGCGAGCACCAAGGCGGTGAGATCACCAGCTCGCTGTGGTTCCGGCTGAGCGACGGCGGCTGGTGCAGCGCCGTCAACTTCGAGCCGGACACGGTCGCCGCCCTCGTCTCCCGCACCGCCACGGAACAGGCCGCCTGAGCGGCCGCCGCACCTTCGTACGACTCCGTGCGACGTCTTGACCAACTCACTGTTGTCAGGCGTCACGGAGAGCCGCAGATTGCCGGTGTCCGCCCCCTTAGACAGCTCTGAGTGACGGAGTGATAGCGGTACGTGACCCTCATGTGCGGTGGCTGATTCCGCCTCGTCCGAATCGGTGACCTTCGCGGCGATGCCGCGACTTGGGCAACTTGCTCTTGCTCCCGTGCCGCCCCGGACGCACGCTGCCGCACATCGGCATGACGTGCACCGATCCCCACAGCCGACCGCTCCGCATGCCGCGAGATGCGTGGGTGATCACCCAGTGCCAGGCTGGACCGAGCTCCGGCCCGGACGGCCCGAAGAGGAGAGTTCATGAACACCGCTGCGGCGACCACCCTTGCCGAGGACCTGACCGGCGAGGTGATTCTGCCCGGAGGCCGTGACTACGACGCGCTGAGCAAGCTCATCGTGCACAAGGGCGCACCCGCCGTCATCGTCAGGTGCCACAGCACGGAGGACGTCCGCAAGGCGGTCCGGTTCGCACGCGAGCAGGACCTGCTGGTCTCCGTACGCAGCGGCGGCCACAGCAACGCCGGCCTGAGCACCAACGACGGCGGCATCGTCATCGACCTGTCGCCCATGAACGGCATCGAGGTCGTGGACGCCGACGACAAGCTGGTCCGCGTCGGCCCCGGTGCCCAGTGGAGCGAGGTCGCCACGGTCCTCGACGGCCACGGTCTCGGCTTCTCCTCCGGCGACACCACGTCCGTCGGCGTCGGCGGGCTGCTGCTCGGCGGCGGCATCGGCTGGATGGTGCGCAAGGGCGGTCTGTCCCTCGACAACGTGCGCTCGGTGGAGCTGGTCACCGCCGACGGCGACGTCGTGCGGGCGAGCACCGACGACAACCCCGAGCTGTTCTGGGCGCTGCGCGGCGGCAGCGGCAACTTCGGCATCGCCACCTCCTTCGAGATCACCGCGCACGCCGTCGACGGCGTCACCTTCGGCACCATCACCTACCCCGCGGCCGAGGCGGCCTCGGTCGTCAAGGGCTGGGCCCGCTACCTGCGCACCGCGCCCGACGAACTCACCTCGCACGTCGCGCTGTTCCCCACCTTCGGCGGCGATCCCAACCCGGTCACCATCCAGGTCTGCCACTGCGGTGACGAGGCGTCGGCCGAAGCCGCCATCGCCCCGCTCCTCGCACTCGGCTCGCTGCAGAGCAAGGACATCAGCCGCATCCCGTACCCCGAGACGCTCGTGGACGCCGGTCCGCTGCCCGAGGACTGGCAGCCGACCGTGCGCAACCGCTTCGTGCCCGACGTCAGCGACGGGTTCGTCGACGCGCTCGTGACGGGGGCGGCCTCCTTCGACACGCTCTTCTTCGAACTGCGGAGCCTGGGCGGCGCGGTGGGCCGGGTCCCGGCCGACGCGACCGCCTTCGCGCACCGGGACGCCGCCGTCATGCTCAACGCGGTCAACCTCGGCACCCGCGCGTACAACCTCGACGCCGCCCCCGGCCTCGACGCCTTCTGGAAGTCGCTGGCCCCGTACACGAAGGGCGCGTACAGCGGCTTCCTGAGCGAGCTGGACGAGGGCGACATGGCGGCCGTCTACCCGCCCGGGACGCGCGCCCGGCTGCAGGCCGTGAAGGACGAGTACGACCCGCAGAACCTCTTCTCACGGAACCCCAACGTCGAGCCGTCGACGCGGGGCTGACGACGAGGGCGCCGCCGGCACCCGGGGAGGTCGAGATGCCCACCGCAACCCGCGCACCCGAGCACGGCGGCATCGCGCTGCCCGGACCCGGCCTGAACGGTTTCACGGGGGAAGCGGACACGACCGGTGTCCGTCGGCCGGCGGGACTCCGCACGGCCGCACACCGACAGCGGCGGCCGGCCCGCCGCACCGAGTCCTCGGCGCTCTCGACGAGCAGTGGTCGGCGCCGCGGGCAAGACCTTGAAGGGACCTGACATGACCAACTCGACCCTGGCCCAGGGCAGTCTGCGGGCTGGGCGGCGGGAGTGGATCGGCCTCGGCGTGCTGGCGCTGCCGACGCTGCTGGTCGCCCTCGACATCAGTGTGCTGTTCCTGGCGCTTCCGCACCTCAGCGAAGACCTGGGGACCAGCGGGACCGAGCAACTGTGGATCACGGACATCTACGGGTTCATGCTCGCCGGTTTCCTCATCCCCATGGGCAACCTCGGTGACCGGATCGGCCGGCGCAAGCTGCTGCTCATCGGCGCGGCGGCGTTCGGAGCCGCGTCCGTTCTGGCCGCGTACGCGGCCAGCCCCTGGACGCTGATCGCGGCCCGTGCTCTGCTCGGTGTCGCGGGCGCCACCCTCAACCCGTCCACGCTGGCGCTGATCAGCAACATGTTCCGCGACGACAAGCAGCGCGGTGTGGCCATCTCCATCTGGGCCGCGTGCCAGTTCGGCGGCGCGGCGTTCGGACCGATCCTCGGCGGCCTGGTCCTCGACCACTTCTGGTGGGGCGCGGCGTTCCTGATGGGCGTCCCGGTGATGCTGCTGCTCCTGGTGACAGGACCGATCCTGCTCCCGGAGTACCGCAACGAGCAGGCGGGACGCCTGGACATGACCAGCGTGGCGCTGTCGCTCGCGGCTGTCATCCCGGTCATCTTCGGTATCAAGGAGCTCGCCGCGGGCAACTCCGAGACACCGACGGTGGCGCTGGTCGCGCTCGCCGTGGGCCTCGGATTCGGGTGGCTGTTCGTGCGCCGGCAGGGCCGGATCGAATCCCCCCTCGTCGATCTGGGACTGTTCCGGCAGCGGGTGTTCAGCATCGCGCTGGCGGCGATGACCATCGGCGCCGGAGCCTTCGCCGGTACGTCGTTCCTCACCAGCCAGTACGTGCAGAGCGTCGCCGACCTGTCCCCGGGCGAGAGCGGTCTGTGGCTGGCTCCCACCGGTGCCGGTATCGCGGCGGGCGTGCTGCTCTCCCCGATCTTCCTGCGGTTCATGAGCCAACTCGCCGCCATGGTGGGCGGGTTGGTCGTGTCCGCGGTCGCGCTCCTCGCGCTCACCCAGGTGGACGCCGACGGGGACCTGGTCTTCGTCGTGGTGGCCATCGCCTTCACGGCGTTCGGCTGCGGTCCGCTGTTCGCCCTGGGCACCGGGCTGATCGTCGGCTCCTCGCCGGTCGAGAAGGCGGGCGCCGCGGCGTCGTTGTCGGAGACCAGCAACCTCCTCGGTTCGACCCTGGGCCTGGCGCTGTTCGGTTCGCTGGGGGCTGCGGTCTACCGCAGTGACATGGGGGAGTCTCTCCCGGCCGGTGTCCCGGAACAGGCCGCCGACGCGGCGAAGGAGACGCTCGCCGGCGCCGTCGCCGTGGCGGGCGACCTGCCCCAGGGCGCGGACGCCCTCGTGACGGCGGCACGCGTGGCGTTCACCGACAGCCTGAACGTCGTCGCCGCGGTCGCCGGTGTCATCGTCGCCGTCCTCGCGGTGGTCATGGGTGTCGCGCTGCGGGACAAGAACAAGGGCGGAGCGAACCAGGACGCGCCCGAGCAGGCCGCACAGACCGAGCAGGCCGAGCAGGCCGCGCTCTGAACCTCTCCCTGGGTGTCACGGCCCAGGGAGAGTGACGCAGTGGGCCGGACCCGTGGAGACGGGTCCGGCCCACTGTGCTGTTGAAGTACCAGCGCAGGCACTCTGCGCCGTGCCCTCAGCCGGGCAGCTCGACGGAGAGGCCGTGGCGGAAGACGTCGCGCGGGTCGTAACGCCGCTTGACCTGCTGGAGCCGGGGATAGTTGCCCTTGTAGTACAGGGCCTGCCAGCCCACGCCCGAGGTGTTCCACTCCGGGGATGCCAGGTCGACGTCGGGATACCCGATGTACGAGCCGTCGTTGACCTCGTCGGGCACGGGCACACCACCGGTCTCCGCGTACACGTCGCGGTAGAACTCCCGGGCCCAGGCGATGTGGTGGTCGTCCTCCTCGGCCGACTGCCAGAACGCCGAGTAGGAGGCCTTGAGCACGCAGTCGCGCTGCGCCACGGCGGTGGCGTCCGGAGCGACCGCGTTGACCTCGCCGCCGAAGCCCGTGAGCACCAGGCAGGCCATCGGGTTGGAGTAGTCCGACTGCGACAACCGCCGGTAGAGAGCGTCGAGTTGGTGCTCGGTGAAGCCCTTACGGAGGTAACCCGCCTTGTTCTTGTACCGGCCGCGCGGGTCGCTGGGCCAGCTGTAGGACGGCAGCCACGTGCCCATCCAGTCGACCTCCTCCCGGGTGACGGTGGGTTCCACGCCGGTGCCGGCGACCACGGCCTCCAGATGGGCCGTCAGCAGTCCTTCGGCGTCATGCACGTCGGCGTCGATCACGGCGGTCATGCCGAAGCCGCCCGCCGACCGGTGCGTCACGATGAGGTTGGTCCACAGCTGCTTGTACGGAGAGTCCGGCGCGCTGTTCTGCTCGTACCAGGTGCCGTAGTTGCGCAGCAGCGTCGTGAGGGCATGGGCGTCGATGGTGTCCCAGGACCAGCTGACGTCGGCCCGGAGCATCCGGGCGGGCGCCTGGGGGAGGGCATCGGCCGCAGTGGCCGGCCGGTCTCCGGGGCGGCGCATCCAGTACCGGGTCACGATGCCGAAATTGCCGCCGCCACCGCCGGTGTGCGCCCACCAGAGATCCCGGTGCGGGTCGTCGGGCTCACGGGTGGCGATGGTGACCCGCGCCTTGCCCGACGCGTCGACGGTCACCACCTCCACCGCGTACAGGTGGTCGACCACCAGGCCGTCGCGGCGGGAGAGATGGCCGTAGCCACCCGCGGTGAAGTGGCCGCCGACGCCGACCTCGAAGCAGGTGCCGGCGGGCACGGTGACACCCCAGCCCTTGTGCAGTTCGGTGTAGACCTGCTCCAGGTTGGCGCCGCCTTCGATGGCGAAGGCGGCGAGGCGCTCGTCGTAGGAGACGGAGTTCATCCGCGAGAGATCCACCAGGACCTCGACGTCGGGGGAGGAGGTGAAGTCCTCGAAGCAGTGACCGCCGCTGCGCACCACGATCCGCTTGCCGGCCGCGACGGCCTCCTCGACCGCGGTGACGACCTCGTCCGTGCTGGTCACCAGGCCCACGTAGTCGGGACTGCCGGTGAACCGGTGGTTGTACCCCTCCAGCAGGCTCGGATACCGGTCGTCCTCGGGGGTGATGCGCTCCCCGCGTGCGATTTCAGTCATTGCGGACACTCCTCCTCGGCGGTCGTGCCTAGAAGGTCACACCTGGCCCGCGGCCGCCGCATCTCTCGGTTTGCGGTTCTCAGACCCGCGACGCGGCCCTGCGACGGGCCGGGCGGACGTCGTCCCTAGACGATCTCCATCGTGGCCATCATGCCGATGTCGCTGTGCTCCTGGATGTGGCAGTGGTAGAGGTACTTGCCGCGGAAACCACTGAACGTGGCCTGCACGCGGACGGTCTCGCCGGGGCTGACGAGAATGGTGTCCTTGAGCCCCTGCTCGCCCGGCAACGGCGCCTTGCCGTCGCGGTCCAGGACGCGGAACGGCACCAGGTGCATGTGGAAGTTGTGGTCGATGGCCCCGTGGGTGCCGCCGTCGGCCGTGTCCGCGTTCGTGATCTCCCAGATCTCCGTGGTGCCTTCCTTGATACGGAAGTCGACGCGGTTGTGGTCGAACGTCTTGTCGTTGATGGCGAACTGCGTGCCGTCGGCGGTCATGGAGAACTTCACCTTGCGGACGTTCGAGGCCTTCGGCAGCGCGGGCAGGGCGCGCAGCTTGTCGGGCACCCGGCTGTCGTCGGTGGCCGTGCCCGTCACGTCGAACCGGACGATCGGCTCGTTCTCCCGGGCGTCGGTGAGCAGCACATGGGAGCCGGCCTCGTGGCGGGAGAAGTCCACCACGACCTCGGCCCGCTCGCCCGGGGTGAGCGTGATCTTCGTCCGGGACACCGGCTCGGCGAGGAGGCCGCCGTCGGAGGCGATCTGCACCAACTCCTGCCCACCGAGGCTCACTTCGATGATGCGGTGCAGCGTGGTGTTGAGGAGACGCAGCCGGTACTTGCGGGCGGCGACGGGGAAGTACGGCTGGATCCGGCCGTTGGTGTGGAGCATCGTGGGCTCCGGGCTCGGCTCGAAGATCATGCCGCCCTTCTCGTCGAAGCGGCCGTCCCGGACCACGATCGGCACGTCGTACGTCCCGGAGGGCAGGCCGAGTTCCTTCTCGTCGTCGCCCTCGATCAGGTAGAGCCCGGCCAGGCCCCGGTAGACGTGCTCGGCCTCCATGTGGTGGGTGTGGTCGTGGTACCAGAGGCTCGCGCCCGGCTGCTGGTTCGGGTACTCGAACACCCGTGACTGGCCGGGCTCGATGAGGTCCATCGGGAAGCCGTCGCTCGCCGAGGACACATGCCCGCCGTGCAGGTGCACGGTCGCCGCCCGGTCGAGCCGGTTGATGTATGTGACCTTGGCCGCCCGGCCCTGCCTGGCGTGGATGGTGGGGCCGATGAACTGGCCGCCGAACGTGAGCACAGGGGTGCTCACGCCCGGGAATATCTCGTTGGTGGCGGCCAGCATGGGCAGTTCGTAGACGTCGAAGTCGCCCTGCGTCGACACCGGCTTCAGCACCTCCGGCAGCGGCATGCGCTCCGCGAAGGGGGTGAAGGGCGGCGGGTTCGCCGCGGTCGCCTTGGCGGCCTTGTCCGATCCACCGGAGGAAGCCTGGTGGTGTGCGTGCGGGTCGGGATTCTCGCGCGCGACGGAGTCCGTCGCCTCACGCAGCGGCCAGACCAGCGCCCCGGCCCCCACGGCGCCCCCCAGTCCCAGCAGGCGTCGTCTGTTCAGCATCAGTTCCCCAATCGGTGCTCCGGGTGAGGGCCGTCAGCGGTTCCCCACGCCATCAGCCACAGCGAGTCGGCCCCACCCGGAAACGCACCGGACGGCGGCGGGCGGCGGGTGCCGTGTTCCGCGGCCGCGGACAACGGAAGGGCCGCCGTAGCGATCCTGGCACCGGGCGAAGGCGCGGGCCTCTTCCAGATTGCTCAATCCGTCGCGCCCTGTCCGCACGCCAACAGGCGGGCCACAGAAGGCAGTTGGGCAGACCTGCGGCACCCCGCCGATCCGGGGCCGAAAGGACAGCAACCACAGAGATGAAGCGGCGCCCGCGCGGCCACCACGCTGACCCCCACGGCGCGCATCGAGGAGTTCAGCCGCTTCGTTGAGCTGCCCGTTCGGCTCGACTCGAGAAAGGCAACCACCATGAAGGCAGCCGTTGTTCCGCACGCCGGGGCGCGCTGGGAGCTGCGGGACGTCGCCACGCCGCAGCCCGGCCCCGGTCAGGTCCTCGTCAGGGTCCGCGCCTCCGGGCTTTGCCACAACGACCTGTTGCTCACCGACGGTTCGTTCCCCTTCCCCGCGCGGGACGATGTCGTCGTCGGCCACGAGGCGGCAGGTGACGTCGTAGCCGTCGGCGCCGGCGTCACCACCCGCAAGGTCGGTGACCGCGTCGGCGCGACCTGGGTGCAGGGCACCTGCGGGGAGTGCGACTACTGCAAGCTGAACCTGCCGCTGACCGGGCAGTCCGGTATGAACTGTGCCCGGCCCACGATGACGGGCATCACCACCCAGGGCACCCACGCCGAGTACGCGGCCGTCACGGCCGAATCGACCGTGCTGCTCCCCGACCAGCTCAGCTACGAGCAGGCCGCCCCGGTGCTGTGCGCGGGCTACACGGCGTGGAGCGCGCTGCGCGCCGCCGACCCGAAGCCGCACGAACGGGTCGCGGTGCTCGGCATCGGCGGACTCGGCCACCTCGCCGTGCAGTTCTCCCGGGCCTGCGGATTCGACACCGTCGCCATCACGCGTTCCCCCGACAAGCACGACCTGGCCCGCGAACTGGGCGCCGACACGGTGGTCGGCGACGGCGCGGAGCTGCTCGCGGCGGGCGGCGCCGACGTCATCCTGGTCACCGGCACGTCGTACGAGGCCGCCACGGACGCCCTCAAGGGGCTCCGGGTCAACGGACGGATGGTCCTGGCCACCATCAACCCCGAGGGCTCGTTCACCATCGACGCGCGCAGCCCGCTGTGGGCCAAGCGCCAGCAGATCATCGGCGCCACCCACAACGGCCTGCACCAGCTCGCGGAGGCGCTGCGACTCGTGGCGGACGGCAAGGCCACCCCGCGCATCGAGACGTTCCCCAAGGAGAACATCGCCGAAGCGGTCGCCGCGGCCGGCAAGGGCGACCTGCGGTTCCGCGCGGTCATCACCTTCTGACCGCGGTCGAACAGCCGGTTCCTGAAGAACCCACCACCGTGCGGCCCTGGACCAACTCGACGCGGGAGGCAGGTCGTTGGCGGCACGAGGGGCACTGGCCGGCGACCCAGCCGATCCAGGACAGCCTCACCGGTGCCATGCACGACGACTACGACGCGCACTGCCTCGGCCCCGCTCCGGGCCCGCGCGGACCACACAGGTTCCGGGTCGGCCGACCGGCCGGCCCTTCGCATCAGGACTTCAGGAGGACGACAGTGGCACAGCATCTGAAGGTCGCCGAACCGGAGACACCACCGGCAGCCGCCGGTCCACCCGCGCCTGCGCGAGCGGCAGCCTCCGCCGGGTCTCCCGCGCGCGCCTGGTGGCGCCGCCCGTGGGTGGTGCCGCTGGCCGTGGTCGTCCTCGGCTTCCTGAGCTACGTCCTGCCGCCGTACCTGGGGCTCGACCCCAAGGCGTCGCTCATTCCGATCAGAGCGGATGCGCCGGCGCACTATCCGATGCTGGTCGCCCACATAGGCACCGGCTCGATCGCCCTGCTCACCGTGTGCCTCCAACTGTGGCCGTGGTTGCGCAGGCAGCGCCCCGCGGTGCACCGCTGGAGCGGACGCGTGTACGTCTTCGTGGGTGTCCTTCCGTCTGCGGTGCTCTCGTTCCTGATCACGCCGCTCTCGCCCGCGCCGAGCATCGGTACCACGCTGGGCGGCATCCTGTGGGTGATCACCACGGGCATGGGCTTCTGGCGGGCCGTCCAGGGCCGCTACCTCGCCCACCGCCGGTGGATGCTCTACAGCTTCGCCTTCGCGATCAACATCGTCTGGGGCCGGGTGTTCTTCTACGTTCTGGAACTCCTCGGGGTGACGAACCAGACCATCATCAGTCAGGTCGTGGGCACCGCGCCGTGGCTGGGCTGGGTCATCAACCTGTTCCTGGTCCAGTGGTGGCTGAACCGGACGGCGGACCGCAAGCTCAAGGATCTCGTCTGAACCGGCCGTACGGGACAGCGGAAGAGGGGGCCACGCGACACTGCTCGGTCGCGTGGCCCCCTCGACGCGTTCACGCCGCCGAACGGTCAGGGGGATGCCGCACTCTGGAAGACGCCGGCCCGTGGCGCAGCCCGGACAATCCACTTCCGAGACCGGTTGTGGCTCTCTCCGGGTCCTTTCGACGACGAGGCAGGTACACATGACACAGGCAACGGCCCCCAGTCCGGGCAGACTTCCGTCCCTGACCGCGTTGCGGTTCGTCGCCGCGTTCCTGGTCTTCGTCTTCCACGCGCACTACTTGGGCATATTCAGCGACACCTCGGTGCTGACGGCGTACAACTTCGTCACCAGCAGCGCCGGCGGGGTCGGCGTCTCGTTCTTCTTCGTGCTCAGTGGGTTCGTACTGACCTGGGTGGTGAAGCCGAACGACACGATGGGCAAGTTCTGGCGCCGGCGGTTCTTCAAGATCTTCCCGAATCACGCCGTGGTCTGGCTCATCGGCGTCGCCGTGCTGCTCGTATCAGGTACCGCGATCGCGGTCGGGCCGGCCACGGCCAACCTCTTCCTGGTGAACGCCTGGGTACCGGACGTGAACAACCTCGTCCTCGCGGTCAACGGCGTCACGTGGTCGCTGTCGGCGGAGCTCGCCTTCTACCTGCTGTTCCCGTTCCTGATTCTCGGCATCAACAAGATCCGGGCCAACCGGCTCTGGTACTGGGCCATCGCTGTGTCGGCGTTGGCATTGTCGGTCCCGCTGCTGTCGAAGGCCTTCCTGCCCGACGCTCCGATGTTCCCCGGGTACGACCAGTTCTCCTGGCCGCAGATGTGGTTCGCCTACCAGTTCCCGCTGGTGCGCTGCCTCGAGTTCGTCGTCGGCATCCTCTTCGCCCGCATCGTCCTGAGCGGGCGGTGGGTCCGCCTCGGCCTGGGTCCGGCCGCGCTCGGCGTCCTCGCGGTGTCTGTGGGGGCGCTGTGGCTGCCCCCGCTCTGGTCGTTCGCCGCGCCCTACGCGTTCCCGCTCGGGCTGCTTGTCGCGGCCGCCGCCGCCGACGACGTCGCCGGCCGGGCAACACTGCTGGCCCGTCGTCCGCTGGTCTGGCTGGGCGAGATCTCGTACGCGTTCTTCCTGATCCACCTCTACGTGCTGAACTCGGCGCAGGCGGCGCTCAAGGGGCAGTGGATGGGGTACGGCGCCTTCGAACGGACGTCGTTGAGTACACCGGTGGCGGTGCTGTTCCTGCTGGGCTGCCTGGCCGTCAGCATCGTCCTGGCCTGGCTGCTCTACCGGTTCGTCGAGATGCCGGTCATGCGGAGGTGGTCCAGCCCCCGGCCGCACCGGCCGCACCAGTCGCACCAGCCGGACCGGCCGCCGGTGCGCGCGGTCGATACCGGTGAGGTCAAGACCCCCACGACCACGGGCTGAGTCGAATCCCGGCGCTCCGCCGGGGAGTTCGGTGACCGGCTCCGGATCGTCGGACGTCGACGGCGTCGCTGCCTTCTGTCCCGGCGTCATCCACGCGAGTAGCGAGAGCATCGGACCTGCGGGCCCCGGCAGGCGTCTTCGTAAGTGCTGTGTGATCAGGATTCCGGGCACGCTGCGCTCAGTTCACCGACATGGCCCGCAATCCAAGAGATGCCTGGCCCCGTCTCCAGACCACATCGTGAAGTCCATGGGCGCGGAAGGGCTGGACGGGGGCGACCGGGTGCCGACCGTGAACCCCGGAAGCCCCGGAACCGCAGACTCCCAACATCCCCAGCACGATCCCCAGGAGGTGGGCAAGATGCCCCAGGAAACACCCCGGTCGGCGGCCGATGGCGACCCGACCCGCGCAGTCGTGCTGGGCGGCAGCATCGCCGGGCTGTTCGCGGCCCGTGTGCTCTCCGAGGCCTACGACGAGGTCCTGGTCGTCGACCGGGACACGGTCACCGGCGTCGAAGGACCGCGCCGCGGACGTCCCCAGGGCAAGCACATCAACGCCATGCACGTGCGCGGCCGGGTGGTGATGGAAGAGTTCTACCCCGGCATCACCGACCAGCTCATCGCAGACGGCACCCCGGTCGGCGACTACTCCGGCTCGGTCCGCTGGTCCTTCCGCGGCCGCCCGGTCAAGCGTGCCGACATCGGCCACATCGCGGTGCCGGCCTCGGCGCCGCTGATGGAGCGCCGGATCCGCGAACGCACGGCCGAGCTGGCGAACGTCCGGTTCGTCGAACGCTCCGACATCCTGGGCCTGGTCACCACCGCCGACCACGCGCAGGTGACGGGCGTCAAGGTGCAGAGGAAGGGCGCGTCCGGCGAGACGATCGCGGCCGACCTGGTGGTCGACGCGACCGGGCGCGGCTCGCGCACCCCGGTGTGGCTCGAGGAGATGGGCTACCCGCGCGTCGAGGAGGAGCGGACCAACATCGGCCTCGGCTACGTCACTCAGAACTACAAGATGAAGGCCGACCCGTACAACGGCGACCTCGCGATCATCGCTGTCGCCTCGCCCGAGGTCCCGCGCGGCGTCATCTTCACCAAGACCGAGGGCGACACGACCCTGATGACGGTCTACGGCATCCTCGGCGACCACCCGCCGACTGACCAGGAGGGGCTGTACGAGTTCGTCAAGGGCCTGCCGGTGCCGGACGTCCACGAGGCGCTGAAGCACGCCGAGCCGCTGGACGAGCCGGTCGCCTTCAAGTTCCCCACCACACAGCGCCGCCGGTACGAGCGGATGGGCCGGTTCCCGGCCGGCCTGCTGGTCATGGGTGACGCGGTGTCCTCCTTCAACCCGGTCTACGCGCAGGGCATGACGGTCGCGGCGCTGTCCGCCCTCACCCTCCGCAGCCACCTGCACTCCGGCGCCACGCCGGACGCGCGGCAGTACTTCCGCGACCTGGCGCGCGACGTCATCGACCCGCCGTGGGAGATGACGCGCACCGTCGACCTGGGCTTCGACGGCGTCGAGGGCAAGCGGGACCTCAAACTGCGCATAGGCCAGCGCTACTTGGCGATGGTCCAGGTAGCGGCGACCCGCGACCCCGAGGTGACCCGCGGGTACATGCGTGCCGCCGGGATGCTCGACCGGCCGGAGCAGCTGATGCGCCCCGGCATGATCGTCCGGGTCCTGCTGAACGCGCTGCGCGGCCCGGCCGGGCCGGCCGCCGTGCCCCCGGCCGTGGCCAACGCCCCCCGAGCCGGCCAGAAATCCGCTGACCGGGTCCCGGCGACCGGATCAGCCGAGCAGATCCCGGCCCTGACGAGTCATGCGGACAAGAGCCCGTGACCCTGATCAGGACCGTATCGCTGTGCGGATCGGGTCTGCCGCGGCCGCAGGTGCCGGAACGGGTCCGGGCCCGCCGCGGCCTCGGGGCGGTGATCCGAGGGCGCTGAACCTGCACGCGATGCACCAGACACGAACTTCCGACCCGTACGGGCGGGTTGCCTGCGGGCACGCCCGCCCTCAACACCCAGTACCTCTGAAACGCAGTGAGGAGCAGTGACATGACCACTCAGCAGTCGTCGACCACCGCGGACATCGCCCAGCAGGTCGCCGCCATCTGGGCCGAAGTCCTGGGCCCGGGCTCCGATCGGCCCGGCGCCACGTTCGTCGAGCTCAACGGACAGTCCATCGCCGCCGTGCGGATCGTCGCGAAGGTCGAGGAGCAACTGGGCATCACGCTCGACGTCGGCGACCTGTTCGAGGACCCGGACCTGGAGACCCTCACCCGGGGCATTCTGGCCAGCGCGGAGGGGTGAGTGGGATGGCCGAACTGACCCACGTCGACCCTGCCACCCCGCTCGACGAAGTCGTCGAGATCCTGGAACGCGACGGAGCGGTGATCGTCGAGAACTTCGTCGATTCCGAGACGCTCGCCGCGCTCCAGGCGGACCTCGGACTCGGCCTCGAGGCGGCCGGCTACAGCGAGAGCGGCTACGACGGCACGAAGACCAAGCGGCTGTCCAGCCTGTTCCAGCGGTCGCCGCAGCCGATGACCAACGTGGTCCTGCAACCGCAGTTCCTCGGCGCGGCCCGGCGCCTGCTGCAGCAGCCCACGCACATGTGGATCGGCAAGCTCCGGATGGAGGTGACTCCGAGCATCCAGATCAGCTTCACCCAGGCGATAAGAATCGACCCGGGCCAGGGCCGGCAGCCGTTGCACCGCGACGACGCGATGCATCTGTGGCGGCATCCGGGGCCGCAGTGCCGGCTGCAACTGATGCTGGCGATGACCGAATTCACCAGCGCCAACGGCGCGACCCTGGTCATCCCCGGCAGTCACCACTGGGACGACGAGCGGGCCCCCACCTACGCCGAGGCGGTTCCCGCGGTCATGCCCGCCGGTTCCGCCCTGCTCTGGCCGGGCGGGGTCTACCACGGCGGCGGAGCCAACACCACGGACTCGCCGCGGTACAGCCTCTCCGTCGGGCTCGACCTGGGCAACCTGCGGCAGGAGGAGAACCAGTATCTCGCCGTATCCCGGGAAACGGTCCTGACCCTGCCGGAGGAGGTGCAGCGGCTGCTCGGCTGGGACCGTTGCCCGCCCGGCCTCGGCCAGGTCGAGACGCAGGACCCGCACCTGCTGCTTGAGCAGACACAGCAGGAGCTCGCCACCAGGCCACGCGGTGCGAACCCGCTGATGTAAGTGGTCGTGAGCCGAAAGCAGCCGGTGCGCCGTCGCGAAAGCGGACGCGCACCGGCCGCGGCGTTCACCGTGGTCCAGGCGACCGGGCCGAGCGTCTTCGAGCCTGCGCTGCTGTCACTGAGCACTCTGGCGGATGCTCGCGCGGCTGCCCGGCGAGCACCCTGAGAAGCAGAACCGCCCGGACCACCAAGGGGAGTTCATGCTTGACACCGCGTCCATCGCCTTCCCTGGCGACCCCGACTACGCCGCTGCCACCAGCGTGTTCAACCTCAAGAGCCCAGCGCACCCCGCCGCCGCGCTCACCGCCACCTGCGTCGCCGACGTACGGGCTGCGATCAGCTATGCGTCGGTGCGCGGCCAGGGCGTTCGCGTCCACACCACAGGCCACTCCGCCGGCGCGGCCACCTCGATGACCGGCGACCTCCTGATCCGTCCCATCCTGTCCGGCGGCGTCGAGATCGACCCTGACCGCCGTCTGGCCCGCATCCCCGCGGGCACGCCCTGGAGCGCCGTCGTACAGGCCGCCGCACCACACGGCCTCGCCGCGCCCCACGGCACCTCGGGCACCGTCGGCGCCATCGGCTACCTGCTGCACGGAGGCGTGAGTCTCTACGGCCGCAAACTCGGCCTGGCCGCCAACCACATCCGCTCCGTCGAACTCATCACCGCGGACGGACACGTGCGCTGCGTGAGTGCCGCCGAGGACCCCGAACTCTTCTGGGCCATACGCGGCGGAGGCGGCGGCTTCGGCGTCGTCACCGCCGTCGAGATCGACCTCTTCCCGGTGCC
This sequence comes from Streptomyces boluensis, assembly GCF_009908195.1. Lineage (GTDB taxonomy): Bacteria > Actinomycetota > Actinomycetes > Streptomycetales > Streptomycetaceae > Streptomyces > Streptomyces boluensis. Next base: position 47,680 of record NZ_JAAAHS010000002.1, on the reverse strand, counting down.
CGATCTCGTCGCCGGCGCCGCCTTCTGGTCGTGGGAGCACGCCGAGGCCGTGGTCGGCGCCTGGTACGACTGGACGCTGCACGCGCCCGACGAGGTCTCCACCTCCCTGCGCGTGATGAACCTGCCCGACCTGCCGGAGATCCCACCGATGCTCAAGGGCGGCCCGGTGGTGTGCGTCGCCGGTGTCGCCTTGGCGGCCGCCGCCGCGCGCGACCTCCTCGACCCGCTTCGCAAGATCGGCGAGCCGGTACTCGACACCTGGCAGGAGTGCGGACCCGAAGCGGTCCCGGACGTCCACATGGACCCCGACGAGCCCGGCACCTTCATCGGCGACCACATGCTGCTCGCCGAGCCGGGCCGCGAAGGAATCGCCGAACTCCTGCGGATGACCGGCGCGGGCTCCGGCTCGCCCCTGATCGCCGTCGAGCTGCGACAGCTCGGCGGGCGCCTGGCCGAGGCTGCCCCGGCCGGCGGCGCGCTGAACCGCCTGGACGCGCGCCTGGCCTACATGGGCGCCGGCGTCCCGGAACTCAGCGGCACACCGGCGGAGATCATCGAACACTGCGACAAGGTGCGCGCCGCCCTGGGCCCGTGGGATACGGGCCAGACCGCGCCCGGCTTCGTGAAGGGCCTGGACCGGCCGCGCGGGCATCTGTCCGAAGCCGATGTCCGGGCGGTCGAGCGGGTCCGGGCGCGCGTGGACCCCGACGGCCTGTTCCGGGGCGACGCGATGCCGGAGACCGTGATCGTGCCCTGACTCGGCACGCAGGAAGACGCCAAGGACCTCGTGCCCTGCCATCGTCGGAGACATGCCCCAGGTGATCGCAGACATCTCCGTCTCCCTCGACGGCTTCATCGCCGGCCCCGACGACAGCCCCGACCGCCACCCCCTGGGCATCGGCGGCGAACGCCTCCACCAATGGCTGTTCGAACTCGGCACCTGGCGCGCCCGAGCCGGGCACGAGGGCGGCGACGACCAGGGAGCCGGCGCCGACATCATGGGCGAGTACTTCACCCGCACCGGCGCCGCCGTGATCGGCCGCCGTATGTTCGACCACGGCGAGAAGGCGTGGGGCGACGAACCGCCGTTCCACGCACCGGTCTTCGTCGTCACGCACCGGCCGCTGCCGCCGCGCCGGATGTCCGGCGGCACCCGCTTCGAGTTCGTCACCGGCGGCGTCGCGGAGGCAGTCGGGCGGGCCGCCGCCGCGGCCGGAGCGCAGGGCAAGGACGTGGCGGTGATGGGCGGCGGACAGGTGATCGCCGCTGCTCTGGCCGCCGGTGTACTGGACGAACTGCGCCTGCACGTGGTGCCCGTGCTGCTCGGTGGCGGCCGCCCGCTGTTCGCAGAGCCCATGGATCCCGCGATCGCGTTGGAGACGACGCGCGTGGAGCTGTCGTCCGGCGTGACCCATGCATTCCATCGCGTTCTCAAATAGGAAGGAAGGCACAGATGCTCGCCGACAAGGTGATGCTGGTGACCGGCGTCGGTCCCGGCCTCGGCCGCGAGATCGCGGTCCGTGGCGCCGAGGCCGGAGCCGACGTGGTCCTGGCGGCCCGTACCGAGACGGTCCTGAAGTCGGTGGCCGCCGAGGTCGAGTCCCACGGCCGCCGGGCGCTGACGGTCCCCACCGACATCCTCGACCCCGACGCCTGCCGAGCGCTGACCGAGCGTGCCCTGGACACCTTCGGCCGGGTGGACGTCTTCGTCAGTAACGCTTTCGCACCCCCGACCATGGGCGACCTGGCCACGATGGACCTGGACGCCGTGCGCGCCTCGCTGGAGACGGACGCCCTGGCCGCGCTGCGCCTGGTCCAGCTCCTGGCGCCGACCCTGACCGGACACGCCGGCTCGGTCGTGATGGTCAGCTCGGCGGTGGTGCACCACTCCCGCCCCAACTTCGGCGCCTACAAGGCTTCGAAATCCGTACTGCACTCACTGGCCGGCAGCCTGGCCACCGAGCTGGGCCCGAGCGGCGTCCGGGTCAACACCGTGGTGCCGAACTACATCTGGACCGAAGGGCTGAAGGGCTGGTTCGCGATGCAGGCCGCTGAACGGGGCGTGACGCTGGAGGATGTCTACGCCGAGACCGCGGCCGCGTTCGACCTGCGCCGGCTGCCCGACCCGGGCGACGTCGCCAACGCGGTGCTGTACCTGGCCTCGGACCTGGCCAGGGCGATCACCGGGCAGAGTCTCAACGTCGACGCGGGCGAATTCCACTCCTAGGGAGACACTCCCTAGCCCGCACGGAAAGCCGAAAGTGCCTTCTGCGCTGGGATGACGCGGCCTGTCCAGGGCTTCTGTCACCACAGCGGGAAGGCACTTTCTGCGTGCACACCACCGGGTCGCGTCCCAGGCTCGTCGTCCCGATCAACTCGACCTGGAACGGCAGGCGTTGGCACTGTTGAACACCAGCCCCGGGTCGTGTCCGCGGGGCTGGTGTTCGGGTCGTCGGCATCCTGATCGTCATGCGTGCCGCCCACCGGCACGGGTCGGGGACTACGCGTCCGGTGCGGGCCGATGGGCGCTCGCCAGCCTCATCTGGGCATACCCACGGTTGGCCACGGTAGTGAGCAGCACGGCGGAGCTGGCGTGCGTACGCCCGGTGGAGAGATCGCGCCAGACCCGTTCCAGGCGAGTTCCTTCACGTACGGCAGGGCTGCCGGCGGTCGGCTGGAGAATCTCATCAACTGCCCGCCAGGCCAGATCCGTTGCCTCTCGGCAGGTGAGCGCGATCCGCACGTCTTCCTCGGGGGTGAACGCCCCGACCGGCAGCTCGGACAGCTCGTGCCAGCGCCGCGACGCAGCGAGAGCCAACGTCTCGGCGGCGTCGATCATGCTGCTGGCCTTCCCGTACCAGAGCTGATAGTCGGGATCCTCCGCCCTGGGCAGGAACGGCGGGATGATCGTGGTGCGGGAGAACATCAGCTCCGTGTACGCGTCGAGCGCGCCCTGGCACATGCCGACTGCGATGTGCGCGCCCTCCAGAGCCATCGAGCTCGCCGGCGCGCCCCCGTACTGCGGGTGCGCGTGCAGCTCGCGGCCCGGGGTGCCCTCGGTCACCGAGATCTCCTCGAAGTTGACCTCGATGCCGAAGTGATCGGGGATGTGCCCGCCGGAGATCCGGATGCTGTGCGAACCGCTGCCCTTGAGGCCCAGTTGGCCACCCCAGTCGTCGAGCCTCTCCCACTGATCGCGGGGCGCGATGAACAGCAGCCGCCGCGGCGGGTTCGCGTCATCCCCGGCGATCACGGTATTGCCCATCAGGTGGGTCGCGTACGGCGCACCGGAGCAGTACCTCCACACACCGTCCAGGATCCAGCCGCCGTCCTCGGCGCGCCTGGCCGTTCCGTACGGGGCGTTGACGAGCGGTGCGATGAAGTCGCCGCCGTCGAAGATCTCGGCCTGCGCCTTCTCCGTGAACATGCTGCCGGCGAACAGCGAGTGCGCGGCCCCCAGGCAGAACATCCAGCCCGTGGACGGGCAGGCACGGCACAGGATCATCGCGACCTGCAGGAACGTGTCGAAGCCGAACTCGTAGCCGCCGTACCGCTTGGGCACCGTTATGCGGTAGAAGCCGGCGTCCTGGAACGCCCGATGGGTGTCCTCGGCGTAAAAGGTCCGCTGCTCGGTCTCGTGCTGGCGCGCCACCAGGTCGGGCACCATGGCCTTGGCCCGCTCGATCAGCACGGCCGGGGTGACCTCGGCCTCGGACGGCATGGCCGCGCCCGGCGCGGCGTACTCGGTGTCGATCATGGCCCCGGCCCTCAGATCGCCGTGTCCGCGTCGGCGACCAACTCGCCGATCACCTGGAGGAATTCGGCTGCCTGATCCTTGACCTCGGCCTGCTCGAAGAGGTGGCGGCTGAAGCTGAGCCCGCCGACCACTTCGGTGTCGCTCAGGTGCATCGACCAGATCATGCCGTCCGGAGTGTCGGAGCCGAGCGGCTGCGGGATGACCCGCCGCCAGATCGCCGTGTACTCGAGGTCGCCGATCCGGTTGCCCTGCATCAGATAGGGCGGCTGGACGGCCTGGAACAGGGTCGGCACCGCGTCGGGGCCGGCCGAGGACATCAGCTCGGGCGCCTCGGCGAGGATGTGCAGCAGCGGCAGCTCATGCGAGAAGGCGCCGATGCAGGCCTTCCTGGAGCGGGCGACGACATCGCGGAAGGTCCGGCAGCCCTCCAGATTCACGCGCAGCGGGGTGAAGTTGAAGAACGACCCGACCGTGGACTGGAAGCGGTGCTCACGGCCCGGCGTGAAGGTGGGCACCACGATGTCGGTCGCCTGGGTACGACGGTTCATGAAGACGGTGAACGCGGCGAGCAGCACCATGAACGGCGAGCTGCGTGTCTCCTTGGCCAGCCGGGACACCTCCGCGGTCAGTTGCGCGTCGGTGGTGAACCGGTGGTAACTCGTCGCGGGGGACTGCCCGGTGGGGTGCACCGGCGCGACCAGGATCTTGGCGCCGCGCAGCGTCTCGCGCCAGTACTCCCGTGAAGCGGCCACCGCCGGCCCGCCGGCCTCCTCCTGCTGCGCGGCGACGTAGTCCCGGTACTGGGTCGCCTCGGGCAGCTGCGGCTCGTTCCCGGCCGCGCGAGCCGCGTAGCACTCCGCCAGGTCCTGCAGGATCAGCTGGATCGACCAGACGTCGGCGGCGCTGTGGTGGGCGCACAGAACCAGAACGGAGTCCTGCTCGTCGAAGCGGCCGAGAACGGCCCGCAGCAACGGGACCTGGTCGGCCGGGAAGGACCGGGTCTCCGCCTCGATCATGAGCTCCTCGGCGCGCCGGTCCCGGTCCGCGCCCGGCGACTCGTCCAGGTCGACCAGCTGCAACTCCGGCTGTACGGCGGGCAGTACGCTCTGCGCGCCCCCGTTCTCCAGGTCCACCACGGTGCGCAGCGCCTCATGCCGCTCGACCACATCGGCCAACGCCACACGCATGGCCTGTACGTCGACGCGGCCTTGGACCCGCCACGCGAAGACCTCCGTGTAGTGCGGCCCGAACGGCCCGGTTTCGAAGCCTTGGGCGAACATGCAGAGAAACTGCTGCTGCAGTGAGAGCGCCGCAGTCGCCTGCTGGGGTTCCGAAGTCGTGGTCATGTGGGATCTCTCCTCAGAAATGGCGGACGCTGCCGTTGTGGAGGGCATTGATCAGCGCGTCGCGTTCGAGTTCGGCGACGACCAGGCCATACCGACCACGCCTTGGTCGTCGCTGTCGGACGGCACGCTGTGCATGCCGGCCGGGCCGATCGTCCGGTTCTTCGCGACCGGCGTGGTGGCCGGGTACTGCGCACATCCGTCACGAACGGACCTGCCGGCCGCAGCAGTTCGCGCCGCCGCGCCTCGATTCTCATCACCGCTTCGAGGGCCGCGCATCTTCGTGATTGCGCCCCCCACCCACGACCGGCAGATTCAACCGGACACGGGCGTGCCGTGAGGAGCTGAGGAACTGAGCGCCAGGACGGTGCCGGACGGGAATGTCGTCGCTTCGGCGTCGGCTTCGGCTTCGGCTTCGGCGTCGGTGTCGGCCCGGGTGACCTGCTAAGCCGCGTCCCGGCGGTTCAGTTCCGGGGCTTCTGGACGGTGACGACCGCGTAGCCGATCTGGTCCGCCCCCGGTGCGAAGAAGGTCTCAAGGGTGCGCCGGAGTTCGTCGACGGCGGCCTCGCCGAACCGGCCGGCCAGCTCGTCCCGCCGGGTATCCACGGCCTGCAGGTATTTGGGGCCCATCCCGAACACCCGCGGCCCGCAATGCAGGGACTCCACCGGCTCGAACCCGGCCTCGCGCAACGTGTCCACCCACTCGGCCACCGACAGCATCCGCTTCGCCCCGAAGTCGGAGGCGAACTGGCCGGCAGCCTCGACGCCGAGCCCTTCCCGGGTGGTCTCGGTCAAGGACAGCAGACCGCCAGGGCGCAGCGCCCGGTGCAGGTTGCCGAGCGCATGCCCGAGGTCATCGACGTAGACGAGGGACTCCATCGCCACCATCGCGTCGAAGCTGCCTTCCGGGAAGTCCACGGATCCGTAGTCGCCGACCCGGAACGTGACCTGGTCGGCCATCCCGGCCGCCCGGACCCGGGCCTGCGCCTCGGCCACCTGGACGGTGCTGATATTGACGCCGGTGACCTGCACCCCGTACTCGGTGGCGAGCTGGATGGCCGGGGCCCCGAGGCCGCAACCGACGTCGAGGACCCGATCGCCCTTGCGCAGCCGCAGCGAATCCGCCACTTTGCGGGTCAGTCGCTGCGTCGCCTCGATGAGTGGAGCGTCGTCCTCGTCGTCGTACCAGTAGGCCAGGTGCACCTGGCCGTCGTTGAACACACTCGACATGTCGGACGACTCGTCGAACATCTCGGCGGTCTCGTCCGTCTCCGGCGTCTGGCCAGTGGTCGTCGCGCTCTCCATGGCTTCTCCTCTCGCGCTGGGACCAGATCCACCAAGCCCTGCCCCAGGGTCGCAGTGGGGGTAGTGGCGGGCATCTTCCTGCTTGCGGCCGTCGCCGCGAATCCGTCATGCAGGAGCGGCCAGTTGGGACAACGAGCGGACGGTGATCGTCTGCCCGGGACCCGCGCATCCGAAGAAGGACCGGCACCGGCGTCACGGCGATCGGTCGCGTTCAGCAAGAACCGAGTCCGCACTGTGGAAGACGCCCGCGGCGGCGCCCACCGGACACCATGACCGGTACCTATCCGTCCTCACAGGAGGCAGACGTGGACGACGATGCGCTCTTCGTCATCGACCCGGCCGGGACCGACACCCACGGCGAGGCGGCCCGGCTCCGGGCCCGCGGGCCGGTCACCCGGGTGCTGCTGCCCGGCGGAGTCGAGGCCTGGTCGGTGACCGGCTACCACGCCGCCCGGCAGGTCCTGGCGGACGAGCGGCGGTTCGCCAAGAACGCCCGGCAGCACTGGCCGGCGTACGTCGAGGGCACCCTCGCCCCGGACTTCCCGCTGATCGTCTGGGCTCGGATGGACAACATGTCCACCGCGGACGGTGAGCCGCACGCCCGCCAACGCCGCCTTGTCGCCGGTGCGTTCAGCCCGCGGCGGATCGCCATGCTGCGACCGCGGGTCGAGCGGATCGTGACGCGCGCGCTGGACGAACTGGCCGACCATGCGGCCGAGCGGCCGGGCGAGCCCGTCGACCTCAAGGTGCGGTACGCGCACCCGGTGGCGTCGCGGGTGATCGGCGAGCTGCTCGGCGTGCCCGACGGCGACCCGGACGGCATCCTGGACCGCGCCGGGTACGTCGAGACGGACCCGCAGAAGGCGGCCGTGGAGTTCGCCTCGCTGCGGAGCAAGATCGAGGCCCTGGTCGCGAAGAAGCGCCGGGAACCGGGGGAGGACCTGATCAGCGATCTGGTCGCGGCCGGGCCGAGCGGGTGCCCGGTGTCCGGGGCGGGCGCCGGGTCCGATGCCGAACTGGTCGGCCTGGCGCAGCTGATGCTCAACACCGGCACCGAACCGGCCAGGAACCTCATCACGAACACCGCGCTGGCGCTCCTCACCAGGCCCGGCCAGCGCGCCCTGGCAGCGGGCGGCGAGGTGGACTGGGACGACGTGGTGGAGGAGACGCTGCGCACCGACGCGCCGGTCGCGCACCTGCCGTTCCGGTTCGCGACGGAGGACGTCAAGATCGCCGGCGTGACCATCTCCCGGGGCGACCCGGTGGTGGTCGGTTACGCCGCGACCGGCCGCGACCCGGAGCTGCACGGCGACGCCGCGGGGGAGTTCGACGTCCGGCACGCGGACAAGCGGCACGTGGCGTTCGGCCACGGCGTCCACCGGTGCGTCGGCCCGGCGCTGACCCGGATGGAAGTGAGCATCGCGGTGGAGGAGCTGTTCAAGCGCTTCCCCCGGCTGGAGCTGGCGGTGAAGCCGGACGAACTGGCCGGCCAGGGCACCTTCATCATGAACGGCCGACGTGAGCTGCCGGTCCATCTCCGATGAGGACAGCAGGTCCCCAGGTGGCTGCCCGGCGGTACGCGGAGTTCTGTTGACGGCCTGTCAAGAAGTCGACGAGACAGGCGAGTTGGCGGCATGCCCGGATCCGGTACGCGGACGGCGGTGACAGCCGCACTCCAGGAGATGCCGCTGCTGGACGCGGTCGTCATTGTGTAACCGGGAGCCGCTCGCTGTGAATCAGAGTCCCGCTGTGGCGTGGAACTGCTTTGACACCGGCGTCCGCCGGCCCCGGGCCCGGCGGACCGACAGGAAGGCAGGACAGCAATGGCCACTCGGCCAATGACCGGCGAGGAGTACGTGGACAGCCTTCGCGACGCTCGCGAGGTCTACGTATACGGCGACCGTGTCAAGGACGTCACGACGCACCCGGCGTTCCACAACCCGGTGCGCATGACCGCCCGGCTCTACGACGCCCTGCACGACGACCGCCACCGCGACGTCCTGACGTGCCCGGTCGACGGCGGCGGCGAGGGGTACACCCACCGCTTCTTCACCACGCCGCGCAGCGCCGAGGATCTGGTCGCCGCACAGGGCGCGATCGCGGGCTGGGCCCGGCTGAACTACGGCTGGATGGGACGCAGTCCGGACTACAAGGCCTCCTTCCTCGGCACCCTCGGCGCCAACGCCGACTTCTACGGGGACTACGCCGACAACGCCCGGCGCTGGTACCGCGAGTCGCAGGAGAAGGTGCTGTTCTGGAACCACGCCATCGTGCATCCGCCGGTGGACCGGGACCGGCCGCCGGACGAGGTCAAGGACGTCTTCATCCATGTGGAGAAGGAGACCGACGCGGGGCTCGTGGTCAGCGGCGCCAAGGTGGTGGCCACCGGCTCGGCGCTGGCTCACTACAACTTCATCGCGCACTACGGCCTGCCGATCCGCAAACGTGAGTTCGCGCTGGTGGCCACCGTGCCGATGGACGCTCCCGGCGTGAAGCTGATCTGCCGGCCTTCCTACACCGCGACCGCGGCCGTGGCCGGCAGCCCCTTCGACTACCCGCTGTCCTCACGGCTGGACGAGAACGACACGATCCTCGTGATGGACAAGGTGCTGATCCCCTGGGAGAACGTCTTCATCTACGGGGACCTGGGCAAGGTGCAGATGTTCACCGCCCGCTCCGGCTTCCCCGAGCGGTTCACCTTCCACGGTTGTATCCGGCTCGCGGTGAAGCTGGAGTTCCTGGCCGGTCTGCTGTCCAAGGCGCTGCAGCTCACCGGCACGCGGGACTTCCGCGGCGTGCAGAGCCGGCTGGGGGAGGTGCTGGCCTGGCGGAACCTGTTCTGGGGGCTGTCCGACGCGGCCGCGCGCAACCCGGTGCCGTGGAAGGACGGAGCGGTGCTGCCCAACGGGGACTACGGGATGGCCTACCGGTGGTTCATGCAGGTCGGCTACCCGCGTATCCGGGAGATCATCCTGCAGGACGTGGCCAGTGGGCTGATCTACGTTCCCTCCAGCGCCGAGGACTTCCGCAACCCGGAGACGCGGCCGTACCTGGACAAGTATGTCCGCGGCTCAGGCGGGGCCACGGCAGTGGACCGGGCCAAGCTCATGAAGCTGCTGTGGGACTCCATCGGCAGCGAGTTCGGCAGCCGGCACGAGCTGTACGAGCGCAACTACTCGGGCAACCACGAGAACACCCGGGTCGAGCTGTACGCCAGTCAACTGGCCTCCGGGCAGCTGGCCGACTACGAGAAGTTCGCCGAGCAATGCATGTCCGAGTACGACCTGGACGGCTGGACGGTCCCGGACCTGGAGTCCTTCCCGGACCTCAAGAATCTGATCAACCGGCCCTGACACCACGGCGCGTGCCAGCTGCCCGAGGAGCGCTGAGACGCCGGCAGAGCCTGGCCGGCGGCGGTCATCCGCCGCCGGCGGGCCCTCGCGCTGTCCCGGCGGCCGCGGTGGCGGATGCCGGCCATGGGGACCCCTTCTCGTAGATGACCTCCTCCAGACCGTCCCGCCGCGGAAACCGGCGTGCGGCACATGTCCTGATCCGGGCTTCGGCGCCGACTGACAGGTATAGGAAGAGGACAGCGCCGACGGGTGCTGGCTCAACGGAAGAGGAGAGAGACCACCATGAACAGCGACTTGGACCCCGCGGTCATCGAGCGCCTGCGGGCCGAAGTCACCGGCGAGGTTTTCGTGCCGGGCGACGAGGGATACGACGAGCTCACCGATCTGATCGTCCACACCGGGCACCCGGCCGTGATCATCCGAGTCCGCAGCAACGACGACGTGGCCCGCGGCATAAACTTCGCGGTCGAGCACGATCTGGAGATCTCCACCCGCAGCGGTGGCCACAGCAACGCCGGTTTCAGCACCAACGTCGGCGGCCTGGTCCTGAACCTGGCGCACCTCGACTCCATCGAGGTGGTGGACGAGTCCGAGCGTCTGGTCCGCCTCGGCGCCGGCGCCCAGTGGGCCGATGTCGCCGCCGCGTTGGAGCCGCACGGTTTGGCCTTCACCTCCGGCGACACCACCAGCGTGGGTGTCGGCGGCCTGCTGGTCGGCGGCGGCATCGGCTGGCTGGCCCGTAAGCACGGCTTGGCCCTGGACAGCCTTGTGGCCGCGGAGGTCGTGACGGCCGACGGCCGCATCCTGTCGGCCAGCGCCGAGGAGAACCCGGACCTCTTCTGGGCGATCCGCGGCGGTGGCGGCAACTTCGGCGTGGTGACCTCCTTCACCGTGGTGGCACAGCCGGTCCCACAGGTCTTCTTCGGCCAGATCTCCTTCGCCCCCGAGGAGACCGCCGCCGTCCTGCGCGGCTGGGCGGCGCACATGGACTCCGCCCCCGAGGAGCTCACCGCAACCGCCATGTGCTGGCCGACCTTCGGCGAGGCCGCCCCGCCCCTGGCCATCGTGGTCTGTTACGCCGGCGACGACGAAGCGGACGCCAAATCGGCCATCGACCCGATCCGCAAACTCGGCACCGTCGTGGAGGACCAGGTCCGCCTTATGCCCTACGGCGAGGCCCTCCAGCCCGCGGGCGACCTCCCCCCGGGCTGGCGCCCGCGCGTCCGCAACCGCCTCACCCCGGCCCTGACCGGGGACCTGGTCACGACGATCCTCACCGAACAGGCCAACCTCGAGAACCTGTACGTCGAGATCCGCAGCATCGGCGGCGCCCTGAACCGGGTGCCGCAGGACGCGACCGCGTTCCCCCACCGCTCCACCCAGGCAATGATCATGGGCGTGCTGCTCGGCTCCCCGGAGGGGAACGAGCCGCTGCTGCCCGCCTACGAAGCGTTCTGGTCCGCGTTGGCCCCGTCGACGTCCGGTGCCTACAGCGGCTTCCTGAGCGACATCCTCCCGGCGGACATCGACGCGGTGTACCCGAAGCAGGTGTATCGACAGCTGGCGGCGCTGAAGCACAAGTACGACCCCAGCAACATCTTCCACCTGAACGTCAACGTCGTCCCGGCCGAAGCCGACCAGGACTGATCCTCACCGACAAGCACTGAGCGGCGCCGTGCATCACGCACGGCGCCGCTCAGTGCTTGTCCTCACACCGGCAGCACCTGCACCGGTACCCCGTTGAACACCGCGTTCCCCGACACCGGGTCCACCACCAACTCGTCGGTGAGCGCGTTGGCGTTGACACCGGGGTTGCTGCGTGCCACGGCCTGCCCGCTGTCCTCGTGACCCCAGCCGTGCGGCAGACTCACCACCCCCGGCATGACCGTCTCGGTGGCCTCCACCGACACCTCGACCTCCCCGGCCGCGGACTTCACCCGCGCCCGGTCCCCGAGGCCGAAGCGGGCCACGTCCCGCGGATGGACGTGCAGCGTGCACCGGTTGCTGCCGCCCACCAGCGAGGGCACGTTGTGCATCCAGCTGTTGTTGGAGCGCAGATGCCGGCGTCCGATCAGCACCATCTCCGGGGCCGGGTCCCGCAGCCGGTCCAGCAGGCGCGACACGTCGGCGGCCAGCACCGCCGGCGCCAGGTCGACCTTCCCCGACGCGGTGCACAGGATCTCCTCAAGGCGCGGCTGGAGCGGACCGAGGTCCAGGCCGTGCGGGGCCTGCCGCATCGCGTCAAGCGACAGACCGTAGGACCCCAGTTTCAGCAGCGCATCCAATATGTTCTCGGTCCCGTCGGCACCGTCCAGGCCATCACGCAGCCCCGGCGCGGCCGCGAGCAGCTGCCCGAGCAGCATCTCCTCAGCCACCTCGGGGCCGACGTCGGGGCCCTGACCGCTCAGGATCAGCAACAGCTTGGCCAGGATCGAGGCCTCGGAGCGCTGGTCCTGCCCCAGCGGCAGCACCGGCGGGGAGAAGCGGGCGTAGTTGCGGACCATGATGATCTGCACCAGGAAGTCGAAGTGCGGGCTCTGCAGGATCCGCGGCGGTGGCAGGATCACGTTCGCGTGCCGGGTCGTCTCGTTCAGGTAGGGGTCGACGCAGACCATGAAGTCAAGGCCGGACAGGGCCCGCGCCAGGCGCGGGGCGCCCGGCGCGGACAGCGCCGGATTGCCCCCCACCGTGAGCAGGGCCCGGACCTGCCCCTCCCCGGGTGTCTCGATCTCGTCGGCCATCGTGGCGACCGGGATCTCGCCGAGGACCTCCGGCAGTCCGCGTACCCGGCTGTGCCACGCGCCGGTGGCGAACGGCTGTCCGCTGCGGAAGATCTCCAGGCCCGCGGTCTTGGCGAACATGACGCCACCGGCCCGGTCCAGGTTCCCGGTCAGGGCATTGATGACGTCGACCAGCCACTGCGCCGTCGAGCCGAACTCGGCGGTGCAGGTGCCGATCCGGGCGTAGACGGACGCTGACGGCGCCGCCGCGATCTCCCGCGCCAGCCGCACCGTCGTCGCCGCCGGTACGCCGCAGGCCCGCTCCACCACTTCCGGCGTGAAGTCGCTTGCCAGGGACCTGAGTTCGGGGAGCCCGGTGACCTCCATGTCCAGAGAGGTCAGTCCCTCGGCGAAGAGTGTGTGCACGATGCCGAACAACAGGTACGCATCCGTCCCGGGGCGGATGAACAGGTGCTCGTCGGCGAGTTCGGCGGTGCGGGTGCGCCGCGGATCGACGACCACGACCTTGCCGCCGCGCTCCTGCAGAGCCCGCAGCCGGCCCTTGAAGTTCGGCGCCACGCACAGCGAGCCGTTGGACTCCACCGGGTTCGCCCCGAGGATCAGCATGTAGTCGGTGCGATCGAGATCCGGGACGGCCACGGCCATCGGATCACCGAACATCAGGCCGCTGGCGACGTGCTTGGGCATCTGGTCGATGGTGCCGGCCGAGTACACGTTGCGGCTGCCGAGGGTCTGGGTCAGCGGCTGCCGGTAGAGGAATCCGGCCATGGTGTGGAACGTCGGGTTGCCGAAGTACAGCGCCACGGCGTCGCGGCCGTGCGCCGCCATGATCTCGCCGAGCCCACGGTGCACCTCGGCGAACGCCTCCTCCCAACTGGCGGGCCGCAACTCCCCGTCGACCCGGACCAGCGGACGCGTCAGCCGGTCCGGATCCTCGTCGAGCTGGCCGAGCGCCGCCCCCTTCGGGCAGATGAAGCCCTTACTGAACGGGTCGTCCTGATCGCCCTCGACCCGCAGTACGGAGCCGGCGTCGTCCAGGGTCAGCCGTAGCCCGCAGGACGTCTCACACAGGGGACAGGTCCGCAGTGCAGTCTTCATGCTCGCTCCCGAGTTCGGGGGTGGGCCGACGCCCCGGGCGAAGGCCCACCCGGGCCACCGCCGACCGGGTCGTCCGGGTCGTCCGGGCCGTCCGGGTCGTCCGGGCCGTGGAAGGCCGTGGAAGGGGGACAGGCGGACCTCGCCGGCGTCACACGGTCCACCTGCCGCCCGACGCTAGCAGCGGCGCGGCGCGGACCCTTCTCCCTGAATGCCGAGCAGCGCAGGCCAGTTGGGCATTCCCGAAGATGTCAGCCGCCGTCGGGCCAGACATCGTGGGGACCTGCCGAAGAGAGGATTCGTCATGGCTCCGAACGCCGCGCCGGCCACCGCCGCCGGATCGCTGACCGCCTTCCGTGAAGCAGACTCCGAAGCGCTGGCCGAGGCGTTCAGCCGCCTGGTCGGCACGTTCTGGACCGACGGATCGCTGAACGATCCCGCCGCGGCGGGGGAAGCCGTCCCCGAGCTGCTGGCCGCCTGGGACGGCGCCGACGCCGCGCACCGCGGCTACCTGGCGGTCGGCCTCGGCCTGCTCGTCGAGGCCGAGTACCCGGCGCTCGACGGCCCGGTCGCCACCGCCGTACGCCAGGGCTTGGACACCTTCCTCGACGAGGCCCGCGGCACCACCGCCGTCACACCGCTCACCCTGGCGCTGGCGTACCTGCTCTCGCACTTCCCCGACGAACGCGCCCGCGTATGGCCCGCGTTCAGCGGTGTGCCCCTTGCCCCCGACGACCGGACCCGCCTCGACCGCGGGCTGACCCGGCTGAACCACCTCGACCCCGACCTGGGCCGGGCCTGGCCCTCGCCGTTCGACTGGGACATCGACGAGCAGGAGCGGGACTTCGACCGGTCCTGGATCAAGGACCTGACACCGGAGCAGATCACCCATACCTGGCATGACGACACCCGCACGATGTGGGCCACGGCCGGCGCCAAGGCCCTGTGGTCGGTGGCCAACGGCATGCCCACCCCGGTCGTCGACCAGAACCCGTACTGGTCGGCCCCGCACAAGGGGGCAGGTCCCGCCGACGGCACCACGTTCGCCCGGCACGGATCCGCGCTGTGCTGCACCTCCTGCCGGAGCGCCCTCACCTTCCAGGACAAGGGTGCGCGCTGCGAGGCCTGCGACACCTTCTACCCCGTCGCCCCCGGTGGCATCCTCGACCTCTCCCGCCGGGAGCGCTCCGGCGCCGGCGTGAGCGACGACGCCGAGGACGTCGAGGCCGATGTGCTCCAGAACGCCGCCGTGATGAGCACCGTCGGCCAGCACTACGAGGCCGGCCTGCGCCCGGCCTACCTGCGCATCATGGGCCAGAACTGGGGCGGCGACATCACGCCGGCGATCGAGGACGCCTACATCGCCGACCGGCTGCACGCGGCCGCCACCGCCCGCACCGATGCCCCCGTCCTGGACCTCGCGGCCGGCGCCGGTCGCTGGACCTGGGTGGTCGCCGACGCCGTCGGCGCCGACCGGCTCATCGCCCTGGACCTCAACGACGCCATGCTCCACTGGCTGCGCGGCCGGCTGCCACACGTGTCCGCGGTCCGGGCCAGTGCCCTTGAACTGCCCGTCGCCGACAGCAGCCTGACCGCCGTCAACTGCTGGAACGCCCTGCAGGCGATGCCGGACGCGGCCCAGGCGATCGCCGAGATCGGCCGCTGCCTGAAGCCGGGCGGCATCCTGACCCTGATGACCTTCCGTTGGGCCGACGACCCGGTGTACCGCTACTTCCAGCGCGCGCACATCTTCCCGGGCCGGCCTGACGGTTACCTGCTGTTCGAGCCGCAGGAGGTCCAATCCTGGCTGGCCGCCGCCGGGTTGAGCGTGGTCGAGGAGTCCGGGCCGGGGACGTTCGTGTTCGTCACCGCGAAGCGGGAGGGCTGAGGTGGGAGGCGACGGCCGGATCGTTGTCGACATACTGCTCGCCGACCACCCGGTGGTCGAGGGGTTCCTGGACCCGGTGCGCCGACGGGCCGCGGAGTTCGGCGCGGCCCACCCCGACTACGAGATCCGCATCTCGACGTACCGGTACTGGAGCGAGACCGGCCGCGAGGACTTCATCCGGACCCTGGAGCAGGGCCGCGTCCCGGCGCTCGTCGACGTCTTCTTCACCGAGACCCAGCACGCCCGCGACGCGGTCGCCGCGACCGGTGGGCCGCTGTTCACCCCGGTGCAGCGGGCGGTCGGCGGACGCCGGGAGATCCTCGGTGAGCCGGTGATCCTCGACGACTTCATCGACACCGCACGCCGCTACTACAGCTACGACGGCGAACTGGTATCGGTGCCGTTCAGCGTTTCCACGGGCCTGCTGTACGCGAACATGACGATGCTGCGGGCGGCCGGAATCACCGAAGTACCGCAGGACTGGGAGGGTTTGGAGGCCGCTTGCCGGGCCGTCATGCGCACGGACGGCGGTCCTTCGCACGCCATCACGTGGGCTGTCGACGGCTGGTTCTTCCAGGATGCCGTGTGCCACCAGAGCGGCCTGCTTGTCGACCACGCCAACGGCCGATCGGACCGGGCCCAGAAGGTGGACCTGGCCTCCGAGGAACTTCTGGCCTGGGCCACGTGGTGGCAGCGGCTGCACAAAGACGGCCTGTACCTGCACACCGGAGCGGCCCAGGACTGGATGGGAACGTTCAAGGCCTTCACCGAGGGCCGGGTGGCGTTCCTCTACAACTCCTCGGTGATGGCCCAGCCTGTGGTGTCGGCCGCGGCGAAGGCGGGGATCGACGTCGTCGCCTGCGGCCTGCCGCACAACGGCGCCGTGCCGTACGGCGGCAACGTCCTGGGCGGCGACTCCCTGTTCCTGGCCGCCGGTCTTTCGCCGGAAGTGGAGGACGGCGCACTGGCGTTCCTGCAGTACCTGCTCAATCCGGACGGCGCCGCCGCCTGGCACAAGTCGAGCGGCTTCATCCCGGTGACCCACGGCTCGCACCAACTACTGGAAGCAGAGGGCTGGTTCGCCGAGAAGCCGCACCATCTGGAGGCGCCGAAGCAACTCGGCGCCTCCGACGGATCGCCGGCCGCGACCGGCGCACTGGTCGGCGAACTCTCCAGCGTGCACGCCGACTTGGTGCAAGCGATGAGGGACGTGCTGGAGCAGGGCGCCGACCCCGCGAGACGGTTCACGCAGGCGACGGTCACCGCCCAGCGACGGCTGGACGACTACAACAGGCGGACCGCCGAACGGCACGCGGCACGCGAGACCTCCCCGCCGGACAGGTACGGAGAGGCCGCGGACGTGCCCGAGGCCTCTTAGGCGACTCTCAGTTCTTCCAACGTGCGCAATCGGCATGCGTCAGGAAAGTGCGCCCGCTCTCGGGGGATCGGGACGCGTGGCCAAAAGCCCAGGCGAATGGTGCGAGCGTGGTTCGGCCGGGTCGGCGCCGGCATGTTCAATTGACGTTCAGTCACGTTCGACGACTTCGGCAGGTAGCCCTTTACTGAATCTCGTCCGTCACGGCCATGGCGCCCGCATGGCTACGGCTCTGTCGAGAGGAGAAGCATGTTCGTCGTGGCCGCAGTATTCGCGCTTCTGGGCATATTCCTGGGAGCAATAACCTATTTGCCGCTCGGTATATCGGCCATTGCCGCTGTCGCCATTGCCGGCTGGCTCACGCACTTTGCCATCCGTGAACGCGGCAGTCACCGAAACACCGCCTGAGAAAACCGCCTGAGACAAAGGAGGCGAACCATGCCGGTACAGTCCCCCGAGCGCCAGCTCCACCGCCCGTCGACCCCGATCGCGGACCAGACCCTTCCACCCCTGCGGACGGTGGAGCCCTCCGGCCAGGGTCCGGGTTCCGCGGCCGACAAGGAGATCAGGCACGGTGACGGCCCCGCGGTGGCGTCGTTCATCCTGGGCCTCGTCGGCCTCCTGGTCATGAACGTCGTGCTCGGCCCTCTCGCCATCGCGCTCGCCGTCGTGGCATTCCTGCGAGGCACCGAACGCCGCGGCCGCGCCCTGCTCGGCCTCGGGCTCGGCGTCGCCGACCTGCTGGTCCTGGCCGCGCTCATGACGGCCCAGGGATCCGTTTCGTGGAGCTTCGGCTGACCGCTCTGCCGACGCCCCCTCAGAAGCACGGACGCCCCGCTGCGTCCGTGCTCTGACGTCGTACCGGCCTTAGGGGACGTCTCCCCGAGTGCACAGCCGGGTCGGCAGACGGGGGAAGTACGCCGACCCGGCTACGCATGATCATGAGCGGGTCCGACGGCGCCCCCAAGGGACCGGCGCGGAGTGTGTCAGGTCCGGCGAACGGCCTTGACCAGGCTTTGAGCGCCGCGCCCCGCCCTGCCTCGCTCTGGGAGAGGCCGCGCCCCCGCCCGCAGCAACCTCAGGGCCGCAACAGCACCTTGCCCACCGTGCGCCGCGCCAGCAGGTCCTCGTGGGCGCGCCGCGCCTCGGCCAGCGGGTAGGACTCGGCGTGCACGACCGGCCGGAGCCTGCCGCGCAGGGTGAGGTCGAACAGCTCCTTCAACGGCCCCTCGACCGCGCCCGGCCGGGCCAGCGTGGGCCGCAGCCAGAACCCGACGACCGAGGCGTTCAGCCTTCCCAGCCGCGCCGGGTCGACCGGAGTGAACCCGGTGCGGGCGGCGTTGCCGTAACTCACCAGGCGCCCGAACGACGCGAGGGACTCAAGCGCCTGGTCGAAAAGCGTGCCGCCCACCGCGTCGAGCACCACATCGGCCTTGGCGGCGCCCGGCTCCAGCGGGTACGAGGCGACGCCGTCCGCGCCCAGTTCCAGGGCGAGTTGCTCCTTCTCCGGGGTGGACGCCTGGGCGAGCACCCGGCCCGCGCCGAACTCCTTCGCCAGCTGCACCGCGAGGCTGCCCACACCGCCCGCCGCCGAGTGCACCACCACCGTCTCGCCGGGCTGCAGACGGGCTGCCGACCGCAGCAGGTGCCACGCCGTCAGGCCCTGCATCAGCAGCGCGAGCGCCCGCCCCGCGTCCAGCTCGTCCGGGATCTCCAGCACACCGGACGCGTCGGCGACGACCTGCTCCGCGTACCCGCCGGAGACCCGGGCGAGCACCCGGCGGCCGTCCGCGGTGCGGCCCACGACCTCGCTGCCCGGCACGTACGGCAGCCGGTCCGCGCTCAGCAGGGAACCGTCGGTCTGGTGGGTGTCGGCGAAGTTCACCCCGGCTGCCTCGACGGTGATCAGCACCTGGTCCGGGCCCGCCTCGGGCGCCGGGAGTTCCACGGGAGCAAGGACCTCGGGACCGCCGAAGCGGTCGAATCGTATGGCGAGCATGGGGCACGATATCGCGCCAACGTCCGTGCACAGCGCACTGATTGAGCCGCCGGGGTGCGTACAGTGCCCGGTATACGAAACCGCTCGGCAGCCGCAGTCCGGCACGGCCCTGACGGTCGGTGACCGCGGACCGCGCCCGGCCCGTGACCGGAGACACGCAGCCGAACCGGCCGGGTCGTACGCGACCTTTACGGCCGGATCCGTCCCCTCCGCCGCGCTGTGACGGGATCCCGATCCGCCCGTCCCGCCGCTCGCCGTCCCTATCGGAGCGCCACATGGCCAAGCAGCACCGTGCCCTTCGGACCCGCCAGGAGCTGATCCGCTCAGCCGCCGAGGTCTTCGACCATGTCGGCTTCGCCGATTCCTCGATCAACGCGATCAGTTCCCGGGCCGGCATGAGCACCGGTGCCGTGCACTTCCACTTCGGCAACAAACGGGCGCTCGGCCTGGCCGTCGAACTGGCCGCGGCGCAGAGCCTGTTGCACATCACCGGGCGGATACCGCTGCGCCACCCCACCCCGCTGCAGCACCTGGTCGACACCTCCCACACGCTCACCCAGTACCTCCTGGACGACCCGGTGCTGCGCGCCGGCTTCCGCCTGGGCACCGATGCGACCTGGCAGGGTGATGGGGACCTGTGGGAGCAGTGGCAGGACTGGGTGCAGCTGATGCTCACCGTGGCCAGGGACCAGGGCAGCCTGGCACCGGGGGTCGGCGTCGAGGACGCCGTGTACGCCATCACCGCGGTCGTCGCCGGCTTCGAGGTGCGGGCCCGGCGGGACGCCGAGTGGTGTTCACGGCAGGCCGTCACCCGGTTCTGGCGGCTGCTGCTGCCCCGGCTCGCCAGCGAGGACGTGGCCAGGACCCTCGTACCGGAAGGCACCGTGACACCGGTGTGGCCGCTGGACGAGAACGGCACGGACGCCCTGCGGCTGCCCGGCGACGCCCCCGCGGAAGCGGACTGCGGCGTGGCCTAGGGCCAGGCGCGAACGTACGCGGCGACGCGCGCGGACGGTTGCTTGGAGCGCCGTTTGTGCGGGGTTTGACCGGCGGCGCGCACCATGGTGGGTGCCGGGACCGCAGCCCGGCATCCACCACGGTGTGTGCCGCCGGGAAGAGGAGCAGCCGCAGTGCGCGACGATCGGCCCCGGTCCGCCGCGCTGCGCGCCGTCAGCGATCTGCACGTCCGCTTCGCCGACAACCGGCGCATCGTCGAGGACCTGCGCCCGGAACACCCCGACGACTGGCTGATCGTGGCCGGTGACGTCGGCGAGTTCGTCGAGGACATCACCTGGGCCCTCGGTCTGCTGCGCGAGCGCTTCGCCCAGGTGGTGTGGGCGCCCGGCAACCATGAACTGTGGACCCCGCCCGACGACCCGGTACGCCTGCGCGGCGCCCACCGCTACGACCATCTGGTGCGCCTGTGCCGGGAGTTGGGCGTGCACACCCCCGAGGACCCGTACCCGGTGTGGCGCGGCGCGGGCGGACCCGTCGCGGTGGCCCCGCTGTTCGTGCTCTACGACTACACGTTCCGGGTGCCCGCAGCGCACACCAAGGAACAGAGCCTTGCGTACGCCGAGGAGGCGGGCGTGGTGTGCAGCGACGAGTTCCTGCTGCACCCCGACCCGTATCCCAGCCGGGAGGCCTGGTGCGCGGCGCGGGTCGCCGCCACCGAGGCCCGCCTCGCGGCCCTCCCCGACGACCTGGACACCGTCCTGGTCAACCACTTCCCGCTGATCCGCGAACCCACCCAGGTGCTGCGCTTCCCCGAGTTCGCCCAGTGGTGCGGCACCAGCGCCACGGACCGATGGCCCGTCCGCTACCGCGCCGCCGAGGTCGTGTACGGCCACCTGCACATCCCCCGGCTCCTCCACAAGGACGGCGTACCGCACCGCGAGGTGTCGCTCGGCTACCCGCGGGAGTGGCGGCAGCGCCCCGGCACCCCCGGCCGGCCGGTACGCATCCTCACGGAACGCACGGCGCCGCCCCGCGACGGGGCAGCCGCGGCCGGGTCCGGACCCGATGACGCACAGGGACGCCGAGGACTTCGATGATCGACCTGTTGCTGCCGCCGCCGCTGGCGGTCGCCGAGGCATTCGACGACCGGGCCCCCGCGGCCCTCTACCCCGCGGAGGCGAGGGTGGTGTCACGGTCGGTGGCCCGCCGCCGCCGCGAGTTCGCCACCGTACGGGCGTGTGCCCGGCGGGCGCTCGGCGCACTGAACGTCGCACCTGCCCCGATACTGCCGGGCGAGCGGGGCGCACCGCAGTGGCCGGCGGGAACGGTCGGCAGCATGACGCACTGCGCGAACTACCGCGCGGCGGCCGTGGCGCACGCGGGCGACGTGGTGTCCGTGGGCATCGACGCCGAGCCCAATGTGCCCCTTCCCTCCGACGGCACCCGGGAGTTGGTGACCCTCGCGGCGGAGCGCACGCACCTGGCCGCGCTGCGCGCCCGGCGCCCGGAGGTGTGCTGGGACCGGCTCGTCTACAGCGCCAAGGAGTCCGTGTACAAGACGTGGTTCCCGCTGACCGGGCGCTGGCTGG
This sequence comes from Streptomyces boluensis, assembly GCF_009908195.1. Taxonomy (GTDB): domain Bacteria; phylum Actinomycetota; class Actinomycetes; order Streptomycetales; family Streptomycetaceae; genus Streptomyces; species Streptomyces boluensis. The sequence continues at coordinate 26,276 of NZ_JAAAHS010000002.1, read as the reverse complement.
ACTTCGAGGAGGCCGAGGTGACGGTGGACCCGGACCGGGGCACCTTCGTGGCCCGGCTGCTCGTGCCGGGGCCGGTGATCGGGGGCCGCCGGGTGCGGGAGTTCCACGGCAGCTGGCTGCTGAGCCACGACACCCTCCTCACCGCCATCGCGGTGACCCGCACGACGGCCCTCACCGGTCACCCGCTCCGCCCGCACCGGCCGGTCGTGGCCGACGCGGTGCTGCGGCCGGGCGGCTGAGATGCGTGCCGAGGACCGGGCCGAAGGCCCGAACCGGCCCGTACCCAGCGGGAGTCGGGCGATCCGTGGCTGCCAGACTCTCGCCCATGGCTGAAGATCTTCTCTCTGGCAAGGTCGCCCTCATCACCGGCGCGAGCAGCGGCATCGGTGCCGCGGCGGCGAAGGTGTTCACCGGCGAGGGCGCGCGCGTGGTCCTCGCCGCCCGCCGCGAGGACCGACTGGCCGCCCTGGTCGAGGAGTTGCGGGCACAGGGCGCCGAGGCGTCCTACGTGGTGGCCGACGTCACCGACGGCGAACAGGCCGCGCGCGCGGTGCAGTTCGCGGTGGACACGTACGGCCGGCTCGACGCGGCCTTCAACAACGCCGGGGTCGGCGGCGACCGCACCCCGATGCACCTGATGACCGACGACGTCTACGACACCCTCATGGACACCAACGTACGCAGCGTCTGGAACTGCATGCGGCACGAGATAGCGGCGATGCTGGCGGGCGGCGGCGGGACCATCGTCAACAACAGCAGCGTCGCGGGCCTGGTCGCGATCCCCACGGCCGCCCCCTACACCGCCTCCAAGCACGCGGTGGTCGGCTTCACCAGGGCGGCGGCGGACGAGTACGCGCAGCAGGGCATCCGCGTGAACGCCGTGGCGCCCGGCACCACCCGCAGCGAGATCACCGCCGACTGGTTCGGGCGCAACCCCGGCCTCGAGGACATGGTCAACTCCATGACGCCACAAGGCCGTACGGCCGAACCCGAGGAGATCGCGGCGGCCGCGGCCTGGCTGCTCAGCGACCGCTGCCCGTTCCTGACCGGCACCGTGATGCCCGTGGACGGGGGTTTCGTCAACCAGTGAGGTGCAGGGGGCGCCGCCGGTGACACGGGGGTGCCCGACGTCGATACGCGCACGGGGGTGCCGCCGGTCTCGGCGGCACCCCCTTCCCGGGCGGGCGGCGGTCAGGGCCTGCGGCCGCTCAACTTCACCAGGAATGCGGGCCCTTCGCCCTGGGTGCCGGTCACCAGTACGGCGAACCGGTCGGCGTCGGGCTCGGTGAGCAACTCGGCCTCGATCCAGCAGGGCCGGTCGAACTCCACGTACCGCTCGAAGGCGGTCTGGATCTCGGTGGTCTCGAACGGGGTGGGGGAGAGGACCGCGTGGGCGGCCTGTTCCGCGGCCTCCAGGAGGGCGAGACCCGGCACATGGTCGACGGGGTGGTCGAAAAGCAGGGTGTTGGCGGGGTCGTTGCGCAACTGCCAGTGGTTCGGACGGTCACCGGGGGACAGGACCACATCGGTGGGTGCGGCCCGGCCGACGAACTCGGGTGCCACCGGCGCCGGTAGGGACCAGTCGCCCCAGTCGACGGTGGCGTACACACCGCGCACACGGCGGTAGGCGCCGGGCGATATCCAGCCGAAGTCGGCATCGGCTGTGGCAACGGTGGTGCCGTCGCGGTGGATCCGGAACGCCATCATCAGCGTGCTGGCAGAACGGCCATTCGGTTTTGTGAGGGAAACCTCGACATCGAGCAGCTCGGTGGAGCCGTCGAAGAGGTTCGGCGAGACGGTGAAATCCAGCCGGTTCAGCAGAGTTTGGTGGGACGTCGGTACGCCGTACTCGGCATGCGCGAGGAAAAGTCCGGTCTGACGGATCGTCTGGGCCAGAATTCGCGGGTCATATCGGCCGGCCCCCCGCACCGCCGGCCACCGGACGGCGAACGTGAAGGTGTCCGGGCCGCTCCGTCTCATGTCCCTTATGAGAAGGGAATCGGTGTGTTTGAGGTGGGTGTACTCGCTCAACTTGTCGATGCTTAAGGCTGGTTGGCCGTCGCGAGAATTTTCGCGTACAGCACTGGCTACCTTTGTCAAGGTCCCCCCCTTGATACGGCTGGAAGTTGTCTGTAGCACCGCGCTGCTAAGATACCGACTCTCCGTTCTTTTTCAAGCGCGGATCAAAGAGAGTTCAAACTCAGGCAAAGACATTCCGGGGGGTGCTGATGGCACGGCAGGAGCGCGGGGTGCGTACCCGCAGGAACATCCTCGAGACGATGGCGGGGCTCATCAACGAGGTGGGGTACGAAGCGGCGACCATCTCGATGCTCGTCGAGCGCACCGGCCTGACCCGAGGTGCCCTCTACTTCCACTTCTCCTCCAAGGAGGAGATGGCCCGCGGCGTGCTCGCCGAGGCACTCACCAGCGAGGGCGTCAGGGAACAGGAGTTCAAGCTCCAGGAGTGGGTGGACATCGGCATGCTCCTGGCCTACCGGCTGCCCAGAGAACCGCTGATGAGCGCCGCGATCCGGCTGTCCATCGACGCCAAGGCCCGCAACGTGCTCGGCACCCGGTGGCCGGACTGGGTCGACCTGGGACGCGATCTGCTCACCGAGGCCAAGCGGCGCGGCGAGCTGCTGCCGCACGCCGACCCGTGGTCCGTGGCGAAGCTGGCCGTCGGCTCCTGGACCGGCGTGCAGCTGGTCACCGAGGCACTGCCCGAGTCCGCCGAACTGGTCGAGGAGATCTCGGCGCTCTACCAGCTGCTGCTGCCCAACGTCGCGACCGCCGGCGTGCTCGCGCGCCTCGACACCTCACCCCGCAGGGCCGAGCAGTTGGCGCGCTCGATCCCCGGCGCGGCGTCGGAGACGGTTCATGTTCCCGCAACATAACTGACACGTCGTCCTGTTTTCCCGGGGCGTGGGCGCGGGCGCGTCCATCTCAGTTGCTTTCGATCGGCGCTTCCCTCCAGAAGTGCCGATTTTTTATCCCAACTACGGGGGATTTACGGTGACTTGTTCTGCTGGTCAAGCTTGTGCAAAAGACCGAATGGCTGTTTTCTTTGGCTTACGCAGGGGTGCTGGCCCGAGGGAACGCGGGCCCGGCGGGTCGCCGTCGACAATGGGGACAACACGGGGGGAACGTGGAGCAGCGTGGGGGCAAACCGGCGGCGCCGAAGATTTCTGAGGCGCTGCTCGCCGATGTAGGGGCGCGGATGTTCACCGCGCTGAGACGGGCCGAGCAGCGGATCTGGGCCGAGCAGTACGTGGGAGCGCTGCTGGCCGCACCCGGCCGCAAGACCTTGCGGAACGTCGCAACTCAGATTGATGGAGGGGCGTCCCGGCAGAGCGTGCACCACTTCATCAGCGCCTCGCCGTGGGAGTGGCTGCCGATCCGGCAGGCCCTCGCCGGGTATACGAGGCGCACCCTGAACCCGCAGGCCTGGGTGATCAGGCCCACCACGATCCCCAAGGTGGGGCCGCACTCCATCGGTGTCGACCAGCGGTACGTCCCGCACCTCGGCCAGGTCGTCAACGCCCAGCAGGCGCTGGGCTCCTGGATGGTCTCGGCCACGGCCGCCGTGCCCGTCGACTGGCACCTCCTGCTGCCGCCCCGCTGGGCCGACGCCTCACTGCGGCGGCGCGCGAACGTGCCGGACGAGATGGTTCCGCAAACCCTCGACGACGGGGTGTACGAGGCGGCCCTGAGCGCCTCGGGCCTGACCGCGGAACTCACCGGCCCCGTCGTCGTGGACGTCGCGGGGGTCGACGCGGTCACGCTCGCGCGCCGGCTTGCCGCGGCCGGGCTCACCTTCCTCGTCCGGGTGGACGCCCAGGCGCAGCTCAGGGTGGACCGGGCGCTGCTGCCCCGGTACAGCGCCGCGGCGCACACCGCGGCCCAACTCGTCCACTCCTCCAGCCGGTTGCGGCGCCAGGTCACCTCGCCGGAGGGCACGCCGACCGCCCTCGTGACGATCCCGGTGCTCGCCTCGCCGGAGGGCGCGGGCGCCCGCGGCCGCAGGCTGCTGCTGCTCGGCGAGTGGCCGGCGGGAGGTCAGGGGGAGTGCGAGATGTGGCTGACGAACGCGAGCGCCGAGGCGTGGCGCCCGCTGCTGCGCCTGGTCCGACTGCCGCGCACGGTCCAGGAGTTCACCGGTGTCGCGGAGCGGGTGGGGGTGCGCGACTTCGCCGGCCGTTCCTTCCTCGGCTGGCACCACCACATCACGCTGGCATCGGTGGCCCACCTGGTGGCCGTGGTCCAGGAGTCCGGCATCGAACTGCCCTGGCTGTCACGGAAACTGGCGACCGGCGTGTGATGCAGACCACTTTACATAACTACTGTCCGGTAATTTGACACTCTCTGTCGGCGTCCGGGGCTGAAACTCGACCAGCTCCTTACTGTGGCCAAAGCATTCCGTTCGGTACTCGGTACTCGGCACGCGCGCCCTGCGCGCCAGAACAGGAGCAGCGTCGTGCGGGTCAGCCTCATCGGATCGTTCGAGTTCGGTGGCGATGGCGAGCAGAAGATCGCGCTGAAGGCGGTCAAGCTCTGTCAACTCCTCGCCGTTCTGGCGCTCAAGCCGCGTGAGACGGTCCCCGCGAGCACCCTGATACGGGAGTTGTGGGGAGAGAACCCCCCGGCGGCCGCGCCGCGGACGCTGCAGACGCACATCTACCACGCCCGCAAACTCCTCACCGAGTCCGGCCTCGCCACCGAGCAACGCAAACTCCTGCTCACCCGGTCGCCCGGCTACCAACTCGACGTCGACGTCGACGCGGTGGACGTCCGGCGCTTCGAGCGACTCGTACGACAGGCGGAGGCGGCGGTCGCCGAGGGGGCCCTGGAGGCGGGCGCCGCGCACCTCACCCGGGCCCTGTCCCTGTGGCGCGGCCCGCTCCTCGGCGACGTGCCGGTCGGCGCGGTCCTCGCCGGGCAGGCCGTACTCCTTGAGGAACTCCGTATCAGGGCCTGGGAATTGCGCGTGGAGATCGAGCACCGGTGGGGACGGCACCGGGAATTCCTCCCGGACCTCCGCGCCATCGTGGACGAATACCCCTTGCACGAATGGTTTCACGGGCAGCTCATCGTCGCGCTGCACCGGTCCGGGCGCCGGGGCGACGCCCTGGACGCCTACCAGAACCTCTACCGCGTTCTCCGCAACGAACTGGGCCTGGAACCCTCCGCCGAACTGCAGCGGATCCAGACCGACATCCTGGAATCGCCCGGCGACTCCACGCCCCGGGGACCGCACCGTCCCGGCGGAGGGTCATACCGCTCCGCGGTGACCCCGCTGTGGTCGGCGGCACTTGCCGGCTGACGACACCGACCGACCGAACGACCCGGTCCGCACCCGCCCGATCGTGGGCGCGGACCACCGAACGGCACGGAGACCGTGCGGGGCCTGAGCCCCCACGCGGTCCCGCAGCCGTACCACCACACCACGGCCCGTGACGGGTGGCCGTCGGCGTGCCCGGCCCCGAGGGGCAGCGGCCCGGCCCCATGTCCGAGAACAGCCCAGGGAGAGTCATGCGTTTCAAGATGCTCGGCCCGTTGGAGGTCACCCACGAGGGCCGACCGATCGTCCTGGGAGGCGTCAAGCAGCGCGCCGCGCTCGGGTTCCTCCTGTTGCATCCCAACCAAGTCGTGTCGACGAGCCAGTTACTCAGAGCCCTCTGGAGCGTCGAGGGCGCCCCCGCCACGGCGCGGAAGATCCTGCAGAACGCCATCTGGGGGCTGCGCCGCGCCCTCGACGTGGACGAGGCGGCGCAGACCCCGGCCACCCTGCGCACCCAGTCGCCCGGGTACGCCCTCCAGGTCGACCGCGACCTCATCGACCACCACCAGTTCCTGCGCTGGGTCGGCGAAGGACGCGCCAAGCTCGCCGCCGGCGCCCCCGAGGAGGCGTCGCTGCTGCTGCGCGACGCCCTGGGCCTGTGGCGCGGCCCTGCCCTGTCCGACCTCGCGGAAGCCGGGGTGCTGTGGCCCGAGCTCACCACCCTCCAGGACACCCGGCTCGGGGTGCAGGAGGACTTCTTCGAGGCCCAGTTGGCGTGCGGCCAGCACTACACCGTGCTCAGCGAACTCGAGGTCATGGTCGACAACGAGCCGCTGCGGGAACGCTCCTGCGGCCAGCTGATGCGCGCCCTGTACCGCTGCGGCCGGCAGGCCGACGCCCTCGGTGTCTACCGGCGGCTGCGCGCCGCGCTCGTCGAGGACCTCGGCCTGGAGCCCAGCCGGGAACTCCAGGTGCTGCAGCAGTCCATCCTGACCCACGACCCTGCCCTGCAACTGGGCGAGTCCGGTACGGCCGTCCTCACCCGGACCCCCGCCGCGCCCTTCGCCGAGCTGCCCGAACCCTCCTCGGTCGCCCGGCCGCGGAGCGCGGCGCACCCCGAACCTGCGGCGTGGCAGCGGCGCCGGGCCTCGATCCTGCTCGTCGGCACCGCCCCGAGCAGCCCGCTGGAGGCCGACGGCCCAGATGTGGCGCCCGCCTTCGACACCGCGGCCGCCCGGGTCCGGCAGGAGATCGAGGAGTCCGGCGGCGTGTTCGCGGGCGCCATGGGCGGCGTCAGCCTCGGCTTCTTCCCCGCCGAGCCGTACGGCGACCAGCACGCCGAGCGCGCCGTCCGTACGGCCGTGGCGTTGCGCGACCTGTTCACCGAGGCCCGGGAGCGGGGGCCGCGGGAGAGCGGGCCCGGCGTCGACGTACGGGTGGCGGTGGCGACCGGAGAGGCGCTGGTGCAGCTGCCGACGGAGCGCGGTGCGCACCCGGGGTCGGTCAACGGTGTCCTGCTGCACGAGTGCCAGGCCCTGCTGCCGCTGGTGCCGGCCGGCGAGGTCCAGGTGTGCGCGCACACCCACGCCGCCACCCAGGGCCAGTTCGCCTACCAGCGGGTCGCCGGGGCGCAGGAGAGCTGGCGGCTGCGGAGCGCGGCCGCCACGGCGGGCCGCAATGCCGCCGCCGGCGACGGCAACGGGGGTGAACTCGACCTGCTTGTCGGCCTGTTGGAGCACACCAGGCGCTGGCGCCGGCCGCACCAGGCGATCGTCCTCGGCGCCTCCGAGGCGGCCCGCGGCCGGATGCTCACCGAGCTGCGCGACCGCCTCGGTGGCGGCCCCAACCCGCCGCTGGTGCTGAGCTTCGACGGCACCCGCATGGCCGAGGAGGGCCCGTACGTCCTGCACCGCAGGGTGGTCGCCGCGTACTGCGGGCTCACCGAGCAGGACTCGCCCACGGAGACCTGGAAGAAGCTGGAGGCCGCCGTCGGCGAGCTGGCGCAGGGCCAGGGGCACGCCAACTGGCTGCTCTGCCAGCTCGGCCCCGCGCCCGAGGTCGCCGAGCAGCGGCTGCAGGACCTCGACTCGGGCGAACGGCGCTCCGCCCGCCGCCAGTTCATCGAGGAGGCCGCGCAGCGGCGCCCCCTCGTACTGATCAACAACGCGGTGCACCGCAGCGACGACGTGCTCCAGGAGTTCCTGGAGGACATGGAGCGGACCGGGCGTCCGCTGCCGCTGCTCGCGGTGACCGGGGCCAGGCCCGAGGTGTCGGTGCAGGACCGGTACTGGCTCGGCTCCAAGCGGTTCGTCACCACGATCACCCTTGACGCGCCGTCCGACACCGACACCTCCATCGAGCGCCTCACGGAGTCCCAGCTGTCCCTCGCGCTGGAGGGAGCGCCGCGCGGCTGACGCGGCACCTGACCAAGGCTCGTATGCGCGCACTCCTCGGCCCCGGCGGAAGAACCGCCGGGGCCGACGTGTGGGGTGGTGCCGTTACTGCTGCGGGTACTGGACGCCCTGGCCGAGGCCGCCGTCCACGGGCAGCTTCGTGCCCGTCGTGAAGGTCGCGTCCACGGCCAGGTACAGGGCCGCGCGGGCGACCTCGTCGACGCCGCCGTGCCGGCGCATCGGGGTGAGCTGGTCGCCCAGGGCGCTGAAGCCCGCCTTCTCCTCGTCGCTGAGGCCGGGGATGCCCATGCTCGGGGTGTCGATGAAGCCGGGGCTCACCGCGTTCACCCGGATGTTGCGGGGCAGCAGCTCGGAGGCGATGACCTGGGTGAAGGAGAACAGTGCCGCCTTCGAGCCCGAGTACACGCTCATCCCCGGGGTGCCGCCCTCGTCGGCCACCGAGCTGGTGAAGACGATCGAGCCGCCGTCCCGGATCAGCGGGGCGAGACGCTGCGCCACGAAGAACGCGCCCTTGGTGTTCACGTGGAACTGCTGGTCGAAGGTGGCCTCGGTGACCTGCGCGAAGGGTTCGAGGATCGCCGTACCGGCGTTGATGAACAGGTGGTCGATGTGGCCGAGCTTCTCCTCGACGGTCTTGCCGAGCAGCTCGATGTCGTCGAGGCTGCCGGCGTTCGAGCGCACCACGTGCGCGGCCGGGCCCAGTTCGACCTCGGCCGTCGTGATGTTCCTCGGGTTGTAGCCGGTGACGAGCACATCGGCACCGCCCGCGAGGAGGGCCTTGCCGATCGCCAGGCCCATGCCGTGCGTACCGCCCGTGATGACGGCCTTCTTGCCCGAGTAGTCGGTCATTGTCTCCCCATTCTCTGTACGGATTGCTTCCGTGCGCGGCGCGAATGCGGTCAGGCTCGCACAGAGACGGGAACGGAACGGTGCCGCCAACTCATTCGCAGGTAATTGCGGGACGCACACCCGCATCGTCCCCAATTGCCTTGGGATTACTTCGAGTTGGATTCCGCCTTGCCGCCGCCTATTAGGTTCTCAAGGGCGTGCTTGAGGCCGGGGTCGTGAGACGCGTATCGATGACCGTGAGAGGAAAACGATGACTGACAGCCAGGTGGAATCCGTACTGAAGGCAGTGCGGGACGCCGTGCCCACGCTCCGCAAGAATGGTGAGGAGGCCGAACGGCAGCGCTGGATACCGCAGGAGAACATCGATCTCCTGGAACAGGCCGGGGTGTTCCGCATCGCGACCCCGGCCCGTTTCGGCGGCCTCGACCTGTCGCTCGCCGACCAGGCGAAGGTGCTCAGGGAGGTCGGGCGCGGCTGCGGTTCCACCGGCTGGCTCGCCATGGTCTGGGTGTCCTCGGCGGGTCTCGCCGCGCTCTACCCGGACGAGGCGCAGAAGGAGATCTTCGCCGACCCGTCGGTGCGCATCTCCGGTGGCTTCACACCCACCGGCACCCTCACGCCCACCGAGGGCGGCTATCTCCTCAACGGCAGCTGGAAGTTCAACTCGGGCTGCCGGGGCGCCAGTTGGAACATCACGGCTGCCATGGTCGACAAGGCCGACGGCACCCAGGACGAGGCCGTCGCCATCGTCCCGATGTCCGAGCTCACGATCGCCGACGACTGGCACACCTCGGCCGCCTCCGGCACCGGCAGTTCGACCAGCACCGCCAAGGACGTGTTCGTCCCCGAGCACCGCGTGGTCAGCTACGAGGACGCGATCCTCAACACCACCCCGGGCCGCACCGCCGAGGTGACCCCGGGCCGGGCGTACGGCCTGTTCACGTACATCATGGCCGAGTGCGCGGCCGCCTACCTGGGCATCGCCCGCGGCGCCTACGAGCTGTTCCTGGAGCGCATCCCGGGCCGCGGCATCACCTACACGTCCTGGGACGACCAGCGGCAGCACCCGCTGACGCAGATCCAGACGGCCACCGCCGCCAACAAGATCTCCGCCGCCGAGGCGCTGCTCGGCGAGGTGATCCGGATGCTGCAGGAGCGCGCCGACGCCGGCGAGCAGCCGACCTTCGAGGAGAAGGCCGACGTGCGCGGCCAGACCGCGTACGCCGTGCAGCTCGCCAAGGAGGCCGTGGAGATCCTCTACACCGCCTCGGGGGCCACGGCGATCCAGCGCAGCGTGCCGATCCAGCGGTTCTTCCGGGACGCCGAGGGCTTCGCGCTGCACGCCATCCTGCTGCCGAGCACCAACCTCGAGGTGCAGGGCCGGGTGCTGCTCGGCCTCGACCCGGACACCCCGTTCCTCTGATCCGGTACGACGACGGGGTGGTGGCCGGGAGTTCACCGGCCACCACCCCGTATGTCACCCCGCGCCCGGGGACGCCGGTCTCAACGGCCGCGGCTCAACTGCCGTCCCCCGGCTGCCACATGCGGCTGCGCATGTCCCGCCCGCGCAGCACCTGCACCCGGAACGGGTCCATGCGCAGCAGCCCGTACTCGGGGTCGGTGGGGCCGCCCTTCCAGTAGTGCTGCGGGTCGTAGCCGACGCCGGAGGGGCTGCCCTTGCGGTACAGGTCCCACACCTCGCGCTTCACCGTCGGGTCCTCGACCCACTCGGCCACGCTGTCCGCGTACACCGCGTTCTGCCGCGGATTCCAGTACGAGCACGTCACATGCGGGTTGTTGGTGATGTGCGCCGTCTTGACCGGCGTCTTGTAGGCGGCGATCCAGCCGACCGGGCGGTCGTCGACGAGCTCCCAGATCGGCAGCAGCACCCGCGCGCGGGGCCGCCCCTTCTTGTCCACCGTGATCAGCGAACAGTAGACGATGTCGCGGATGTACTGGTTGAACTCGTCCTCGAGATCGGTGAACTTCTCCACTCGGGTCACCACGGGGCTCGGTCCTTTCTGATCCGATGGCGGCGGCCGGCCCGGACGGATTCCGGGCCGGCCGCTCAAGGGGTGGTCGAAGACTCCCGCCGCTCGTGCGGGAGCCGGGCGGCTACTTGCCGGCGATGTCCGCAGCCTGCCCGGCCGCGCGGAAGCCGCTCTCGATCGCGCCGTCCACGAAGCCGTTCCAGCCGCTCGCGATGCCGTCGTTGGCGAACGCGACCCGGCCGTGCGGCTCCTGCACCTCGGGCAGCTGCGTCAGCTGACCCGGCCTGCGCAGCGTCCAGCCGCCCAGCGAGTACGGGTCGTGGCCCCAGTCGTGCGCCCGGTAGCTGATCAACTCGGCCTGCGGGAGCAGCCGTTGGAGCGCCGCCCGGACCTGCTCGGGGCGGGACACGTCGAGCGACGGGTCCTGGCTGTAGCCGGTGAGCAGCTGCTCGCCGTTGTCGAGGACGGCGTGCGTGAACATCGGCGTGAGCAGCCCGTTCTCCACGTCACGCACATGTACCGGGCCGAAGTCGCCGCGCACCCGCAGCCACAGCCGGCTGGTGTGCGGTACGCCGATGCCGCGCTCGGCGGTCTCGGCGTGCACGGGCGGCAGGCCGGGCCGGAAGTCGATGGTCCGCCACACGTTGGCGGGGACGGCGAGCACCGCGACGGGGGCGGCGAACTCGCGGCCGGACGCGGTGGTGACGCGGACGAGCGAGCCGTCGTCGTCGACGCGGGTGACGGGCGAGTTCAGATGCAGGTCCGCCTCGGCGTCGTTGAGGATCTCCTGGACGAGGGCCGACATGCCGGACGCGGGCGCCTGGCCCTCGATGGTGATCCAGTCGGCGAGCTTGCCGCCGGCCACCTGCCACCACTGGGCGAGCGCCTCGTACGCGCCGTCCTTGCTGCTGCCGCCCGCGAAACCGCCGACGAGGGTGCTGATCCACATGTCGTCGCGGGTGTCGAGGTGCAGCGAGTCGAGGCGCTCGCGCAGCGACTGGCCGGCGACGGCGCGGATGCGCTCGCCCGCGAACAGCGGCTCGTGCGGCCGGGGGAGGAGCTTCTCGGAGCCCTCGAAGATGGTGGTGAGCAATTCGCCGAGGCGGCCGAGCGCCACATTTCCGTCGAACGACTCGAGGGAGCCGTCCTCGACGGGGAACACGGCCCATTCCGGCATCGGCAGGACGCCTTCGAGCAACGGGATGTCGTAGCGGTCGAGTTCCGCCATCGCGAGTTTCGCGAAGGGGGAGATCCAGCCGCCGCCGTACTCGATGGGCAGGCCGTCGAACGTGTCCGTCCACGTACGGCCGCCGATGCGGTGGCGGGCCTCGATCACCACGGGACGCAGGCCCCTGGCCCTGAGTTCGCGGGCTGCGGTGACCCCGGCAAACCCGGCGCCGACGACTATCGCGTCAAATTCCCGAACAGCGGTCATGGGAGCCTCTCCATGGCAGAAGGAAAGAGAATTGAGAAGGGTACGAGTCGGCGGCCAACTTACTGGAGCCCATATTGACGGACGGTCATGGCTCGGTAATCTTTTCACGCCGATCGCCCCAGGTGAGACGCTGATTACTGGCCGATGAACGCAGTCTGCAATGCTTTATGAGCGCAGTGAGTCGGAAATGGTCGCGCCCCGCTACCTTGGCCGAGAAGACAGCTCGTGACGATTCTCCCCAAGGATTCAAGGGAGTTGCAGCAATGCAGCAGGCAAAGCCAGCGGAGAAGAAAGGCCGGGCCGTCGTGCTCGGCGGCAGCATGGCGGGCCTTTTCGCGGCCCGGGTCCTCGCGGACGCGTACGCGGAGGTCCTGGTGGTCGACCGGGACGCGCTGACCGGGGTGGACGAACCGCGCCGCGGCGTGCCGCAGGGCCGCCAGGTGCACGGACTGCAGGCGCGCGGCCAGCAGATCATCGAGGAGCTGTTCCCCGGCTTCACCCAGGAAGTGGTCGACGCCGGAGGCATCGTCGGCGACATGGCCGGCGACATCCGCTGGTTCCTGAACGGCCACCGCATCGCGAACGTCCACACCGGACTCACCTCCCTGACCGTGACCCGCCCCTTCCTCGAACGGCAGGTCCGCGAACGGGTGTCGGCGCTGCCCGAGGTGTCGTTCCTCGAGCAGTACGACGTCGTGGGCCTGGAGGCCTCCGCGGACCGCAGCCGCGTCATCGGCGCCCGGGTGTCCCGGCAGGCCGAGGGCAGCGCGGTCGAGGTGCTCGCCGCCGACCTCGTCGTCGACGCCACCGGCCGAGGCTCGCGCACCCCGGTGTGGCTGGAGGAACTCGGCTACGCGAAGGTCGAGGAGGAGCGCCGCAAGATCGGCCTCGGCTACGCCTCCCGCCTCTACACCCTGCGCGAGCACGACAACCCGTACGCGGAGAACGAGATCTCCATCGGCGTGGTGTCCTCACCGTCCGCCCCGCGCGGCGCGATCGCCGCACGGCAGGAGGACGACCAGGTCATCGTCACCGCGTACGGCATACTCGGCGACCATCCGCCCGCCGACCCCGAGGGCTTCGACGCGTTCCTGCGCTCCCTCCAAGTACCCGACATATACAAGGCTGTTCAGGACCTCGACCCGCAGGGCCCGCCGGTCGCGTACCGCTTCCCCGCCAACCAGCGCCGGCGCTACGAACACCTCGACCGTTTCCCCGACGGGCTGCTCGTCACCGGCGACGGCGTGTGCAGCTTCAACCCGGCCTACGCGCAGGGCATGACGGTCGCGGCGCTCGCCGCCCTCACCCTGCGCCGGCACGTCACCGCCGACGGGCCGCTCCAGCCGCTCGCGTACCTGAAGGACCTGGCGCGCGAGGCCGTGGACGGGCCGTGGGACCTGATGGTCGGCGGCGACCTGGCCTTCCCCGGTGTCGAGGGTGAACGCCCCCCGCTGACCCGACTGTTCCTGGCCTATATGGCCCTGGTGCAGGAAGCCGCGATTCACGACCCCGAGGTGGCGGACGCGTTCATGCGCGTCTTCGGCCTCGTGGACTCCAGCGAATCGCTCTTGGAACCCGGTCTCCTGCTCCGTGTGCTGCGGTCCTCCGGTGCCGCGGACCGGGCGGGGATCACCTTCTAGAAATCGAGCAAGGAGCACAGCACATGTCAGCTTGGGATGCTCAAGAGGAGCCGGCCGACAGCCCCGACCCGTCCGTGACGGAACACGTCCGCCGCTATCTCGCCACGAACGGCCAGAGCGGCTACATGGAAGGCGGCGCCACCAACCTGGTGCTCACCTACCGGGGACGCAAGAGCGGAAAGCTCTACCGCACGGGCCTGTTCTTCGGGGCGGACGAGGACCGGTACATCCTGGTCGCCTCCGGCTCCGCCATCACCCACACGCATCCCAAGTGGTACTTGAACGTGGTGGCGAACCCCGAGGTGGAGATCCAGGTGCTCGCCGAGAAGTTCCCGGTGCGCGCCCGCACCGCCGAAGGGGAGGAGCGGTCCCGGCTGTGGAAGCTGATGACCGACCTCGCCCCCGTCTACCACACCTACGAGGCCCGAACCCGACGCGTCATCCCGGTCGTCGTGCTCGAGCGGGTCTGAGCGGCCCGAGCCGTCTCGTGTCCACCTCGTATCTACGTATGGAGTAGCAGCCATGAGCAAGTACGCAGGGAAGAAGGCCGTCATCCAGGGCGGCACGCACGGCATGGGCCTGGGTGTCGCCAAGGCGCTGCTCGCCGAGGGCGCCGAGGTCGTCCTCACCGGCCGCAACGAGGCCAACATCGAGGCGGCTCGCGCCGAACTCGCGGGCGAGGCAGCCCATGTGGTGCGCTCCGACGCGGCGAACCTGGACGACGTGCGGGCGCTCGGCGGGGTCGTCGAGGAGAAGCTGGGCCGGATCGACTTCCTGTTCATCAACGTCGGCATCGCCGAACTCGTGCCGTTCGACCAGGTCACCGAGGAGGGCTACGACCGCATCTTCGACATCAACACCAAGGGCGCCTTCTTCACCGTGCAGCGCCTGGCCCCGCTCATCAACAAGGGCGGCGCCGTGCTCTTCACGACGTCCATCGCCGACAACATGGGCTACCCCGGCATCACGGTCTACGGCGGGGCCAAGGCCGCGCTCAGGACCTTCGCCAAGGGCTTCGCCGCCGAGCTGATGCCGCACGGCATCCGCGTCAACGCGCTGAGCCCGGGGCCGATCAAGACGCCGTCCATGGGCTACCCGGCGATGAGTGACGCGGACAAGGACGTCCACGAGAAGGAGATGAACGAGATCAGCCCGATGAAGCGGCACGGCACCATCGAGGAGATCGCTGCGGCGGCCCTGTTCCTGGCCTTCGAAGCGACCTTCACGACGGGCACCGAGGTCGTCGTCGACGGCGGCCTCGCCCAGGGCATCATCCCGGCCGCGGCCTGACCGTTCCCATCCTGGGGCTCCGCCCCCGGACCCCCGCTCCTCAATCGCCGGAGGGGCTAATAGATAGCCCCTCCGGCGATTGAGGAGGCCCGTCCGGCGAGGACTTTCGGGAAGGGGCGGGGTGGGGAAGAAAGACGGCGCAGCTCAGGCCGTATCAAGCTGCAGCTTCGCCTCGGCCTGAGGATCCGCCCGCTCGCCGGAGGCGAACTCCGCCGCGAACTCCCCCTCGCCCAGCGCCCGCAGGGCCACCGCGCTCACCCGGTCCACATCGCCCCGCTCACCGCGCGGCAGCGGCGCGCCCACCGACTCGCGTGCCGCCGTCGCCGTGCCGAGCAGCCGGGCCGCGTGTGCGCAGTGCCCGGCGAGCGCCCGCGCGCCCGCGATGCCCTCGAGGGCCAGCGCCACCGCCCGCGGATCACCGGTGTCCCGGGCCGCGGCCAGGCCCTCCCGGTGCAGGGCGAGCGCCCCGTCCGCGTCCCCGCGCAGTTCGGCGACGAAGCCCAGCTCGGCGAGGATCAGCGCCGACCCGTACTCCGCGTCGAACTGCCGGTTCCACTCCAGCCAGCGGCGCAGCAGCGGCTGCGCCACGTCGAGCCGGCCCTGCCGCCTGGCGCTGAGCGCGAGGCCGAGCTCGGCGAACTCCTCGGCCGGCTTGTCGCCCTGCTCCACGGCCAACTTGCGGCCGCGTTCGTGGAACTCGTCGGCCCGCGCGTGCTCCCCGTTCAGCAGCGCGATCCGGCCCAGCTCGGACCAGCGCATCGACGCGTCCGTCCACAGCCCCAGGTCCTCGGCGATGCGCAGCCCGTCCTGGTGCAGCCGCGCGGCCTCCGCGTAATCGCCCTCGATCTCCGCCAGCCGGCCGAGCACCCCCATCGCCTGCAACTGCCCCCACCGGTCCCCGGTCTGCCGGAACAGCGCGAGGCTCTCCTGGCCCTGCTGCCGGGACGCCGTCAGGTCGCCGCACACATAGGTCTGCATGCCGCGGGTGCTGAGGCCCGCCGCGATGCCCCAACGGTCGTCCAGGGCACGGGAAGCGGCGAGCACCCGGTCCATCAGCTCCTCGCCCACCGCACGGTCCCCGAACCGGGTGACGGCGTGGCCGAGGAACCAGCCCGCCCTGGTCCGCTCGTGCGGGTCGCGGATGTCCTCGTACGACGCGAGGATGTCCCGGCCGTGCCGGGCGTCGCCCTCCGGGGAGCCGGTCAGCAGACTCATCCCGGTCCGCCACGCGGCGGTCCCCGACAGATCCTCGGCCGTGTCCTCTGCGGCTGCGTCGTCCGGTGCCGGGCGGCCCGGCAGGCCGACGGCCACGCCCAGCCAGCGGGTGGCCTCGGTCAGGCGGCCGCGCAAGTACCAGTACCAGACCATCGCGTGCACGAGCCGCCGCATCAGCACCCCGTCGCCGTCAGCGGCGGCACTGTCGAGGGCGCCGCGCACATTGGCGGTCTCCGCGTCGAGCCGGCGCAGCCACTGCTCCTGATCGGAGCCGCGCAGGAACGAGTCCGCGCGCTCCGCGAAGTCCGCGTAGTGCCGGGCGTGGGCGCGCCGCACCCGGTCGAACTCGCTGTCCCGCAGCCGCTCCTGGCAGTACGCCGCCACCGACTCCAGGAGCCGGTACCGGGGGCCGTCGCCCTCGTGCGACACGAGCACGAGCGAGCGGTCCACAAGCCGCGTCAGCAGGTCCAGGACCTCCGCGGGCTTCACCCCGTCGCCCGCGCACACCGCCTCGGCGGCGGGCAGGGTGCAGCCGTCCGCGTGCACCGCGAGCCGCCGCAGCACCAACTGCTCGGCCGACGTGAGCAGTTCCCAGCTCCAGTCGATCATCGCGCGCAGCGTCTGCTGCCGCGCCGGTGCGCCCCGGTGCCCGCCGGTGAGCAGCCGGAACCGGTCGCCGAGCCGCTCGGCCAGCTCGGCCACACCAAGGACCCGCACCCGGGTCGAGGCCAGTTCGAGGGCGAGCGGAATTCCGTCCAGGCGACGGCAGATCGACGCCACCGCCCGTGCGTTGTCGTCGGTCAGCGCGAAGTCCGGGGAGGTCGCCGCCGCCCGGTCGAGGAACAGCTGCACCGCGCTGGACCGCCGCAGCTCGCCCGCACCGGCCGCGCTGCCCGGCAGGTCGAGCGGCGGCACCGGCCAGAGCCGCTCACCCGCGAGGTCGAGGGGTTCCTGGCTGGTGGCGAGGATGCGTACGCCCGGCGCGTCCCGCAGCACGGCCTGCGCCAGCTGGGCCGCGGCCTCGATGACGTGCTCGCAGTTGTCCAGGACGAGCAGCAGCCGGCGGCCGCGCAGCGCGTCGGTCAGCCGGTCGAGCAGCGTGCGCGGCCGGCCGCCCGGCAGCGGTCCGGGACCGGTGTCGTCCCGCACCCCGAGCGTCGCGGCGACCACCTCGGCCAGCTCGTCGCCCCCGGACCCGGCGGCGACGGCCTGCGCGGCCAGCTCCACCAGCCACACCCCGTCCTCGTACGACTCGGAGAGCCGCGTCGCCACCTCCACCGCGAGCCGGGTCTTGCCGACGCCACCGGGCCCCGTCAACGTCACCAGGCGGCCCGCCTCCACCAGGGCCCGCACCTCGTCCACCGAGTCCGCCCGGCCGATCAGACCGGTCACCGGGGTCGGCAGGTTGGTGCGCGGCCGCGCGGCGGCCACGGGCTGCGCCGGGGCGGACCGAAGGCCCGGGTCCTGCTGGAGGATCTCCTGCTGCAGCGCGACCAGTTCGGGCGCCGGTTCGAGGCCCAGCTCCTCGTCCAGGCGGCGGCGCAGCTCCTGGAAGCTGTCCAGGGCCTCACTGGCCCGGCCCGCGCCGTACAGCGCCCGCATCCGGGCGGCGCGGAGCCGCTCCCGCAGCGGGTGCCGCTCCGTCCACTCGCGCAGCTCCCCGGCCAGCGGGCTGTGATCGCCCAACTCCAGGCGCGCCTCGGCCTGTTCCTCCAGGGCGAGCAGCCGCTGCTCCTCCAGGCGCGCGACGGCCGCGTGCGCGAACGGCTCGTCCGCGAAGTCCGCGAAGGCGGGGCCGCGCCACAGCGCCAGCGCGTCCGCGAGCGTCGCGGCCCGCTCCCGCGCGTCCCCTATGCCCCGCGCCCGCGCGGTGAGCGCCCCGAACCGGCCGGCGTCCACCGCCTCGTCCCGTACGTCGAGGACATAGCCGAGCGCCCGGCGTACCACCAGGTCCTGGCCGCCCGCGCGGGCGAGCACCCGGCGCAGCCGCGACACCAGCGTCTGCAGCGCGCCCGAGGGGTTGCCGGGCGGCGCGCCGCCCCACAACTCGTCCACCAGACGGTCCGCCGACACCGCCTGCCCAGGAGAGGTCAGCAGAGCCGCGAGCAGCGAGCGGACCTTCGACTCCGGCACCGCGACAAGTTCACCCTCCGCCGACCACACGGCCAGCGGACCCAGTACCCCGAAACGCATGGGCTCACGGTACGGCCACACCGGTCACTGCCTGGTGTGTCAGTGCGCCGCAAGGCCGTGCAAGCGGACCGACAGAGGACTGCAAGGGGCCGGGCGCACTCTTCAGGGGCCGGAGCGAAACCGGCGCAGGAGCCGGAGCGAAACCGGCGCACCACGTACCTCGCACGCTGTCTCTAGGAGTTTCGTCATGAGCAAGTTCGCAGGCAAGAAGGCCGTTGTCACCGGCGGTACGCACGGCATGGGTCTGGCCATCGTCAAGGCGCTCCTGGACGGCGGCGCCGAGGTCCTCTACACCGGCCGCAACGAGAAGAAGATCGAGGAGGCCCGCACCGAGCTGAAGTCGGACAAGGCCCATGTGGTGCGCTCCGACGCGGCGAGCATGGCCGACATCCGCGGCCTCGCCGACACCGCGCAGGAGAAGCTCGGCCGGGTCGACTACCTCTTCGTCAATCACGGCATCGCCGAGGTGCAGACCCTCGAGGAGACCACCGAGGAGTCCTGGGACCGGCACTTCGCCATCAACACCAAGGGCGCCTTCTTCACGGTGCAGAGCCTCTCGCCGCTGCTCAACGACAACGGCGCGATCGTCTTCACCACGGTCGCCAACGACCTCATCTTCCCGGGCCTGAGCGCCTACTCGGGCTCCAAGGAAGCGGTGCGCGCGATCTCCCACGTGCTCGCGGCCGAGCTCCTGCCCCGCAAGATCCGTGTCAACTCGGTGGCCCCCGGCTACATCAAGACCCCCACCATGGGTGTCGCCGGCATGACCGAGGAGGAGCGCCGCGACTTCGAGAAGCAGGGCGCCGACACCTCGCCGCTGAAGCGCATGGGCACCGTCGAGGAGGTCGCCGCGGCCGCGCTGTTCCTGGCCGCCGACGCCACCTTCACCACCAACGTCGAGTTCCCCGTCGACGGTGGCTTCGCGCAGGGCCTCACCGGCGCCCACTGACCCGCGACGCCGCAACCCCCTTCCCCCGCACAGCAGTTACTGCCGCCCCGCCCCGCGTACGAGCGGGGCGGCAGCCCCATGGACGACTCATCGAAAGGCCAGACCAATGACTTCGATCAGAGCGGCGGGCAACGCGCGCGCCGGCCGGCGGGAGTGGGCGGGGCTCGCCATGCTGGCCCTGCCCAGCATCCTGCTGTCCCTGGACGTGACGCTGCTGCACCTCGCGGTGCCGCACCTCGGCCAGGCACTGGCGCCCAGCAGCACCCAGATGCTGTGGATCATCGACATCTACGCCTTCATGATCGCCGGGTTCCTGGTCACGGCCGGCACCCTCGGTGACCGCATCGGCCGCCGCAAGCTGCTGCTCATCGGCGGACTCGCGTTCGGCGTCGCCTCCGTGGTCGCCGCGTACGCGAACAGCCCCGAGATGCTGATCGCCGCCCGCGCCCTGCTCGGCATCGCCGGCGCCACCCTGATGCCGTCCACGCTCGCCCTGATCAGCAACATGTTCCAGGACCCGAAGCAGCGCGGCACCGCCATCGGCATCTGGGCCGCCAGCTTCTCGGTCGGCATCGCGCTCGGCCCGGTCGTCGGCGGGGCCATGCTGGAGGCGTTCTGGTGGGGTTCGGTGTTCCTGCTCGCCGTGCCCGTCATGGCGCTGCTGCTGATCACCGGTCCGATCCTGCTGCCCGAGTACAAGGACGAGAAGGCCGGCCGGATCGACCTGGCGAGCGTCGTGCTGTCCCTGGCCGCGATCCTGCCCGCCATCTACGGCGTCAAGGAGATCGCCAAGCACGGCCCGGAAGCCGCCTCGCTGGTCGCCCTCGCCGTCGGTGTGGTGTTCGCCGTCGTCTTCGGCCGCCGTCAACTGCGCCTGGACGACCCGATGCTGGACCTGAGCCTGTTCCGCAGCCGTGCCTTCAGCGTGGCCCTCGGCGTGATGCTGTTCGCCGCCGTCGCCATGGGCGGCATCTACCTCTTCGTCACCCAGTACCTGCAGATGGTCGGCGGCCTGTCGCCGCTTGAGGCCGGTCTGTGGCTGCTGCCCGCCGCCGGGCTGCTGATCGCCTCGTCGATGCTGGCCCCGATCGCGGCCCGCCGCATCCGGCCCGGCAACGTCACCGCCATCGGCCTGATCCTCTCCGCCATCGGCTACTTCACCCTCACCCAGGCCCACACCGGCGACGGCGGAGTGCTCCAGGTCGTCATCGGCTTCGCCTTCATCTACACCGGCATCGGCCCGGTGATGGGCCTGAGCGTGTCCCTCATCGTCGGCTCGGCGCCCCCGGAGAAGGCCGGTGCCGCCTCCGCGCTGCAGCAGACCAGCAGCGACTTCGGTCTCGCCGTCGGCATCGCCGCCCTCGGCAGCCTCGGCACCACCGTGTACCGCAACGGCGTCGCCGACGACATCCCCGCCGACACCCCGGCCGCGGTCGCCGACGCCAGCCGCGACACCCTCGCCCGTGCCCTCGACGCGACCGAGTCGCTGCCGAGCGAGCTGGCCGGCCAGATCATCACGCCCGCCCGGGAGGCGTTCACGTCCGGGCTCAATACCGTCGCCCTCATCGGCGGAATCCTGGTCACCGCGCTGACGGTCCTCGCGCTCACGATGCTCCGGCATGTGGCCCCGACCAACGCGGCGGCGGCCCCGGCGTCCGAGGAATCCTCCGACGAAACATCTGAAGCGGTGGCCGTCGAGTCCGGCGGACCCGCCCGGGAGGAGCAGCCCGCCTGATCCCTCCGCCACAAACACACAGCTCAACTCCGCTTCCGGGCCGGTGCCGTTCGACAGGCACCGGCCCGGAAGCATGTGGGCGTTCCTGAGGAAAGGGCGGAGGCAGACCCTCCAATTACCTTTGGGGCGACGGGTGTTCGAACAAGTCGACTAACTTTCCGTTGGCCGAAAACAGATCGGCGGTTCTGTTTTCGGCGGTGATTTTCAGTCCTCAACGGAAAAGGTGCTCGGATGACTTCTCACCCTTCCAGCACGTCCAGCACGCGGCGGCACGCGGCCCCGCGGTTCGGACGCCGCTTCATCCTCAAGGCGTCCGGCGCGTCCGCGCTCGCCGGTGCGATCGGCGTCGGCGCGTATGTGAGCCAGGCCGCTCCCAGCGGGAAGGCGGCGTCGGACGTCATCGTCATCGGTGCCGGATACGCCGGTGGCACCGCGGCGCGTGAACTGCGCGCCAAGGGCCTGAGCGTGACCGTCCTCGAAGCCCGCGACCGGATCGGCGGCCGCATCTGGACCGACACGTTCGCCGGCGAGCAGATCGACCTCGGCGGCGGCTGGGTCAGCCCCGACCAGCCGCTCGTCACCAAGGAGATGCAGCGCTACGGCCTGCAGAGCGTGCCGGAGCTGGCCAACACCAGCTCCGTCATGCCGGCCGACAACGGCTTCGTGGCGCTGACGCCCACCGAGGCCAACACCCGTATGAACGAGCTGCTCAAGAAGTTCTTCGCCGGCTCGGAGCAGTACTTCGAGCGGCCGAACGACCCGCTGTTCCGCAAGGACCTGCTGGAGAAGGTCGACCCGCTGTCGTTCGCCGACCGGATCGCCCAGCTGGAGCTGACCGCGCTGGACAAGAAGTGGCTCGCCGGATACACGTCGGCGTACGTCGGCGGCGACAACACCCGCGGCGCCATGACGGCGCTCGCCCAGTGGTGGGCGCTGGGCGGCTGGACCACCGAGGCGTGGCACAACCAGATGGGCTACCGGCCGACCACCGGCATGACGGCCCTGCTCAAGGCGATGCTCGACGAGTCGGGCGCCACCGTGAAGCTCAGCTCGCCGGTCGCATCGGTCACCGAGACCGGCAGCGGCGTCGAGGTGAAGACCAAGAGCGGCGAGGTGCACACCGCCAAGGCGGTCGTCGTCGCCGTACCGGTCAACATGTGGAAGACGATCCAGTTCAACCCGGGCCTGCCCAAGGTGCACACCGACGCGGCGTCCGAGGGCGTGGGCGTCGGCCTGGGCACCAAGGTGTGGATCCACCTCAGCGGCACCGTCGACGCGGTCTACGGCCAGGGCACCGAGACGTCGCCGCTGGTGATGCTGATACCGCAGAAGGAACTGCCCGGCGGCGGCCGCCTCATGGTCGGCTTCGCGGGACCGTCCCTCGACGCGTCGAGCAAGACGGCCGTGCAGAACGCGGTCCGTGAGTACATACCCGGCGCGACCGTCGTCGCCCACCGCTCCCAGGAGTGGGGCAACGACCCGTACTCCCGCGGCGGTTGGGGCCTGCGCCGCCCGGGACAGCTCCTTCGTCAGCTGCCCGGCATCCAGCAGCCGCACGGCCGGATGCTGTTCGCCGGCGCGGACGTCGCGAGCGGCTGGAACGGCGCGTTCATCGAGGGCGCGATCGAGTCCGGCTTCCGGGCCGCCGAACAGGCCGGGAAGGTGGTCGCAGCGGCCGCCGCCTGACCGGGCCCGACCGCTAGCACCGCACGACATCAGTCCCGTCTGCCGCGAGCAGCGCCGGTAACGCACCCGGCACAGCGGCCGATCCGCACCCCGTGCCCGTCACCCGGACGAGCACCCCCGACGGGGAGCGGGCGGGAACCCCACGACGACACCGGCCCGGACCCGCCCCGTACGACGCTGGGCACGCACTTCCCGTCCCGGTACGGCATCGAACTCCCCGCCCGGCCCGGCACTTCTCTCTCCTCTCCTCATCCTTTCCCTCTCCTCGCCCGCCCGGCAGCCACCTCTCCTTGCTCGCCGGCCCGGCACCGACGGCACCCCCGTCCCCACGGAACTCCCTTCTGCGGCCCGGTCGTTGCAGGTCCGGCCGCTTCTGGCACCGGCCGGTAATCCACCTCCGCGCGCGCGCGATCCGCCCATGAGCCGGCGGTTAGCACCCCCGGTACGCGGGCGACCCGTCCATGAGTCGGCGGTTATCACCTGTTTCCAGGTACCTCACGACACTGGGAGGTATCCCGCGGAAAGGAGATCACCATGGCCGGGTCCACCGCGCCTGACACCCTTCAACTCCCTTTGCCGCCCGCGGCGTTGCGCGGCAAAGCCGTCGACGAACGCGCCCGTCTGATCAGTGGCTACCTCTGCCGGGTCCTCACCGGCGCCCTCGACGTGCCCCCGGCGCACCGGGTCAGCGCGGAGCGCTCGCTGCGCGCGCAGGGCCTCAACTCGCTCACGGCACTACGGCTCACCCGCACCCTGCGACTCGCCCTGCGGGTCGACGTACCGGTGGATCTGCTGCTCACCCATGACACGGTCACCGAGCTGGCCACGGCGCTCGCCGCCCGCCTGGAGGAGCCGACCCGTACCGCCCTGCTCGAGGAGCCGCCCCGTACCGCGCTGCTCGGAAAAGAGCCGTCCCGTACCGCCCGGCCCGGCCCGTCGCCGCACCTGCTCGGATGACCGAAGCAAGCACCGGCACGCTGATCGGTGCCAGAACCGCCCCGCGCCCGCCCGCCGCCGCCGTCGAGAAGGGCGGACTGCACCTGTGGGCGCTGCACGGCCCCGACCGGGACGACGGCCCGACGACCCTGCCCACGGCCGAGCTCGACGAGGACGAACTGACCCGCGCCGCCGCCTTCGTACGGCCCCTCGACCGGTTGCGGTACGTGACGGCGCACATCGCGCTGCGCCGCCTCCTGGCCGCGTACACGGGGGTCGCGCCCGGTGAGCTGCTGCTGTCCCGGGCGCCGTGCAGCTCCTGCGGCGGGCCGCACGGCCGGCCCGTCATCACCGGCTCGCCGGTGCCGTTGAACTTCTCCCTGTCGCACAGCCACGGCCTCGCCATCATCGGGATCTCGGCCGCGACCGTGGGCGTCGACGTGGAGCGGCTGCCGTCGCCGGAGACCACGCAGATGTCGCTGCCCGCCCTGCACCCGAGGGAGCAGGCGGAGCTGGGCCGGCTGCCGCCGCACGAACGTCCCGCCGCCTTCGGGCGGTTGTGGACCCGCAAGGAGGCCTACCTCAAGGGCATCGGCACCGGCCTCACCCGTGATCTGGGCGCCGACTACCTGGGCGAGGACCGCGGCCCCGGCGCGCCCGAGGGCCCGCCCGGCTGGACCGTACGGAACGTGCCGGGCCACCCCGGGCACGTCGCCGCCGTGGCGGTGCCGTCCCACACCGAGCAGTGCGGCACCACCCGCAGGCTGCCCCTCAAGTCCCTGTACGCCGAGGACGCCGACGAGCTGATCGCCACCGTCAAGGAACGGCTGTGCACCTCGTTGCCCGCGGCCGACGGCACGGCTTTGGGCGCGGCCTCCGGCGTGTGATCCGCGAACCACCTCACCGACCGCTGCTGAAGGAGTGCGCAAAGCCATGCTCACCGCAGAATCCCGGGCCGGAGCCACCACCGACCGCCTCGACGCGCTGTCCGCACTGAAGGAGCTGGCCCGCAACGGGCCCGACCCGAAGGCCACCGAACGCCAGCACGCCAAGGGCAAGCTGACCGCCCATCAGCGCATCGAACTCCTCCTGGACAAAGGCAGTTTCAGCGAGGTCGAGCCGCTGCGCCGGCACCGGGCGACGGGCTTCGGCCTGGAGAAGAAACGCCCGCACGGCGACGGTGTCATCACCGGCTGGGGCACCGTCGAGGGCCGCACGGTCTTCGTGTACGCGCACGACTTCCGCGTATTCGGCGGCGCGCTGGGTGAGGCGCACGCGACGAAGATCCACAAGATCATGGACATGGCCATCGCGGCGGGTGCGCCGCTGGTCTCCCTGAACGACGGCGCGGGCGCCCGTATCCAGGAGGGCGTCAGCGCGCTCGCGGGGTACGGCGGCATCTTCCAGCGCAACACGAAGGCGTCCGGCGTCATCCCGCAGATCTCGGTGATGCTCGGCCCGTGCGCGGGTGGCGCGGCGTACTCGCCCGCCCTGACGGACTTCGTGTTCATGGTCCGCGAGACCTCGCAGATGTTCATCACCGGTCCTGACGTGGTGAAGGCGGTGACGGGCGAGGAGATCACGCAGAACGGGCTCGGCGGCGCCGACGTGCACGCGGAGACCTCCGGCGTCGCGCACTTCGCGTACGACGACGAGGAGACCTGCATCGCCGAGGTCCGCTACCTGCTGTCGATGCTGCCGCAGAACAACCGCGAGCTGGCGCCCGCCGCGATGAGCGACGACCCGGCCGACCGGCCCGGCGACACGCTGCTCGACCTGGTCCCGGCGGACGCCAACCGCAGTTACGACATCCGGGCCGTGGTCGGTGAACTCGTCGACGACGGCGACTTCATGGAGGTGCACGCCGCCTGGGCGCCCAACATCGTCTGCGCCCTGGCCCGCCTGGACGGCCAGACCGTCGGTGTCGTCGCCAACCAGCCGAGCGCCACGGCGGGCGTCCTGGACATCAAGGCGAGTGAGAAGGGGGCGCGGTTCGTGCAGTTCTGCGACTCGTTCAACATTCCGCTGGTCACCCTCGTCGACGTGCCGGGCTTCCTGCCGGGCGTCGACCAGGAGCACGAGGGCATCATCCGGCGCGGCGCGAAGCTCCTTTACGCGTACTGCAACGCCACGGTGCCGCGTATCTCGGTGGTGCTGCGCAAGGCGTACGGCGGCGCCTACATCGTGATGGACTCCCGCTCCATCGGCGCCGACATCGCGCTGGCCTGGCCCGGCAACGAGATCGCCGTGATGGGCGCCGAGGGCGCCGCCAACGTGGTGTTCCGCCGGGAGATCGCCGCCGCCGACGACCCGGAGGCGATGCGCCGGCAGAAGATCGAGGAGTACCGCACCGAACTGGTCCACCCGTACTACGCCGCCGAACGCGGCCTCGTCGACGACGTCATCGACCCGCGTGACACCCGGTCGACGCTGATCCGCTCCCTGGCCATGCTCCGCGCCAAGGACGCCGACCTGCCCCGCCGCAAGCACGGCAACCCGCCGCAGTGACCGACCGCAGCCAGGGAAGGATTCACATGGACGCCGACCAGCAGAGCAATGCCGCACCGGACGCGCAGCTGATACGGGTGGAGAGGGGGCACCTCGACGCGGACGAACTGGCCGCGCTGACCGCGGTGTTGCTGGCCCGCGCGGCAGCGGTCGGCGC
>NZ_JAAAHS010000199.1 GCF_009908195.1 Streptomyces boluensis | reverse complement strand
GGGGAGGGGAAAAAGCCCCCTACCCCGCAGCCGGCACCCTCAGCGCAGCCAGCACCGGCAGGTGATCCGTGGCCGCCCGCAGGTCCGCCTCGGTGAGGCCGTCGCGCGCCTCGGGAACCCCGCAGCCGAGCACCTCGACACCGCCCCCGGCGAAGATCGCGTCGATGCGCTGGTGCGGGTTGGTGGGGATCGAGGTGTACTCGCCGCCCCACGGCGCGACCGCCCAGCAGTCCTGAAGGGCGGCGGCGAGCCGGCGGAACGTACGGCCGGTGGGCCGGTCGTTGAGGTCGCCGCCCGCGACGGTGTGCTCGGTGCCGAGGTCGGCCAACTGGTCGAGGAGCAGGCCGCCCTGGGCGTACCGCTCGTCGCTCTGCAGGCTCAGATGGCAGCTGAGGACGCCGATGCGGGCGCCGCCGAAGCGGACCACGGCGGTGGCGAAGCCGCGCCGGTGCAGACCGGGGGTGAGCGGAAGGAGCACGTCCGAGGTGCGTTCGACGGTGGCCCGCAGCGAGCAGAGCAGCGCGGGCCCGGCCGCCGTGCCGCCGCCGGAGAGGATCACCAGGCCGGACGCGGCGGCGAGCCGGGCCAGCTTCTTGCGCCAGCGGAAGAACCGCGGCGCCTCCTGGATCAGCACGAGGTCGGGGGCGCAGGCGGCGATGACACGGGCGAGAGCGTCGGTGTCGTCGCGCATCGAGCGGATGTTGTAGCTGAGGACGCGGATGACGGCCGAACCATCCGGCTCTGTACGGGAGTTGGGGAGGGCGGTCATGAAGATCACGGTACGGGAAACGCCCCCGCCCGCAGCGCTGAAAACGCCCGCCGCCTCCGTACGGAAGCGGCGGGCGTTCGCAGAAAGCGGTGCCCGTTACATCACCGGGTCGGGCTGCCGGGCGAGGTCGGCGGCGCCCACCAGGCCCGCCTTGTTGCCCAGTTGGGCGGCGATGACCTCGGCTACCGGGCGCCAGTTGCTGCCGACGAGCCAGCGCTTGTACGACTTGCGGATCGGGTCGAGGACCAGCTCGCCCTCGTCCGAGAGGCCGCCGCCGATGATGAACGCGGACGGGTCGAAGAGGGACGCCAGGTCGGCGAGGCCCGCACCGGCCCAACGGGCCAGCTCGCGGTAGGAGTCCACGGCGACCGGGTCGCCCTGCCGCGCGGCCATGGAGATGTGCTTGCCCTCGATGCCCTCGGGGGTGCCGTCGCCGTACCCGAGGAGGATCTCGGCGTTCTCCGGGGTGGCGTTGGCGCGCTGCTGTGCGTACCGCACGAGGGCGCGGCCCGAGGCGTACTGCTCCCAGCAGCCCTGGCTGCCGCAGCCGCAGAGCAGGCCGTCCGGGACCATCCGGATGTGGCCGAACTCGGCGGCCACGCCGAAGTGTCCGCGGCGCAGCTCGTTGCCGATGATGATGCCGCCGCCGAGGCCGGTGCCGAGCGTGATGCAGATGACGTTGCGGTGGCCCTTGCCGCCGCCGAAGCGGTACTCGCCCCAGGCCGCGGCGTTGGCGTCGTTCTCCACGACCACCGGGAGGCCGACGCGGGCCTCGACCTTCTCCTTCAGCGGTTCCTGGCGCCAGTCGATGTTGGGCGCGAAGTACACCGTGGAACGCTGGCGGTTGACGTATCCCGCGGCTCCGATGCCCACGCCGACGATCTCGTGGCCGGCCCGTGCGCCCTCGACGGCCGACGCGATGGCGTCGACGATGGCCTCCGGCGTGCTGGGAGTCGGCACCTTGTGGGTGGAGAGGATGTTGCCCTCTTCGTCGACGACGCCTGCCGCGATCTTGGTACCGCCGATGTCGACGCCGATGGTGAGTCCCATGTGTCCCTCAGTTCGGTCGAACCCCGCTGGGGCCAACCGTACCCGAGGGGGCCGTCAGTCCAGGTCGATGTGCTCGCCACCGCCGGTGCCCTCGGGGCCGCGGTCGTCCGTGTTCCCTTCGCCGGTGCGCGGATCGTCCGGCTTGCGGTCGTCCCAGCCCGTGGTCCAGCGGCGCTCATGTCCTGAGACGGCGCTGCGGTACGCGGCGAGGAGTTCGTTGCCCGCGGCCGCGAGGTGGTCGAAGACCTCGGGGTTGCGCTCGATGACCGGCTCGACGGCGGCCTTGGCCTGGTCGACGAGGTGCTGCACGGCGCCCTGGGCGGCGAGCCCGCCGATCGGGGTCTGGAGGGAGGAGAGCTTGTCGGCGACGGCGTCGACCAGCTTGCGCAGCTCCTCGGCGGCGGAGCCTGGCTCGGTGCCCTGCTCGGACCGGCGGCGGGCCTGCTCGGCGGCGAGGTCCTCGGCGCAGGCCTTCTCCCAGGCGTCGGTGTCTGGTGCGGTGCGCTCGTTGTCGCTCATGGGAGGCTCCTGCGGCGGGTCCGGCGGTACGTGGCTGCGTACTGTCGACGGTACCCGAACGGCCGTATGCCGTTCACCGTCCCTGCGGCCACAGGCCCGGGTCGGGCGTGAACCGGATGCGCAGCTCGCCGTCGCTGAGGCCGGCGCCCGCGACGGTGCAGCGGCGCAGCGCGGACGGCAGCGACACCATGCGGCGGAACGGCCCGGCGGTGACGACGAGTTCGTCGCCGCGGCGCACCAGGTCCAGCTCCTCGCGGACGGCGCCGGGAAGCGGGAGCCGCCACACCAGGAAGCCGTCCTCGGCGAGCCGGTCCTCGACCGGCCAGCGCACCGTCGGGGCGTCGCCCGGCGCGGGCAGCGCGAGCGCGGCCAGGTCGTCGCCGCCGTGCGGGTCCCGGCCCAGGTGGGCGGCGATGTGCAGCGGGTGCGCCGGACGCCAGTCGGCGAGCGTCTTCTGCTGCTGGGCGACGATCGGGGCGAGCCACGGGTCGGCGGCGGACTGCGGGAACACCCGGTTCGCCACGAGCAGTTCGACGGGAAGGGCCTGCAGCGCGAGGCCGGTGGCGGCGGTGCGTACGGCGTCGGATCCGGCGGGTCCGGGCTCCGCGACGAGGCGTACGGCGGTGGTGTCGGCCTCGATCACGGACTGGACGGCGGCGAGGTGCTCGTCCCAGCGGGCGGCGGTCTCGTACAGCCACTGCGCGGGCATCGGTACGCCCGCGAGCTGCGCGAGCATCGGGCGCAGCGCACGGGCGGCCTGCCGTTCCGGCGGCAGCAGCCGGCGCAGGTAGCGGCGCAGTTGCGCGGGGAGCGCGAGCAGCGCGAGGGCCTGCGGCGCGGGCGGCAGGTCGACGACTATCCGGTCGCAGGGCCGCGCGGCGGCGTCCCGGACGGCGCGGAGCAGGGCGAGTTCGCCCGCGCCGGGCAGTTCGGTGAGCTCCTCGTCGTCGAGGCGCTGGGCCCCGAACATGTCCAGGCCGCTGCCGGCCCGGTCCTGGAGCGCGAGGAGTTCGCGCCGGAAGTGGGCGGCGCTGTCCACCCGGTGCACGGTGAGGCCGGGTACGTCGGTGTCACCGAGCGCTGCCGACAGGGTGTCGTGGCGGTCGGCGGTCAGCAGCAGGGTGCGCTGTCCGGCGCGCGCGGCGGCGAGTGCCGTGGCCGCGGCGACGGTGGTCCGGCCGCTGCCGCCGGGGCCGGTGACGAAGAGGGTGCGCATGGCTCAGGCGCCCGACTCGACCCGCTTCTTGAGGCCCGCGAGTGCCCGGTCGATGATGACCTTCTCGGCCTTGCGCTTGATCATCCCGAGCATGGGGATCTTCACGTCCACGGTCAGCGTGTACGTGACCTCGGTGCCCTTACCAGCGGCCGCGAGGACGTAGGAGCCCCGGAGCTCGCGCAGCATCTGGGACTTGACCAGGGTCCAGCTGACCTCGTTGTCCCCGGTCCAGGTGTACGCGAGGACCTGGTCGTCCTTGATCGCGCCGGCGTCCATGACGAGGCGCACCTGCTCGGCGCGGCCCTGCCCGTCGGCGGCGAGGACCTCGGCCTCCTTCACCTCGCCGGTCCAGTCCGGGTAGCGGGCGAAGTCGGCGATCACCCCCATGACGTCGGCCGGCGCCGCCTCGATCTCAATGCTCGAGCTGGTGTGTTCCGCCATCGCGGTGGCTCCTCCAGTGCGGTCCCGTCGGGGGGTGTGGCGGGCGGCCCACGACGTGCGCGGCGCCCGCCGTGAAGGCTACCGCGCCCCCGTCGTTCACCATTCCAGGACCCAGGGGGTGCCACTGCCCGCGAAGTGCCCGACGTTCACGCACTCCGTGGCGCCGATCCGCATGCGCCGGACCAGCGGCTGGTGCACGTGGCCGAAGAGGGCGTACCGGGGCCGGGTGCGGTGGATGGCGTCGAGGAGGGCGCGGCTGCCGCGCTCGAAGCGGCGGGCCACCGTGTCGTAGACCAGCTCCGGGACCTCCGGCGGGATGTGCGTGCAGAGCACGTCGACCTCGCCGACGGCCTCGATCTTGGCCGCGTACTCCTCGTCGCTGATCTCGTAGGGGGTGCGCATCGGGGATTTGAGGCCGCCGCCGACGAAGCCGAAGACCAGGCCGCCGATCTCGGCCCGCTGGCCGTCGAGGACGGTGGTGCCCGGCCGGGCGTACTCGCTCCAGAGGGCCGGCATGTCGACGTTGCCGTAGGTGGCGTACGTCGGGTTCGGGAAGGCCGCGAACAGCTCGGCGTACTGCTTGCGGACCGCTTCCTCGATGGCCGTGGCGCGGTCCGTGTCCAGGTCGCCCCAGAGTCGCGCGCCCAGTTCGCGGGCCTCGTCGAAGCGGCGCTCGGTGCGTAGCTCGACCAGGCGGGAGGCGTTCCGGGCGCCGAAGAGGTCGGGGAAGATGCCGCGCGAGTGGTCCGCGTAGTCGAGGAACAGGATCAGGTCGCCGAGGCAGATCAGGGCGTCGGCGCCGTGGCCCGCGCGGGCGAGTGCCTCCGCGTTGCCGTGCACGTCGCTCACCACATGGACCCGCGTACCTGCCATGGCGATCACCCTAGAACTCCGGGCCCGGAGGCGGTAGAGCGGCTGGACCTGCGGTTACTTCCGAGTCGCCCAAAGCGTGGATTACTGTGCGCGAAGGAACTCCGCGACGTGTGACGCACCGAACATCTGGCCCGTCCCCCCTATCGAAAAAGCAGTACCGATGGGTAACGTCCGGGCAGTCCAGTCGTGCTCAGTCCCCCCACCAGCGATTTCGGTACCGAGCACCTGCCCGATCTTGGACCGCACCGTCGCATCGCACAACGTCGTGGCGTCGGTGCCCTATGAGGAGCAGCAGTCTTGCGCGAGTTCAGCCTTCCGGCCCTGTACGAGGTCCCTGCGGACGGCAATCTGACCGACATCGTGCGCCGAAACGCCGCGCAGCACCCGGATGTTGCCGTCATCGGCCGCAAGGTGAACGGCACCTGGCAGGACATCTCGGCCAAGGAGTTCCTCGCCGAGGTGACCTCCGTGGCCAAGGGCCTGATCGCCGCCGGCGTCGGCCCCGGCGACCGGGTCGGCCTGATGTCCCGCACCCGCTACGAGTGGACCCTGCTCGACTTCGCCATCTGGAGCGCGGGCGCGGTCACGGTCCCGGTGTACGAGACCAGCTCGCCCGAGCAGGTCCAGTGGATCCTCGGCGACTCCGGCGCGGTGGCCTGCCTGGTCGAGCTGGACGCGCACGCCGAGGCCGTCGAGTCGGTCCGCGACCGGCTGCCGGACCTCACGCACGTCTGGCAGATCGAGACGGGCGGCCTCGACGAGCTGCGCCGCGCGGGCGCCGACATCGCCGACGAGACCGTCGAGGAGCGCGGCTCGCTCGCGAAGGCCGACGACCCGGCGACCATCGTCTACACCTCCGGCACCACGGGCCGCCCCAAGGGCTGCGTGCTGAGCCACCGCAGCTTCTTCGCGGAGTGCGGCAACATCGTGGAGCGGCTGCGCCCGCTGTTCCGTACCGGCGAGTGCTCGGTGCTGCTGTTCCTGCCGCTCGCCCATGTCTTCGGGCGTCTGGTCCAGGTGGCGCCGATGATGGCGCCGATCAAGCTCGGTCACGTACCGGACATCAAGAACCTCACGGACGAACTGGCCTCTTTCCGGCCGACGTTGATCCTCGGTGTGCCCCGCGTCTTCGAGAAGGTCTACAACTCGGCGCGGGCCAAGGCCCAGGCGGACGGCAAGGGCAAGATCTTCGACAAGGCCGCGGACACGGCCATCGCGTACAGCCGCGCGCTCGACACCCCGTCCGGCCCGTCGCTCGGCCTCAAGCTCAAGTACAAGACCTTCGACAAGCTGGTCTACAGCAAGCTGCGCGCGGTGCTCGGCGGCCGCGGCGAGTACGCGATCTCCGGTGGCGCGCCGCTCGGTGAGCGGCTCGGGCACTTCTTCCGCGGCATCGGCTTCACGGTTCTTGAGGGGTACGGCCTGACGGAGTCCTGCGCCGCGACCGCCTTCAACCCGTGGGACCGGCAGAAGATCGGCACGGTCGGCCAGCCGCTGCCCGGCTCGGTCGTCCGGATCGCGGACGACGGCGAGGTGCTGCTGCACGGCGAGCACCTGTTCAAGGAGTACTGGAACAACCCCGGCGCGACCGAAGAGGCCCTGGCCGACGGCTGGTTCCACACCGGTGACATCGGCACCCTCGACGAGGACGGCTACCTCGCGATCACCGGCCGCAAGAAGGAGATCATCGTCACCGCGGGCGGCAAGAACGTCGCCCCGGCGGTGATCGAGGACCGGATCCGCGCGCACGCCCTGGTCGCCGAGTGCATGGTGGTCGGCGACGCACGGCCGTTCGTGGGCGCCCTGGTCACCCTGGACGAGGAGTTCATCGGCCGCTGGGCCGAGGAGCACGGCAAGTCCGCCAAGTCCGCGGCCGACCTGTGCGACGACCCGGAGCTGCTCGCGGCCGTCCAGAGCGCGGTGGACGACGGCAACGCGGCGGTGTCCAAGGCGGAGTCGGTACGCAAGTTCCGGGTGCTGGCCTCGCAGTTCACGGAGGAGTCGGGGCACCTCACGCCGTCGCTGAAGCTGAAGCGGAATGTGGTGGCGAAGGACTTCGCGGACGAGATCGAGGCGCTTTACCGGGGCTGAGCCCCGGCCCCCTCCCGGTCGCGGGGTTCCCCGCGACCCTTTTCAGGGGCGCGGGGAACTGCGCGCTCAGCCCACGCCGGGGGACAGCCGCGCAACAGACGCCCGGCGGCAGCCCTTTGGGCGCTAAAGCAACTCCCGCAGCCGCTCCGCGAGCAGATCCCAGCGCCACTTCTCCTCGACCCACGCGCGGCCGCGCTTGCCCATCTGGGCGCGCAGCTCCGGGTCCTGGAGGAGCGTGACGATGCGGTCGGCGGTCTCCGAGGGGGCGTCCCCTCGGACGACCCAGCCGGTCTCGCCGTCGAGCACCGCGTCCGGCGCACCGCCCGAGTCGCCCGCCACCACCGGCAGGCCCGTCGCCGAGGCCTCCAGGTACACGATGCCGAGGCCCTCCACGTCGAGGCCGCCACGGCGCGTACGGCAGGGCATGGCGAAGACGTCGCCCGCGCCGTAGTGGGCGGGCAGTTCCTCCCAGGGCACCGCACCCGTGAAGCGCACCGAACCGGCCACACCGGTCGCCGCCGCGAGCTTGCGCAGCTCACTCTCGTACGGGCCGCCGCCGACGATCAGGAGCACCGCGTCCGGCACCTGCGCGAGGATCGCGGGCAGCGCGCGGATCAGGGTGTCCTGCCCCTTGCGCGGCACCAGACGCGAGACGCACACCACGACCGGCCGGTCGCTGAGGCCGAGCCGGGCCCGGATCTCGTCGCCGCCCGAGCCGGGGTGGAAGGTCTTCTCGTCGACCCCGGGCGGGAGTTGGGCCATGCGCGCCGCGGCCGCGGGGCTCAGCGCACGCGCGATCCGCGACCGGGTGTACTCACCGAGGTACGTGATCGTGTCCGTGGACTCACCGATCCGCCCCAACAGGCCGCGCGCCACCGGGAGTTGGGCCCAGCCGGCCTCGTGCCCGTGTGTGGTGGCGACCAGGCGCTCCGCCCCGGCACGGCGCAGCGCGGGCGCCATCAGGCCGAGCGGCGCCGCCGCCCCGAACCACACCGACGTACAGCCGTGCTCCTTGAGCAGGCCGACCGCGCGGCGGGTCACGCGCGGGGTCGGGAGCAGCATCGTCGCGCGGTCGCGCACCACGGTGAAGGGCTGTTCGGCGTCGAAGGCCGCGGTGGCCTCGGCGCCCTCGCGGCCGCGCTTCCAGGTGGAGGCGTAGACGACGAGCCGGTCCGGGTCCAGGCGCAGCGCCATGTTGTGCAGGAAGGCCTGGATGCCGCCGGGGCGGGGCGGGAAGTCGTTGGTCACGAGCAGAGTCTTCGGTGTCTGGCGCATCGCCGCCGACAGTACCGAACGGCCGCGCCTCACGCCCCGGCCGATGGCCGCCCGGCATCATGGCTGGCTCCGGACACCCCCCACGTACGTACGAACGCGCATGAGGTACACATGGCGGGCGCAATCCGCACAAAGCTCACCTTTCGGCTACCGGTGGACCGCGTGCTCCCGGCCGATCTCCGGCTCCTGGCGCTGTGGCTGCTCACCCGGACCCTGCTGCTGCTCTGCGTCCTCAAGGTCCTGATCGTGCCGGGCCCCGATGTCACCAGCGACGTCGAGGTGATCTACCAGGGCTGGTACGAGATCCTGCGCACCGGCACGTTCCCGCTTGACGACGTCACCTGGCAGTACCCGCCCGCCGCCGCGCTCGCCGTGCTCTCCCCCGGCCTGCTGCCCTTCCTCGACTACCTGACGGCCTTCGCCGTCCTGGCCTGCTGCTGCGACGCGGCGGTGCTCGTGCTGCTCCGGTACGCGGGCGGGCGGCCCGGCAGGCGGACGGCGGGCGCCTGGGTGTGGACCGCGGGGGTGCCGCTGCTCGGGCCGACCGCGTACGCCAGGTACGACCTGATGGTGACGGCCGTGGCGGTGTGCGCGCTGCTCGCGGGCGCCCGCCGCGCGCGCCTGCTCGGCGTGCTCGTGGGCCTCGGCGCCCTGTTGAAGGTGTGGCCCGCGCTGCTGCTCCTCGGCACCCGGCGCGGCCCGGCCACCCGCACGGCGTGGACCACGGCCGCCGGTACGGTCCTCGGTCTGCTGCTCGCGTTCGCCGTGACGATGCCCGGCGCGCTCGCCTTCCTGGACTTCCAGCGCGACCGGGGCACCGAGGTGGAATCGCTGGGCGCCCTCGTCCTCCATGTGGCCCGCGCCTTCGGCTGGCAGGGCTGGATGCAGCTCAACTACGGCTCGGTGGAATTCCTCGGCCCGTACGTCGCGGTGGTGAGCACCGGCGCGCAGGCCCTGACCGCGCTCGCCTTCGGCTGGCTGCTGCTGTGGCGGCTGCGGGCACGCGCGTGGGCGCCGAGCACACCGTGCGACGCGGCGTTCGCGGCGGTGCTGCTGTTCACGACGACGAGCCGGGTGATCAGCCCGCAGTACCTGCTGTGGCTGGTGGGGCTCGCGGCCGCCTGCCTGACGTACCGGGCCCGCCCCATGCGTACGCCCGCGCTCCTGACCCTGGCCGCGACCGGCGTCACCTTCCTGGAGTTCCCGGTCTGGTTCTCGCACGTGGCGGCCAGCGACCCGCTCGGCGTCTCGCTGCTGCTGCTCCGCAACGGCCTCCTCGTCGCCGCGACCGTGACCGCGTGCCGGTCCCTGTGGCGGCGGACGGTGACCGAGCCGGGCTCCAGGGAACTGCGGCTGCCGGGCCAGCCCTCCGTACGGGACGGCCAACTGCTCGGCTCCTGACCCCTCGCGGAGGGGGGGACGGGCGGCTCCTGGCCGGGTCTCGCGGGGGACGCGCGGCTCAGCCCAACTGCCCGCGCGCGTAAGCCCGCCACTGCTCCGTGAACTCCTCGGGCGTCAGGCCCAGTACGTCCCGCAGCGCGCCCTCGACCGCCCCCGCCCGGCGCGGGTGGGCGCCGACCGCGCGGTAGAAGTCGCGCAGCGCGTCCTCGCCCCGCCGCTCGGCGATCATCCGGCAGGCCAGCCAGCCGCTCTCGTACGCCCGCGCGAGCAGTCCCGCGTCGCCCTCGAAGCCGAACGCCTCGTCGTCGGGCAGCCCTTGAGGCACCTGCCCCGCGCGCACGGCCCGGGTGAGTTCGGGCGCCGTCTGCCGCGCGCCGCGCCCCGAACCGCGGTACCCCACCCAGTCCGCGAAGCCCTCCGACAGCCACAGCGGGGTGGCCGCCGAGGTGTGCGCGCGGGTGGCCACATGGGTCGCCTCATGGGTGAGGACGACCTGCTTGCCGAAGTCACCGAGCACGTCGTACGACTCGGGGTTGACGATGATCCGGTCCGCGGGTGCCCGGCCGGTGCCGCCCGCCTCGCCCGTGGTGACCGCCGCGATGCCCTGGTAGGCCGAGGCGGAGGCGCCGAGCAGCGCCGCCATGTCGCCGGTCGAGCGCGGCACCAGGACCACGAGCCGGCCCGGCAAGGCGTGACCCCACGCACCGCGCACGGCGGGCACCGCGCGGTCGGCCCGCTCCGCGTACCGGGCGAGCCGCGCCTTGTCCTGGCCCACGCCGAGGACCAGGCTGTGCCGCCCGCGTACCGCCGTCACCTCGCCCTGCTCCCACAGCTGCCGCCCGGCGCCGGAGCCGGGCCGCTCGGCCGCCACGGACCAGCGCCCGCCCTGCCGGACGAGCTCCAGGGTGCGCCGCACGGTGACGGGCGCCCGGTCGTAGCCGTCGATGCGGTAGGCGAGGTCGGCCGTGGCGGTGGCGCCGGCAGGTGTGCGGTCGAGGTCGACGAGCCGGTACTCCCAGGCCCCGAGCGGCACTTGGCCGAGGTTGTCGAACTCCTCGCCGTCCGGGTCCCCGGTGGCCTCGTACGCCTCCTCGTCCCGGTCGAGCACGGCGTCGGCCCGGCGCTCCAGGAGCTGTTCGACGGCGGCCGCGGCGGAGTCACGCTGCGGCGGGGCGGAGCAGGAGGTGCCCAGAAGGAGGGCGGCGAGACATGCTCCCGCCGCCCGACCGCTCCACACTCGACCCGACACCCTTTCGAGAGTACGAGGTGGGGCGCGGTTTCAGACCCGGGTTACGCCGGAGACGGGCATCATCCCGACCGGGTCGTAGCGCACCGAGGCCCCCGGGTAGGGCGCGTGCACGACCTGTCCGTCGCCCATGTACATGCCGATGTGGCTGGCGTCGTCGCGGTACGTCACCAGGTCGCCCGGCTGTGCCTCGGCGAGCGTGACCTGCTGTCCGGCGCCGCGCTGTGCCTGTGAGGTGCGCGGCAGGCCGACCCCGGCCTGGCCGTACGCCCACTGTGTGAGGCCCGAACAGTCGAAGCCGCTGGGCCCGTTGGCGCCCCACACGTAGGGGCGGCCGACGGCCTGCCGGACCGCGGCGACGGCGGCCGCCGCGCGGGCCGACGAGGGGGCGCCGGTGAGCGGCGGGAGCCCGGCGGCCCCGGCGCCCTGCGCGTAGGCCGCGCGGTCCTGCGGGGAGAGCGAGTTGAGCAGCCGCTGCGCCGTGGCGAGCTTGCCCTCGATCTTGCGCTTGTGCCGGGCGACCGCGGCGCGGGAGGTCTCCAGGTCGGCCAGGGCGCGGGTGGCCTCGGCGCGGTCCTGGGCGAGGTCCCGCTGCGCCCGCCACAGCTTGTCGAGGGCACCGGCATGCCGGGCATTGATCCGGTCCAGGGTCGAGGACTTGGCGAGGTAGCCGTCCGGGTCCTCGGAGAGCATCAGGGCGAGCGTGGGGTCGATGCCGCCGGAGCGGTACTGGGCGCCGGCCAGCGAACCGAGCGCGCCCCGCATGGTGTTGATGCGTTCCTGGCCGCGGGCGACGACGTCCTGCGCGTGTGCGATCTCACGGCGCAGCCGGTCGGACCGCTCGTCGGCCTTGTCGTACGCCTGGGTCGTGCGCTCGGCCTCCTCGAAGAGGCGGTCCACGGTGGCCCGGGTCTCGGCGGGGGTGCTCTGCGGGTCCGCCACGGCGGCCGGGGCGAGGGCGGCAGCCACGGTGGCCGCGGCGGCGGACAGCACGGTGACACGGGTGCTGCGGTCGAGGCCGAGGCCGGACCGTGCGGAACGGCGATGGGACGCCACGGGGTACGTCGCTCCTTCCTGGCCGCTGCGTTCCGCCGCCCTCGCGGGCGGCGGAGTTACCTGGAAGCAGCGGCTCGGCGGACGTCCTCCGCGGTGCGGGCCGCGGACCCGGTCTACCGTTCCGCGGCGCGGACCGGCTCCCGGCGGGTTCCTGCTTCGCGGGCCCGGACCCGGGACGTCGTCCCGGACCGGCAGGGCCTCCACAGGCGTCACTTCCCGCCCGTCCGGCGGTAGGTCCGGCGGCACTCGCCGACGAACAGCCGGGAAGCTACCAGCACATGACGTGCGGGACGGCCGCACAACACCGTCGGCGGAACACCGGCGCCCCGCCGTCCACGCAGGTGGACGACGGGGCGCCGGGTCAGCACACGATCGGTGAATTCGCCCGTTCGGAGGGCACGTTGGGGACGGCGGGGCCCCCGGGAGTCGTCAGATACGGACGCCGAACATGTACGGCATGTTGTTGATCGACTCGTAGCGCACGGCAGCGCCGGGCTTCGGGGCGTGCAGCACCTGGCCGTTGCCCGCGAAGAAGCCGACGTGGTGCA
This sequence comes from Streptomyces boluensis, assembly GCF_009908195.1. Classification (GTDB taxonomy): domain Bacteria; phylum Actinomycetota; class Actinomycetes; order Streptomycetales; family Streptomycetaceae; genus Streptomyces; species Streptomyces boluensis. The sequence continues at coordinate 1,214 of NZ_JAAAHS010000199.1, read as the reverse complement.
TGTCGCCGTAGAAGATGACCAGGTCGCCGGGCTTGAGGGCGCTCTGCGACTGGATCCGGGTACCGGCGTTGGCCTGGTCCTGCGAGATCCGCGGGATGGAGACGCCCGCCTGCGAGTACGCCCACGAGGTCAGACCCGAGCAGTCGAAGGAGCTGGGTCCCGAGGCGCCGTACACGTACGGCGAACCTATCTTGCTCTTGGCCGCTTCGAGGGCGGCGGCTCCGCGCTGCGAGGCGGGCACGGCGTCGCCCAGGTCGGCACGGTCACCGGCGTCGCGGCTGGCGCGTTCCTCCGCGGCGGCGAGCGCGGCGCGCTCCTTCGCGGTGAGTGTGTTGAGGAGCTTCTGGGCCTCGGAGAGCTTGTCCTGGACTTCCTTCTTCTTCTCGCCCAGTTCCTTGCGGGTGTCCTCGAGATCCCGGAGCTTGTCGGACGCCTCGGAGCGCTGCTGCGCGAGGGTCCGCTGCTTCGACTGGATCTCCTTGAGCGCGTCGGCCTGCTTGCTCGTCAACTGGTCGAGCGAGGAGGCCTTGTCGAGGTACGAGTCCGGGTCGGAGGAGAGAAAGAGCTGTACGGAGGGGTCGATACCGCCCGAGCGGTACTGGGCGCTGGCCAGCGAACCGATGCCGGAGCGCAGCTCGTTGAGCTCGTCCTGACCACGGGCGACCTTGTCCTGCAGGTCGTCGATCTGGTCCTCGAGCTTGTCCTGCTGCTCCTTGGCACCGTTGTACTTCTCGGTGGACTTCTCGGCCTCTTCGTAGAGCTTGTCGACCTCGGCCTTGACTTCCTTCTTGCTCGGCTTCGGGTCGGCGTGTGCGGCCTGCGAAGTGAGCGCCACGGCAGCGGCTGCGGTCGCGGTCAGCACGGTCACGCGCGTGCGGCTCGGCTGCTTGGGTCGACGGTGGGACGCCACGGGGGCGGCTCCTTCTTCCTCCAGCCGCCTACCGATCGCGGTGGGCGGGACCCCCACTGTCACCCCTAATGAGTGATCAACCGAGCGGAGGTTCGAGCCCAGACACTAAGTGACCTCATCGTGATCCTTCAAATCCTCACGAAAAAATTCTCGAGTGTGGAGCGCATTCTTTACTCTCAACGCACGTGCTGTGATGTGCATTTGACGCGGTGTAGCGCCACCGGTTCAGCAAATCGGTCATTTGGTACGAGAGTTGCGTACTCCGCTGTATGCCGCAGGCGGTGACTTTCCCCCTCCCCGCCCC
>NZ_JAAAHS010000198.1 GCF_009908195.1 Streptomyces boluensis | reverse complement strand
GGGGGTGCCCCCAGCCCTGCGGAACATCTGCCCACAACGGGGAAGGGAAGCGCGCTCATGAGTGGTGGACTGTTGGTGGCCGGGACCACCTCCGACGCGGGCAAGAGTGTCGTCACCGCCGGGATCTGCCGGTGGCTGGCCCGACAAGGGGTCTCCGTCGCGCCGTTCAAGGCGCAGAACATGTCGCTCAACTCGTTCGTGACCCGCGAGGGCGCCGAGATCGGCCGGGCCCAGGCCATGCAGGCGCAGGCCGCCCGGGTCGAGCCGAGCGCGCTGATGAACCCGGTGCTGCTCAAGCCCGGCGGGGACCGCTCAAGCCAGGTCGTCCTGATGGGGAAGCCCGTCGGCGAGATGAGCGCGCGGGGCTACCACGGCGGGCGGCAGGAGCAGTTGCTCGGGACCGTCACCGACTGCCTCGAGCAGCTGCGCGGCACGTACGACGCGGTGATCTGCGAGGGCGCGGGCAGCCCCGCCGAGATCAACCTGCGCCGTACCGACATCGTGAACATGGGCATCGCGCGCGCCGCACGGTTCCCCGTCGTCGTGGTCGGGGACATCGACCGGGGCGGTGTCTTCGCGTCCTTCTTCGGTACGACGGCGCTGCTGAGCGAGGCCGATCAGGCGCTGGTCGCCGGGTACTTGGTGAACAAGTTCCGCGGCGACGTGTCGCTGCTCGAACCCGGGCTCGACATGCTGGAGAAGCTCACCGGGCGGCGCACGTACGGAGTTCTCCCGTACGCGCACGGGCTCGGCATCGACGAGGAGGACGGCCTGCGGGTGTCGCTGCGCGGCGCGGTACGCGAGTCCGTCGTCGCGCCGCCGGTCGGCGCGGACGTGCTGCGCGTCGCGGTGTGCGCGGTGCCGCTGATGTCGAACTTCACCGATGTCGACGCGCTGGCCGCCGAGCCGGGAGTCGTCGTGCGGTTCGTGGACCGGGCCGAGGAGCTGGCCGACGCGGACCTGGTCGTGGTGCCCGGAACACGCGGCACCGTCAAGGCACTTGCGTGGCTGCGCGAACGCGGCCTCGCCGACGCGCTCGCCCGCCGCGCCGCCGAGGGCCGCCCGGTGCTCGGCATCTGCGGCGGGTTCCAGGTGCTCGGCGAGCACATCGAGGACGACGTGGAGTCCCGCGCCGGAGCCGTGACCGGGCTCGGACTGCTGCCCGTACGGGTGCGGTTCGAGCGGGAGAAGACCCTGGCCCGGCCCGTGGGTTCGGCCCTCGGGGAGCGGGTCGAGGGGTACGAGATCCACCACGGGGTCGCCCAGGTGGACGGCGGCGAGCCCTTCCTCGACGGCTGCCGCGTCGGCTCCGTGTGGGGCACGCACTGGCACGGGTCCCTGGAGTCCGACGGGTTCCGCAGGGCGTTCCTCCGGGAGGTCGCGCTTGCCGCCGGTCGACGGTTCGTGCCCGCCCCGGACACGTCTTTCGGCTCGCTGCGCGAGGAGCAGTTGGATCGGCTCGGGGATCTCATCGAGGAACATGCCGACACGGACGCGCTGTTGAGGTTGATCGAGGGCGGGGCGCCCTCGGGGCTCCCGTTCGTTCCACCGGGGGCGCCGTCGTGAACCGTCCCCCACCTGGGGCTGCGCCCCAGACCCCCATCGGCCTGCGGCCTCGTCCTCAATCGCCGGACGGGCTGAAATCAAGCGCCGGACCAGTTGTTGCGTCCCTGGAGGCCACCCCGTGAACACCCCCTACCCCTTCACCGCCCTCGTCGGCCAGGACGACCTGCGGCTCGCGTTGCTGCTCAACGCCGTCTCGCCCGCCGTCGGTGGTGTGCTCGTGCGTGGCGAGAAGGGCACCGCCAAGTCCACGGCCGTACGGGCCCTTTCGGCGCTGTTGCCGGATGTGAGCGTGGTCTCCGGTTGCCGGTTCTCCTGCGACCCCGCCGCGCCCGACGCCAACTGCCCCGACGGGCCGCACACAGCCGGTGCCGGTGACGAGCGCGCCGCGCGCATGGTCGAGTTGCCCGTCGGCGCCTCCGAGGACCGGCTTGTCGGCGCGCTCGACATCGAGCGGGCGCTCGCCGAGGGCGTGAAGGCCTTCGAGCCCGGCCTGCTCGCCGACGCGCACCGCGGCATCCTCTACGTCGACGAGGTCAACCTGCTCCACGACCACCTGGTCGACCTGCTGCTCGACGCGGCCGCCATGGGCGCCTCGTACGTGGAGCGGGAAGGTGTCTCCGTACGGCATGCCGCGCGGTTCCTGCTCGTCGGCACGATGAACCCCGAAGAGGGCGAGCTGCGACCGCAGTTGCTGGACCGCTTCGGGCTCACCGTGGAGGTCGCGGCGTCGCGGGAGCCGGACCAGCGGGTCGAGGTGGTGCGGCGGCGGCTCGCGTACGACGACGGGCCCGAGGAGTTCGCGGCGCGCTGGGCCGAGGACGAGGCGGAGCTGCGGGAGCGGATCGTGGCGGCGCGTGCGCTGCTGCCGTCGGTGCGGCTCGGTGACGCCGCGCTCCGCCAGATCGCCGCGACCTGTGCCGCGTTCGAGGTCGACGGGATGCGCGCGGACCTGGTGATGGCGCGTACGGCCACGGCGCTCGCCGCGTGGGCGGGCCGGGACGACGTCACCGCCGAGGACGTACGGCAGGCCGCGCTGCTCGCGCTGCCGCACCGCAGGCGCCGTAACCCCTTCGACGCGCCGGGCCTCGACGAGGACAAACTCGACGAGACGCTGGAGGAGTTCGGGGGGTCGGAGGACGACGACCCGGAACCGGACCCCGAGCCCGACCCGGAGCCCGACCCTGACGGGGGTCCTGACGGCGGTCCCGGTGGTGGGCAGCCGCCGCAGGGCGGTGACGGTCCCGAGGTGCCGCCGCAGGGTGGCGAGGCCGAGCCGGAACCCGTGACCGAAGAGGCCCCGCAGGAGGAGCCGGCGCAGCAGCCGGTGGCCGGTGGCGGGCGGGAGCAGGCGCCCGTCGCTGCCACCGAGCCGTTCCGCGCCAAGCTGTTGACCGTGCCGGGCACGGGTGCGGGCGCGGCCGGGCGGCGTTCGCGGGCCCGTACCGAGCACGGCCGTACGACCGGTTCGACCCGGCCGCGCGGCACCCTCACCAAGCTGCACCTGGCCGCGACCGTGCAGGCCGCGGCGCCGCACCAGCGGGCGCGCGGGCGTTCGGGTCCCGGGCTCGTGGTGCGCCGCGACGACCTGCGGCAGGCGACCCGTGAGGGGCGCGAGGGGAACCTCGTCCTTTTCCTCGTCGACGCCTCCGGGTCGATGGCCGCGCGCCAGCGCATGAGCGCCGTGAAGGGCGCCGTCCTTTCGCTGCTCCTGGACGCCTACCAACGGCGCGACAAGGTGGGCCTGGTGACGTTCCGCGGCCGGGACGCCGAGGTGGCGCTGCCGCCCACCTCGTCGGTGGACACCGCCGCGGCCCGGCTCGAACAGCTGCCCACGGGCGGCCGTACGCCGCTCGCCGCCGGTCTGCTGCGGGCCCACGAGGTGCTGCGGGTGGAGCGGCTGCGCGATCCCGTACGGCGGCCGCTGCTCGTCGTCGTGACGGACGGCCGCGCCACCGGCGGCGCCGAACCGGTCGCCCAAGCGGCGCGCGCGGCGGGCCTGTTCGCGGCGGCGGACATCGCGTCCGTGACCGTCGACTGCGAGTCGGGGCCGGTACGGCTCGGGCTCGCCGGGCAGCTCGCGCGTGACCTCGGCGGCACCGCCGTCACCCTCGACGAGTTGCGCGCCGACTCCATCGCGGGCCTCGTCCGCGATGTGCAGGGCGCGCAAGGAGCACAGGCAACCACCACAAGGAAGGCCGCTTAAATGCCGCAGGGACAGCCATCCGTCGTGCCCGACGACGGTCTCACCACCCGCCAGCGCCGCAACCGTCCGCTGGTCGCCGTGCACACCGGCACCGGCAAGGGCAAGTCGACGGCCGCGTTCGGGCTCGCGCTGCGCGCCTGGAACCAGGGCTGGCCGGTCGGGGTGTTCCAGTTCGTGAAGTCCGCCAAGTGGAAGGTCGGCGAGGAGCGGGCCCTGAAGGTGCTCGGCGCCTCCGGCGAGGGCGGCACCGTCGACTGGCACAAGATGGGCGAGGGCTGGTCCTGGGTCCAGCGCGATCTGCAGGGCGACAACTCCTCCAACGAGGAGAAAGCCCTTGAGGGCTGGGAGCAGGTCAAGCGCGACCTGGCCGCCGAGACGTACCGGATGTACGTGCTCGACGAGTTCGCGTACCCGATGCACTGGGGCTGGATCGACGTCGAGGAGGTCGTGTCCGTGCTGCGCGACCGGCCCGGACAGCAGCATGTGGTGATCACCGGCCGGAACGCGCCGCAGCCGCTGATCGACTTCGCGGACCTGGTGACCGAGATGGGCAAGGTCAAGCACCCGATGGACGAGGGCCAGAAGGGCCAGAGAGGCATCGAGTGGTGATGTCCGTACAGGCCCGGTTGTCCGTCCAGGCCCGGTTGTCCGTGCACAACTCCCGGCGGAGGCTCGCGTCGTGACGTCCGTGCCGCGGCTCGTCATCGCCGCGCCCTCATCGGGCAGCGGCAAGACCACGGTCGCCACCGGTCTGATGGCCGCGTTCGCCGCGGCCGGGCTCGCGGTGTCCCCGCACAAGGTGGGGCCCGACTACATCGACCCCGGCTACCACTCGCTCGCCGCCGGCCGCCGCGGCCGCAACCTGGACGCGTTCCTGTGCGGCCCCGCGCTCATGGCCCCGCTGTTCGCGCACGGCTCGGCGGGCTGCGACCTCGCCGTGGTCGAGGGTGTGATGGGGATGTACGACGGGGCCGCGGGGCAGGGCGAGTTGGCGTCCACGGCGCAGGTGGCGAAGGCGCTGCGGGCCCCCGTGGTGCTCGTCGTCGACGCCTCCTCGCAGTCCCGTTCGGTGGCGGCCCTGGTGCACGGCTTCGTCTCCTGGGACCCCGAGGTGCGGGTCGGCGGGGTGATCCTCAACAAGGTCGGCTCGGACCGGCACGAGGAGCTGCTGCGGGACGCCCTCGACAGCGCCGGGGTACCGGTGCTCGGGGTGCTCCGCCGGGACGCTCAACTGCACGCGCCGTCACGGCACTTGGGCCTGGTGCCGGTCGCGGAACGGCAGCCCGAGGCGGTCGAGTCGGTGGCCGCGCTCGCCGCGCGGGTACGGGCCGGCTGCGACCTCGACGGCCTGCTCGCCCTCGCCCGCAGCGCGCCCGCCCTGCCGGACGCGGCGTGGGACCCGGCGGCCGCCGTGGGCGAACCGGTACGGCCCGCGGGGGCGGTCCGGCCAGTCGTGGCGATCGCGTCCGGTGCCGCGTTCACCTTCTCGTACGCCGAACACGCCGAGCTGCTCACCGCCGCCGGTGCCGAGGTGGTGCCCTTCGACCCGCTGCACGACGAGCAACTCCCGGCCGGCACCGCCGGGTTGGTGATCGGCGGCGGCTTCCCCGAGGTGTACGCGCCGGAGCTGTCCGCCAACGAGCCGCTGCGCGCGGCCGTGGCCGGACTGGCGCACGGCGGGGCGCCGGTGGCCGCCGAGTGCGCCGGTCTGCTGTACCTCGCGCGCTCCCTCGACGGGAAGCCGATGTGCGGGGTGCTCGACGCCGAGGCGCGGATGTCACAGCGGCTCACCCTGGGCTACCGGGAGGCGGTCGCGGTGTCGGACAGCGTGCTCGCGCCGGCCGGTACGCGGATGCAGGGGCACGAGTTCCACCGCACGGTGATCGAGCCGGGCGCGGGCCCCGAGCCCGCGTGGGGGCTGCGGCAGCCGACGCGGCGGGTGGAGGGCTTCGTGCGCGGCGGCGTGCACGCCAGCTATCTGCACACCCACTGGGCCGCCGAGCCGGGAGTGGCCCGGCGCTTCGTGGAGAAGTGTGTCGGCACGGCATGAGGCACGGCATGAGGCACGGCACGCAGCGCGGCATGAGGCGCGGCACGAGGCACGGCATGGGGCCCGGCATCAACGGGCCCTCCGCTCCGGCGGGCTCACTCCGCCGCGCCGACCACCAGCCAGATGAAGCCGACGCCGCCGACGGTGCACAACAGCGTGGGTACGGCCGGGTGTTCGTGGTGCGCCTCGGGCAGGATCTCGGCGGCCGCGAGGTAGAGCAGGGCGCCGCCGAAGAAGCCGAGATAGCTGCCGAGGAGTTCCTCCGGCAGGGTGAAGAACAGTGTGGAGGCGGCGCCCACGACCGGCGCGACCGCGTCCGCGAACAGCATCGCGAGCGCCTTGCGGCGGGCGTTCCCGTACAGGCTGGTGATCGTGTACGTGTTGAAGCCGTCCGCGAAGTCGTGGCTGACCACGGCCACCGCGACGGTCGCGCCCATCGCGCCGCCCGCCTGGAAGGCCGCGCCGATAGCGATGCCGTCCATCAGGCTGTGGCCCACCATCGCGGCGGCCGCGGTGAGGCCGACCTGCGGGGCGCGGGCGTCGGAGCCGTGGGCCACGCGCCGGACCGCGAGCAGCCGCTCCACCACGTGCGCGGTGAGGAAGCCGCCGACGAAAAGCAGCAGCGCCTGCGGCACTCCGTGCACCTCCGTGCCCGCCACGGCCATCGCCTCCGGCAGCAGGTCGAGGCCGACGACGCCGAGCATCAGGCCGCCCGCGAAGCCGAGCACGAGGTGGCGGCGGTCGGTGACGCGCTGCGCCGTCCAGCCGCCGACCAGCGTCATCAGGAACGCGCCGAGCGCGACGAACACCGCCATGGGCTCTTGCTAGCCGATCGCCCCCTGCCCCGCACCGGCACGACACACCGGAGGTGCGCAGGTCACACCTGCTCCCCCGGTGTCCGTCCGCGCTGTTCGAACCGAGAGGCCCCCGCGTCATGAGCGACGGCTCCGCGACCGCGCGCGTACTCGTCGTCGGCGTCGGCGCCTGCCGGGGCACACCGGCCGACGAGGTGCTCGGGCTCGTCCGTGCCGTGCTGCGCGAGGCCGGGCTCGACGAGCGGGCGGTCGCCGAACTCGCCACCGTCGACGACAAGGCCGGGGAGCCGGGTCTCGTCGAGGCCGCGCGGGCGCTCGGGGTGCCGCTCGTGACGTACCCGGCGGCGGTCCTCGCCGAGGTGGCGGTGCCGAACCCCTCGGGCGTGCCGCTCAGCGCGTTCGGTACGCCGTCGGTCTCCGAGGCCGCCGCTCTGGTGGGCGGCGGCCAACTCCTCGTACCCAAAAGGAAGTCGACTCCTGAGGGCCGGGCCGCGTGGGCGACCTGCGCGGTGGCGCGACGGCCCTCGCACGTAGGCTCGACGCCGCCGGACACCCTGCCGCACCACCCCGTTCATCCCGAGGAGCACCTGTGACCACCCCTCCGCCCGAACCGGCCGCGGGCCGCGCGGCGTTGCTCGTCCTGGGTTCCGGGACCCGGGACGCGGCCGCCGCCGCCGCGCTGCGTGACCTCGTGCACGCGCTGGAGCTGCGCGCCCCCGAACTGCCCGTCGCGGGCGGCCTCCCCGGCTCCGCGACGGCCCCGCAGGACGCCGCCCTGGCCGCGCTCGTGGAGCGCGGCGCGGCCCGCGTCGTCGCCGTACCCCTGGACCTGGCCCCGGCCGGGCGCGCCCACGCCGCCGACCTGGCGGCCCTCGCGCGGGCGGCGGAGCGGCACCCCGCGACGGCGTACACGTGCGGGCGGGCGCTCGGCCCGGACCCCGTACTCATGGACGTGTCGGAGCGGCGGGTCGACGCGGCCCTCGCTGCGGTGTCGCTGCGGGAACGGGCCGCGGTGACGGTGCTCCTGGTCGGGCCCGGCTCCACCGACGCGGCCGCCAACGCCGAGGTGCACCGGGCGGCGCGGCTGCTGTGGGAGGGGCGCGGGTACGCGGGCGTCGAGGTGGCGTTCGTGTCCCCGGCGGCACCGGACGTGCCGGGCGGCCTCGACCGGTGCGTGCGGCTCGGCGCGCGGCGGATCGTGGTGCTGCCGTACGTCCTGTTCGACGGGGCACTGGCGGGCCGGGTACGGCAGCAGGCCGAGGGCTGGGCGGAGGCGCACCCGGACGTGGACGTGCGGGCCGCCGATCCGGTCGGCCCGGCACCGGAGCTGATCGACCTGGTCCTGGCCCGTTACCGGGAGGCGGCCGGGGACACCTGGGACAGGGACGCCACCGTGGCCGTGAGCGAGCGGATGGGACCGGCACATGCGTACTGAGGCGCACGACCTGCGGCACCACGGGGACGCGGAGGTCAGGGACGACGGCGCGGCCCTGACGGACCTGGCGGTCAACGTCCGTGACGACACCCCGCCGCCGTGGCTGCGCGAGCACATCGCCGCGTCGCTGACCTCGCTCGCCGCGTACCCGGACGGCCGGGAGGCGCGCGCGGCGGTGGCCGGGCGGCACGGCGTCGACCCCTCGCGGGTGCTGCTCACCGCGGGCGCCGCAGAGGCGTTCGTGCTGCTCGCGCGGGCGGTACGGGCCCGGCGCCCGGTCGTCGTGCATCCGCAGTTCACCGAGCCGGAGGCGGCGCTGCGGGACGCGGGGCACGAGGTGCGGCGGGTGCTGCTCCGCCCCGAGGACGGGTTCCGGCTCGACCCGGCGGCGGTGCCCGAGGACGCGGACCTGGTGGTGGTGGGCAACCCGACCAACCCGACCTCGGTCCTGCACCCGGCCCGGCTCCTGGCCGAACTGGCGCGTCCGGGGCGGACGCTGGTGGTCGACGAGGCGTTCATGGACGCGGTGCCGGGCGAGCGCGAGGCACTCGCCGGGCGCACCGACGTACCGGGGCTCGTGGTGCTGCGCAGCCTCACCAAGACCTGGGGTCTCGCGGGCCTGCGGATCGGATACGTGCTGGCCGCGCCGGAGACGATCGCGGACCTGGAGCGGGCGCAGCCGCTGTGGCCGGTGTCGACGCCCGCGCTCGCGGCGGCGGGGGCCTGTATGACGCCGCGGGCGCTCGCCGAGGCGGAGGCGGCGGCCCGCACGATCGCGGTGGACCGGGCCCATCTGCTCGCCGGGCTCGGCGAGTTCGAGGAGGTGACGGCGGTGCCGGCGGCGGAGGGCCCGTTCGTCCTGATCCGGGTCGAGGGTGCGGCGAAGCTCCGCGCCCACCTCCGCGACCTGGGCTTCGCGGTCCGCCGGGGTGACACGTTCCCCGGCCTCGACGCGGACTGGCTGCGCCTCGCGGTACGCGACCGGGCCACCACGGGCCGTCTGCTTCAGGCTCTCGACCGGGCCCTGGTGCTCACGGGGCGGTGAACTGCGCCTGGCCGACCGGGAGTTGAGTGAGAGGGAGGCGGCACAGGGCAGGTGGCCGCCTCCCTCTCACGTCCTGGGGTGCGCGTCAGACGCGCTTGCGGGTCCTGGCCAGGTACACGGCGCCACCGCCGAGGGCGAGGAGGGCGACGCCGCCGTACGCGAGGTACGGCGTCCTGGAGTCGCCGCCGGTCTCCGCGAGCGCCTCCGGCTCCGCCGCCGCCTGCGGACGCACCTCGCCCTTGGGTTCGTCCTTGGGCTCCGGCTTGCGGGGCGGCGCCGTGGGGGCCTCACAGGTGGCCCCGGCGAGGGTGACGAGCCCTTCGACCTCGGCCACGTTCAGCTTCAACGGGTTGACGGACACCTTGAGTTCGAGGGCCGACGCCGCCGCCGTACGGGACGTGGTGTGGGTCTTCGCCAGGTCGAGGCGGACCTCGCCGACGCCGGGCACCTCGATCCGGGTCGGGCCGCCCGCGGTGAGCGTGACCTTCTTGCCGAGCACGGTCACGGAACCGACCACGTCGGCGTCGGCGACCGGCCGTTCGCCCGCCACGCAGACCGCCTTCGACGTGACGTTCTCCAGCTCGATCAGGGGCAGCGCGGGCAGCCCCGGCAACTGCACCCGGGCGCGGGCGAGATGGGTGCGGGCCTGCGCGCCGTGCCGGTCGGCGGTGGCCTTCGCGGTGGCCACATTGGCGTGCACCATGCTGAACGGGCGGCCCTGGTCGACCCCTTCGACGTCGACGGTGAGCGCGGTCTTCCGCGCCGTCGCGGGGGCGCTGACCTCGTTGAGCGAGGTACGGACCGGTACCTGTACGGCCTTGTTGAGCAGCGAGACGTCGAGTCCCGCACGCAGGACGACCGCACTGGCCTTGCCGTCGCCGCCCGTGGCGTGGGCGGGCACGGCGCCGACGAGAGCCGCGGGACCTGCGGCCAGCGCCGTGGCGGCCACGGTGGCGGCGATCCGCCGGAGGTGTGGCGCGGGTGTGCGGAAGGTGTTGCTGTTCACGGTGATGGAACCCCCACGGTTGCGGAGCGCGGAACAGCGCTCGGGACAGGGGCCGCCGACGCCGCCGCACGGGGACGGTGTGCGACGTCGACGACCCGACCCCGGCATCGTTACGCACGGAGAGTGAACTGACAGCGACATGGGGTCACTTCACTCCATCGAGGGGTTTCCGCCCGCGTTTTCGATTCCCACGGCACGTGCGTTCCCCGCCGCCCTCCGCGTCACCACCCTTGCGCGGTACGGGTGTTGGCGTGCGGGCGCACCGGCGAAGGTGGGGAACGATCACGCGGCGGCGCGGGGCACGGGTACGTCAACCCCGCGCCGCGTACGGGCCGGACTCAGCCGGTGACGTGTCCGTCGACGACCACCCGGCGCGGGGCACCGAGCACCCGTACGTCGGCGCGCGGGTCCTCGTCGTACACGACCAGGTCGGCGGGCGCGCCCTCGACGAGGCCTGGGCGGCCGAGCCAGTCGCGGGCGCCCCAGGTGGTCGCGGAGAGCGCCGCGAGCGGCGGGATGCCCGCCTTGGTGAGCTCGACGACCTCGGCGGCCGCGAGGCCGTGCGCGAGGCCGCCGCCCGCGTCGGTGCCGACGAAGACGGGGATGCCCGCGTCGTAGGCGGAGCGCACGGTGTCGTAGCGGCGGTCGTACAGGCGGCGCATGTGGTCGGCCCAGACGGGGAACTTGCTGTCGCCGCCCGCCGCGAGCTTCGGGAAGATCGCGATGTTCACGAGCGTCGGCACGATGGCCACACCGCGCTCGGCAAAGAGCGGAATGGTGTCCTCGGTGAGCCCGGTGGCGTGCTCGATACAGTCGATGCCCGCCTCGACCAGGTCACGCAGCGAGTCCTCGGCGAAGCAGTGCGCGGTGACGCGGGCGCCCAGTCGGTGCGCCTCGGCGATGGCGGCCTCGACCTCGGCGCGCGGCCAGCAGGCGCCCAGGTCGCCGGTGCCACGGTCCAGCCAGTCACCGACGAGCTTGACCCAGCCGTCGCCGCGCTTCGCCTCCTGGTTGACGTACGCGACCAGCTCGTCCGGCTCGATCTCGTGCGCGTAGTTACGGATGTAGCGCTTGGTGCGGGCGATGTGCCGGCCCGCGCGGATGATCTTCGGCAGGTCCTCGCGGTCGTCGATCCAGCGGGTGTCGGAGGGCGAGCCCGCGTCCCGGATGAGGAGCGTGCCGGCGTCCCGGTCGGTGCGGGCCTGCTCCTCGGCGGTCGAAGCGTCGACGGGCCCGTGCGCGTCGAGTCCCACATGGCAGTGCGCGTCGACCAGGCCGGGCAGCGCCCAGCCCTGGACTTCTGTCACGTCGCGGGCGCCGGGCGGCCGCGTGAAGCTGACCCTCCCGCCGACCACCCACATCTCGTCCCGCACGTCATCGGGCCCCACGAGCACCCGCCCCCGCACCTTCAGCACCCCTGCATCGCTCATGTACGGCAGCGTAAATCCACTCGGTACGCTTCGACGCGGCACCCGGGACCCCGTACCCGTGAGACGCCCCACGACACGTCAAGAAGCACGACACGTCAAGAAGAGAGCACCACCGTGACGCACCCCTTTCTCGACCTGGCTCCGCTGACCCCCGCGCACTTCGCCGCGATCGAGCGGCGGGTGGCGCGGCTCCTCCGGACCGAGCAGGACGTCGTGATCATGCAGGGCGAGGCGCTGCTGCCGCTCGAGGCCTGCATCCGCTCCGGGGCCCGGCCCGGCTCCACCGCCCTGAACGTGGTCACCGGCCCTTACGGGCAGACCTTCGGCAACTGGCTGCGGGACTGCGGCGCGCGCGTGATCGACCTCGCGGTGCCGTTCCACACGGCGGTCACGGCCGAGCAGGTGCGGGCGGCGCTCGCCGAGCACCCGGAGATCGACTTCGTCTCGCTGGTGCACGCGGAGGCGGCGACGGGCAACACCAACCCGGTCGCGGAGATCGGCGCGGTGGTGCGGGAGCACGGCGCGCTGTTCTATCTGGACGCGGTGGCCTCGATCGCCGCGGAGCCGGTGCTTCCGGATGCCTGGGGCGTGGACCTGTGCATCATCGGCGCGCAGAAGGCGATGGGCGGCCCGGCCGGGGTGTCGGCGGTGTCGGTGAGCGAGCGCGCCTGGCAGCGGTTCGAGGCGAACCCGCACGCGCCGCGGGCCTCGTACCTCTCGCTGCTCGACTGGAAGGCGCGCTGGATCGACGGCGGCCGCAAGGCGCTCCTGCACGCGCCCGCGCAGCTGGAGATGCTCGCCCTCGATGCCTGTGTGGAGCGGATCGAGGCGGAGGGCCTGGACGCGGTGACGGCCCGGCACGCCACGGCGGCCGCCGCGACGCGGGCGGGCGCGCTCGCCCTCGGCGGCCTGGAGCCGTATGTGTACGAGGCGCGGGACGCGGCGCCGGTCGCGACGACGCTGCGCTCCCCCGCGGGCGTGGACGCGGCCGGTCTGGTGGCGCGGGCGCTCGCGGCGGACCCGGCGCTTCCGCTGGTGGCGGGCGGTGGCGCGCTCGCGAAGGAGATGATCCGGGTCAACCACTACGGTCCGGACGCGACGCGTGGCGCGGTGCACGCGAGCCTGGCGGCGCTCGGTGCGGCGCTCGGTGAGGCGGGGATCGGGGTGGACGTGGAGGCGGCCCGGCGCGCGGTGACGGCCGCCTGGGAGTGATCGTTTCCCGTCAACTCCGCGTACTGCCCCAGCAATTCGGGCAGCACTGCGCGGGCCACCGGGATCGATAACTTCCGGGGCCTTAATTCAATGGCGTATTCACAAATACGGGGAGCTGCTTTTCCAGTGCAGCTTCCCGTATTCTTCTGCCCGCTTTCCCCGGTCCTAAACGCAAAGATTTTGCGAACGCCAAACGACGTAATTCGGGCAGATCTCATGACGGTTACTAGCTTGTGACCGACGCCACACGAGATCCGGTACGCCCGAAAAATCCGGGACAGATACGGACATCTTACAGGCAACTTGCGTGGGCGCGCACGCCCGCGCGATAGCACAAAGACTCGCTGGAGGTAACCCCTCCTCGCGATGCAATTTCAATTTTCGGTCGGTAAATTCAAAAGCATGACAGCCGCACAAGCAGACCTTGCAAGTGCCCGTACCGCTTTTCGCGAAATGCCGGGGGACTTGCGGCTCGACACCCCGGAGGTGACGGACGGAGCCGCACTCTGGCGTATCGCCCGTGACTCGAAGACCCTCGACCTCAACTCCTCGTACAGCTATCTGCTGTGGTGCCGTGACTTCGCCGGCACCTCGGTGATCGCGCGGGACGCGCACGGGGAAGCCGTCGGGTTCATCACGGGATACATCAGACCCGAGCGCCCGCACACCCTCCTGGTGTGGCAGGTCGCCGTCGACGCCTCGCAGCGCGGCCGCGGCCTGGCCGCCGCGATGCTGGACGGGCTGACCGAACGCGTCGCCAAGGAGCACAGCCTGCGGTCCCTTGAGACCACGATCTCGCCGGGCAACACCGCATCGGAGCGCCTCTTCACCTCGTACGCGAAGCGGCACGGCGCCGACCTCGGGCGGGAGGTGCTCTTCGCCGCCGAGCAGTTCCCCGATGGCGGGCACGACCCCGAGGTGCTCTACCGGATCGGCCCGCTGCCCTTCTGAACCACCCCGCAGGCGGCCCGGCGCCCCGCAGCCGCGGAGCCCGGCCGCCCGCACCCTGCCCCAGTCATCCACCC
>NZ_JAAAHS010000197.1 GCF_009908195.1 Streptomyces boluensis | reverse complement strand
CTGCCCCATGACGAGGAGCCCCCGTGACCTCCCCCGAGTCCCCCCAGCCCGACGACGACAAGTCGCACGTGCCTCCTCTGACGACCCGTGTCGTCATCGCTGAGGACGAGGCGCTGATCCGCCTCGACCTCAAAGAGATGCTCGAGGAGGAGGGGTACTCCGTCGTCGGTGAGGCCGGTGATGGGCAGAAGGCGATCGAGCTGGCGCGTGAGCACCGTCCCGATCTGGTGATCCTGGACGTGAAGATGCCCGTGCTCGACGGCATCTCGGCGGCCGAGAAGATCACTGAGGAGTCGATCGCCCCCGTCCTGATGCTGACCGCGTTCTCGCAGCGCGACCTCGTGGAGCGGGCGCGGGACGCGGGTGCGATGGCGTATCTGGTGAAGCCGTTCAGCAAGGGCGATGTGGTCCCGGCGATCGAGATGGCCGTGTCGCGGTACACGGAGTTGAAGGCGCTGGAGCAGGAGGTCGCGGACCTTTCGCTGCGTCTGGAGACGCGGAAGCTGGTGGACCGGGCGAAGTCGATTCTGCAGACGGAGTACGGGCTTTCGGAGCCGGCCGCGTTCCGTTGGATTCAGAAGACGTCGATGGACCGCCGGATGTCGATGCAGCAGGTGGCTGAGGCTGTCATTGAGGATTCCGAGGAGAAGAAGGCGAAGTAGCCGACTTTTTCCGTACGTTCGAAGAGGCCCGCCCCGGATTGCCGGGGCGGGCCTCTTCGTATATGTACCGGGGGTGCCGGGTGGTTCAGTCCTCGCCGAGATACGCCTTGCGGACGGATTCGTCGTGGAGGAGGTCCTGGCCGGTGCCGGAGAGGACGACCTTTCCGATCTCCATGACGTGGCCGTGGTCGGCGAGGGAGAGTGCGGCCTGTGCGTTCTGTTCGACGAGGAGGATCGTCGTGCCCTGGGATTTCAGCTCGACGATGGTCTCCATGATCTTCTGCATCATGATCGGGGAGAGGCCCATGGAGGGTTCGTCGAGCATGAGCAGTTTGGGGCGTGACATGAGGGCGCGGCCCATGGCGAGCATTTGCTGTTCGCCGCCCGAGAGGGTTCCCGCGGCTTGCTTTCGACGTTCGCCGAGGATGGGGAAGAGGTCGTAGGCGCGCTGGATGTCTTTTTCGATGCCGTCCTTGTCGTCGCGGAGGTAGGCGCCGAGGCGGAGGTTGTCGGTGATGGTGAGCCGCGGGAAGATGTGGCGGCCTTCGGGGGAGTGGGCGAGGCCCATCGCGACGATTTTGTGTGCGGGTACGCCGGCGAGTGGTTTTCCGTCGAAGGTGATGTTCCCGGAGAGCGGCTTGAGGAGTCCCGAGAGGGTGCGCAGGGTGGTGGTTTTGCCTGCGCCGTTGGTGCCGATGAGGGTGACGACCTGGCCGGCTTCGACGCTGAAGGAGATGCCTTTTACGGCTTCGATCTTGCCGTAGGCGACCTTGAGGTCTTCGACCTCGAGTAGTGCGGTCACTGGCCGTCCTCCGTGCGGGTGTTGGTGCTGGGTGCTTCTTTCGATGTGGTGGCGGAGGCGGCTTCCGCTGCTTCGACTTCGGCTACTTCTTCGTCGCCGGGGGCGCCTTCGAAGGGGGTGCCGAGGTAGGCGGCGACGACGCGTTCGTCGGCTTGGACCACTTCGGAGGTGCCTTCGACGAGTTTCTCGCCTTGGACGAGTACGGCGACGCGGTCGCAGAGGTTGAAGATGAACCGCATGTCGTGCTCGATGACGAGGATCGCGATGCCCTTGTCGCGGATGGCGAAGACGAGTTCTTCGGTGGCGCGGGTTTCTTGGGGGTTCATGCCCGCGGTGGGCTCGTCGAGGAGGAGGAGTCCGGGTTCGCTGGCGAGGGCGCGGGCGATCTCGAGTTTGCGTTGTTCGCCGTACGGGAGGTTGCGGGCGAGGTGGTCGGCTTTGTGGGCGAGGCCGATGAACTCGAGGAGTTCCATGGCCTTTTCGTTGGATGTGGCTTCGGCTTTCTTGAAGCCGGGGCCGCGCAGGAGGGCGGACCAGAGGCCTTCTTTGGTGCGGGTGTGGCGTCCTACGAGGACGTTTTCCAGGACGGTCATGTTGGCGAACAGCCGGATGTTCTGGAAGGTGCGGGCGATGCCTGCGCTGGTGACGAGGTGGGGCTTGGGCGGCAGGACGGTGCCCTTGTAGGAGACCTTGCCTTCGGTGGGGACGTAGAGCCCGGTGAGGCAGTTGAAGAAGGTGGTTTTGCCTGCGCCGTTGGGGCCGATGAGGCCGACGATCTCGCCGCTGTTGACGGTGAGGTCGACGGAGCGTACGGCGGTGAGTCCGCCGAAGCGCATGGTGACGTCGCTGGCTTCGAGGACGGTGGTGTTTGTGGTCATGGTGGTCACGCCCCCGCCTTGGCGGTGCCGACGGCTGTGGTGTCGGTTCGTTGTTCCGGTACGTCGAGTTGGTCGTTCTCGTGGAATTGGAGCTGGGCGCGCTTGTTGGCGACGAGTCCTTCGGGCCGGAATCGCATGAGGAGGATGAGGGCGAGTCCGAAGAGGATGAGCTGGAAGTCCTCGAGGAATTGCAGTTTGGCGGGGATGAGGTAGAGCAGTGCGGCGCCGATGAGGGGTCCGCTGATGGTGCCCATTCCGCCGAGGATGACTGCGGCGAGGAGGAACGCCGAGTTGGGGGGCACGGTGTTGGCGAAGAGGTACTGCTCGGGCGTGATGCTGTACGAGACGTGTGCCTGTACGGTGCCGGCGAATCCGGCGAGGGTGGCGCCGAGTGCGAAGGCGATGAGTTTGACGCGGAAGCCGTTGATGCCCATGGCGGTGGCGGCGGTTTCGTCTTCGCGGATGGCGACCCAGGCGCGGCCGATGCGGGATTCGCCGGAGCGTCGGAAGACCATGACGACGACGGCGGTGAACAGCAGCATCAGCAGGTAGTAGTTGCCGGATCTGCCGAGGGTGAAGCCGGCGATGTCGTGGGGCATTCCGAAGTTGAACCCGAAGAGTTCGAGGTCGGGGATGTTCGGGATGCCTTGGGAGCCGTTGGTGACGTCGGGTCCTGCGCTTCCGTTGAGGTTGTTCATGGTGATGCGGAAGATTTCGCCGAAGCCGAGGGTGACGATGGCGAGGTAGTCGCCGCGTAGCCGCAGGGTGGGGGCTCCGATGAGGACGCCGAAGATGAGTGAGGCGGCGGCTCCGGCCAGGACGGCGGCCCAGAAGGGGAATTGGATGCCGAAGGTGGATTGTGGGGAGCCGGAGACGAGGGCTGCGGTGTAGGCGCCGACGCCGAGGAATGCGACGTATCCGAGGTCGAGGAGTCCGGCGAGGCCGACGACGACGTTGAGGCCGAGGGCGACGGTCGCGAAGATGAGGATGTTGGCGCCGATGAGGGCGTAGGACTCGTCGGTCTGGGTGAAGGGGAAGCAGGCCGCGGCGATGAGTGCTGCGGTGAGGGTGATGGTGCGGT
This sequence comes from Streptomyces boluensis, assembly GCF_009908195.1. Classification (GTDB taxonomy): domain Bacteria; phylum Actinomycetota; class Actinomycetes; order Streptomycetales; family Streptomycetaceae; genus Streptomyces; species Streptomyces boluensis. Next base: position 10,539 of record NZ_JAAAHS010000197.1, on the reverse strand, counting down.
GTTTCGCGGTGAGGCGGTTGAGTCGTGCGATGAGGCCGGCGCGGAAGAGTGCGGTGGCCACGAGTGCGGTGGTGATGAAGAAGCCGACGAAGAGTTCGGAGTAGGCGTCGATGCCGTAGGCGAAGACGTAGAGGCCTGTTCCGAACGCGGCGGCGATGATGAGGATTTCGGCTGAGTTGGGGAGTTCTTTGGCTCGGCCGGGTGTGGGGGCTTTGAGGGCGTGCTTGAAGCGGGCCCGGAAGCCGGTGATGGTGTCGTCGGCGGGCAGGTCGGCGGGGAGGCCGAAGGCTGCGACGGCGGCGATGAGGGCGCCGGTGCCGGATATCCAGGCGCCGGGTTCGAGGTTGATGGTGCCGCCGAGTTGGGCGGAGATGGCGGTCATGGCGTAGGCGGTGGTGCCGAGTACGCCGAGTGCGGTGAGGCGTACGGGGCTGTTCTTGCCGCCGGGTGTGAGCCAGCCGAGGCCGCGGATGCCCATGCCGGAGAGGGCGAGGAGCAGGGTGAGTGCGGCGCCGACGAGGGTGATGACCTGGAGGCCGCCGGGGTAGCCGGTGACGGTGAGGTTGCCGGGGAATGCGTCGCTCTGGGTCCAGGCGAGGAAGGTGCCGGCGAGGGCGAGGGCGGCGCCGGTGAGGACGCCGGCGCGGGCCGCGGTGGTGGGCAGGGGGAGCACCGGGGTGGTGTGGGTGCTCGGGGTGGTGGTGTCGGTGGTCATGGGTATCACGCCCGATCCGCGACGCGTTCGCCGAGCAAACCTTGTGGCCTCAATAGCAGTACGAGGATGAGGAGGCTGAAGGCCCAGACGTCCTTCCAGGCGCCGCCGCCGAAGAGTTCCATGCCGGGGATGTCGCCGATGTAGCCGGTGGCGAGGGATTCGGCGATGCCGAGGACGAGGCCTCCGAGCATGGCTCCGTAGATGTTGCCGATGCCGCCGAGTACGGCTGCGGTGAAGGCTTTGAGGCCGAGGATGAAGCCCATTTTGAAGCCGACCTGGCCGTTGTGGAGCCCGTATCCGACGGCTGCGATGGCGGCGAACGCGGCGCCGATGGCGAAGGCCATGACGATGATGCGGTCGGTGTTGATGCCCATGAGCTTGGCGGTGTCGGGGTCCTGTGCGGTGGCTTGCATGCCGCGGCCGGAGCGCGTCTTGTTGACGAAGAGGCCGAGGGCGAGCATGCAGATGGGTGCGGCGACGAGGACGAAGAGGCTGCCGATCTGGATGTTGGCGCCGAGGACGCTGAGGGGTTCGCCGTCGAACTGGGGGAAGGAACGGTCCTTCTTGGCGTCCGGGTACCACTTCCAGACGGCTTGCTGCAGCAGGATGGAGAGGCCGATGGCGGTGATGAGGGGGGCCAGTCGTGGTGCGCCGCGCAGGGGGCGGTAGGCGAAGCGTTCGGCTGCGGTGCCGACGGCGACTGAGCAGATCATGCCCCCGATGATCATGAGGGGGATGGCGGCGGCGAGGGAGAAGCCGTCGGGGAGCATGAGATGTACGGTCAGGGCGCCGAAGCCCCCGATCATGAATATCTCGCCGTGGGCGAAGTTGATGAGCTGGACGATGCCGTAGACCATCGTGTAGCCGATCGCGATGAGACCGTACATCGCGCCGAGGATGAGTCCATTGGCCAGCTGCTGCGGCAGTTCGTTCACCGCAAGGCCTCCGTGGAGTGGTTCGGATATGGCGCCGCGCGGGAGCGCTCGTAGCGCTCCCGCGCGGTCTGGGTCAATGCCGTTCGGCCGGGAGGGCCCGGGTTTTTTTATTCGGGCTTGTAGGCGCCGCTGAACTCGGGCTTCCACGCCTTACCGTCGACCTGGTAGGCGGTCATCATGGTGTTGGTGGTGTCGCCGTACTCGTCGAACGAGACGTTTCCGGTGACGCCGTCGAACTTGACCTTTGCCATGGATTCGAGGACCTTGGCGCGGGCTTCCTCGGGGAGCTTTCCGTCGTTCTCTTCGACGGCGATCTTGACGGCTTCGATGATGGACCAGGTGGCGTCGTAGGTGCCGCCGCCGTAGGCCTCGTAGGCGTCCTTGTATCCGGCCTTCTTGTAGTTCTCGATGAAGGTCTTGGCGGAGTCGAGGAGTTCGACGGGCTTGCCCACGGAGGTGGCGAGGTCGCCCTGGGCCTTCTTGTTGAGGCTGATGAAGTCGGCGCTGTAGATGCCGTCGCCGCCCATGAGCGGGATCTTGGCTCCGCTGTCCTTGAGCTGCTGGCTGAGGGGGCCTGCGGCGGGGTATTCGCCGCCGTAGTAGACGGCCTTGGCGCCGGAGTTCTTCACCTTGGTGACGACGGAGTTGAAGTCGCGGTCCTCGGGGTTGATGTGGTCGGTCTTGACGACCTTTCCACCGAGCTTGGTGAAGGTGTCCTTGAACGACGCGGCGAGGCCGGCGCCGTAGGTCTTCTGGTCGTCGATGATGTAGACCTGCTTGATCTTCGCCTTGTTGTAGAGGTACTTGGCGGCGAAGTCGCCCTGGACCTGGTCGGTCGTGGCGGTGCGGAAGAAGGTCTTGAAGGGGCGCTTGCGGTCGCCGGTCTTCCAGCCGTCGCCCTGGGTGAGTTCGGTACCCGTGTTGGCGGGGGAGACCTGGACGAGGCCCGCGTCGTTGAAGGGCTTCTGCATCGACTGGGACACGTTGGAGTTCAGTGGTCCGACGACGCCGAGAACTTCTTTGTTGCTGATGAACTTCTGGGCGTTCTGCTGGCCGACGGAGGGCTGGGCCTGGTCGTCGGTGGATTCGAGTTTGAACTCGACGCCTTCGACGGTGCCTTCCTTGTTCGCGGTCTTCACGGCAAGGTCGGCGGAGTTCTTGATGCCGAGGCCGAGCGCGGAAAGGTCGCCGGTCAGGGGTGCGTCGACACCGATGACCACGGTCGTCTTGCCGCTGTCTCCGCCGCCCTTTCCTTCGTCGCGCGATCCGCAGGCGGTAAGTGTGAGTGCCCCGGTGGTCAGTGCCGTGGTGAGTATGAGCAAGGAACGGTGTCGCACGCTTGGTCCTTTCCCTGGCGCGGCCTCCTCTGTTGTGAGGTGCCGTGTGATCGCCGGGCCGTACTGGGTGTGGTACAGGGCCGTGCAATTCAGTTCGCGCCCGGCGGCGCGGTGACTGGCGGTGACTCTAAGCGCAGGTGAAGGACTGTGGGAGCAGGGAAGGGCAGGATGTGACTGTCTTGTTATGCGAGGTGAATCGGCGGCGGTGCAGTGCGGGCCAAACGGACTTCTTGGCGACCTTGCTGCGGTTCACATGGTGAGAATGCGCAGTTCCGCTCAGGGGTCCACTAAGGGGCTTGAGCTGATCTTGGTACTGACGGCCACTGTGGATTCCGGTGTGTGAATGCCGGATTTCGGTGGCCCGGATTCTGTGAACGGATTGTGTCGGCAGAGCCATTTCCCCTTACTCAGCGTAACGGCGCCGAGGGGGCGGAATTGCGCCGGACGGCCTCGGCGGGCGCGCTGCGGCGATGGCGTTCTGCGCGCTTTCGTCAGGCCTGTCGGGCCGTCAGTTCGCGGGCGCTGTCCGGCCCGTGGGGCGCGCGGCCGCTCGTCGCGGGCCTCGGCGCCTCATGCGGCGACCGTAACGGGCTGTGTGGCGCTGGGCAATGCTTTCCGGCGGCCGGGTTCGCGTCTCGGCGGTGTCCGGGTCCGCGTACCCGGTGGTGTCCCGGTTCGCGTCCCGGGCGCGAGTGGACCGGCGCCTCGACGCACGGCGGACCGGGGCCTCAACGCGCGAGCGGGGCACGCCACTTGAGGTGGCGTGCCCCGCTCGCGGGTGCGTGGTGTCCGTGCCGTCAGCCCGCCTCGGGGCCCTGTCCCGCGTCCGGCGCGACGTCCCGGAGCAGGCAGGTCAGGCGCGCGGTGCAGACCCGCTTGTCCTGCTCGTCGGTGATGACGATCTCGTACGTGGCGGTGGAGCGGCCGCGGTGCACGGGCGTGGCGACGCCGGTGACCAGGCCGGAGCGCGCGCCGCGGTGGTGGGTGCAGTTGAGGTCGACGCCCACGGCGAGCTTGCCGGCGCCGCCGTGCAGCATGGAGCCGATGGAGCCGAGGGTCTCCGCGAGCACCGCGGACGCGCCGCCGTGCAGCAGGCCGTAGGGCTGGGTGTTGCCCTCGACCGGCATGGTGCCGACGACCCGGTCCGGCGCGGCCTCGATGATCTCGATGCCCATACGGGTACCGAGGTGCCCGGCGGAGAACAGGGCGGGCAGGTCGACGCCGAGCGAGGCGTACTCGTCGACGATCTCCTGCGGGAACTTGACGGTGTGCTTCTCGCCCATGGGCCTCGGCTCCAGTTCGTCGTCGTGATGGCGGCGGTTTCGGGCCACTGCCGCACCCTGCCGTCGCCTGAGCAAACGCTTAGACGGTTGCCGATTGTTCCAGACCGTCCGACCGGTCTGCCGCGGGGCCTTGTCGGACGGGTCCGCGGCGGGCGGGTGGCACCACGCGCGCGTGGTGACGCGTACGGCTACGGGCGCGCCTCCAGGCGTACGACGACGGACTTGCTGGCCGGGGTGTTGCTGGTGTCCGCGGTCGCGTCCAGCGGGACCAGGACGTTGGTCTCCGGGTAGTACGCCGCCGCGCAGCCACGCGCCGTCGGGTAGTGCACGACACGGAAGCCGGTGGCACGTCGCTCCACCCCGTCCGACCACTCGCTGACCAGGTCGACATACGCGCCGTCGGCGAGGCCGCCAAGGTCGCGGGCGTCGGCCGGGTTGACCAGGACGACGCGGCGGCCGTTCTTGATGCCCCGGTAGCGGTCGTCGAGCCCGTAGATCGTGGTGTTGTACTGGTCGTGCGAGCGCAGCGTCTGCAACAGCAGCCGCCCCTCGGGGAGTTCGGGGTACTCCACAGGGGCCGCCGTGAAGTTGGCCTTGCCGGTGGCGGTCGGGAAGCGGCGCTCGTCGCGCGGGGCGTGCGGCAGCGTGAAGCCGCCGGGCCGCTCCACGCGCGCGTTGAAGTCCTCGAAACCGGGCACCACGCGCGAGATGCGGTCGCGGATCGTCGCGTAGTCCTTCTCGAACTCCTCCCACGGGGTGGCGCTCCGCTCACCCAGGACGCGGCGGGCGAGACGGCTCACAATGGCCGGTTCCGACAGCAGGTGGCCACTGGCCGGCTCCAGGCGGCCGCGCGAGGCGTGCACCATGCCCATGGAGTCCTCGACGGTCACGAACTGCTCGCCGCCACCCTGCAGATCGCGCTCCGTACGGCCGAGCGTCGGCAGGATCAGGGCGCGCGCACCGGTGACCGCGTGCGAGCGGTTCAGCTTCGTCGAGACGTGCACCGTGAGGCGGGCGCGGCGCATCGCCGCCTCCGTCACCTCGGTGTCGGGCGACGCCGACACGAAGTTGCCGCCCATGGCGAAGAACACCTTCGCCTCGCCGTCGCGCAGTGCCCGGATCGCGCGCACCACGTCCAGGCCGTGCTCGCGCGGAGGGGCGAAACCGAACTCCTTCTCCAGGGCGTCGAGGAACGCCGGTGCGGGCCGCTCGAAGATGCCCATGGTGCGGTCGCCCTGCACATTGGAGTGCCCGCGCACCGGGCACACGCCCGCGCCCGGACGGCCGATGTTGCCGCGCAGCAGCAGGAAGTTGACGACCTCGCGGATCGTCGGCACGGAGTGCTTGTGCTGGGTCAGGCCCATCGCCCAGCACACCACCGTGCGCTCCGAGGCGAGCACCATGGCGAGGGCTTCCTCGATCCGGGCCCGGTCCAGACCGGTCGCGGCCAGCGTCTCGTCCCAGTCGGCGTCCCGCGCGGCGGCGGCGAACTCCTCGTATCCATGGGTGTGTTCGCGTACGAAGTCCTCGTCGACGGCACCTTCAGTGTCGAGGACGAGCTTGTTGAGGAGGCGGAACAGGGCCTGGTCGCCGCCGAGCCGGATCTGCAGGAACAGGTCGGTCAGGGCGGTGCCCTTGAGCATGCCCTGCGGGGTCTGCGGGTTCTTGAAGCGCTCCATGCCCGCCTCGGGCAGCGGATTGACCGTGATGATCTTCGCGCCGTTCGCCTTGGCCTTCTCCAGGGCCGAGAGCATCCGCGGATGGTTCGTGCCCGGGTTCTGCCCGGCCACGATGATCAGGTCCGACTTGTACAGGTCCTCCAGGAGAACGCTGCCCTTGCCGATGCCGATGGTCTCCGTCAACGCGGAACCCGACGACTCGTGGCACATGTTGGAGCAGTCCGGCAGGTTGTTCGTGCCGAACTCGCGGGCGAACAACTGGTACAGGAACGCCGCTTCGTTACTGGTGCGGCCCGAGGTGTAGAACAGCGCCTCGTCCGGGGAGCCCAGCGCGTCCAGCTCGTCGGCGACGATGTCGAACGCCCGCTCCCAGGTGACCGGTTCGTACCGCTCGGCGCCCTCGGCCAGATACATGGGGTGGGTGAGGCGGCCCTGCTGCCCTAGCCAGTACCCGCTGCGGCGGGCCAGATCGGCGACCGGGTGCGCGGCGAAGAAGTCGGGTGTGACCCGGCGCAGCGTGGCCTCCTCCGCGACCGCCTTCGCGCCGTTCTCGCAGAACTCCGCCTTGTGCCGGTGCTCCGGCTCCGGCCACGCGCAGCCGGGACAGTCGAAACCGTCCTTCTGATTGACCCGGAGCAGGGTGAGCGCGGTACGCCGCACCCCCATCTGCTCCTGGGCCATGCGCAACGTGTGCCCGATGGCGGGCAGCCCGGCGGCCGCGTGCTTGGGGCCTTCGACCTGCGGGGCGTCCTGGACGGGATCGCCGGAAGGGGGCTTGCCTGCCATGACCGGTCTCCTTCGAACAGTCACTGTCTTCGTACATGGCGATCCTCGCACGGTCGATTTCGGGTGTGGTTGCGTGGAGCCGCACTCGTGCCGTTGAAGTGGCCGCCGCCGGGATCGCCCTGCGGGCTCGTCCTCAATCGCCGGACGGGCTTTCTATAAGTCTGCCCGGTGTGGGCAGGCCCCGGCCTGCCCACACCGGGCAGGAAAGATCAAGCCTGTCTGGCGCCAGAAGACGAGCCCGCAGGGCGACGGGTTGTACTTGGGGGGGGGCGACGGCGCCGCTTCACGTACCGGCCAGGGCGACCACGTACCGGAAGGCAGATGCGGGAAGGAATGTCAGTGGGGCGTGGCAGGATCGGGGACGTGGCAGAGACAGCAGCGAAGAAGACCCCCGGCCCCTCCGAGACCGCCGCAGGCGGCAAGCGCCCGCGCCTGATGCTCATGGACGGGCACTCACTCGCGTACCGGGCGTTCTTCGCGCTTCCCGCGGAGAACTTCACGACGGCGACGGGCCAGCCGACCAACGCGATCTACGGCTTCGCGTCGATGCTGGCGAACACGCTGCGCGACGAGGAGCCCACGCACTTCGCGGTGGCCTTCGACGTCTCCCGCAAGACCTGGCGCTCCCAGGAGTTCACCGAGTACAAGGCGAACCGTTCCAAGACGCCCGATGAGTTCAAGGGCCAGGTCGAGCTGATCGGCGAGCTGCTCGACGCGATGCACGCCGAGCGGTTCGCGGTGGACGGCTTCGAGGCGGACGACATCATCGCGACCCTCGCCACGCAGGCCGAGGCGGCCGGGTTCGACGTGCTCGTCGTGACCGGCGACCGCGACTCGTTCCAGCTGGTCTCCGACCACGTCACGGTGCTGTACCCCACCAAGGGAGTCTCCGAACTGACCCGGTACACCCCGGAGAAGGTCCAGGAGAAGTACGGCCTGACGCCCGCCCAGTACCCCGACTTCGCGGCCCTGCGCGGCGACCCGTCGGACAACCTGCCGGGCATCCCCGGCGTCGGCGAGAAGACCGCCGCGAAGTGGATCAACCAGTTCGGTTCGTTCGCGGAGCTCGTGGAGCGCGCCGACGAGGTGAAGGGCAAGGCCGGGCAGAATTTCCGCGACCACCTGGACGCGGTCAAGCTGAACCGCCGCCTCACCGAGATGGTGCGGGACGTGGAGCTGCCGAAGACCGTCGAGGACCTGGAGCGCGCGGCGTACGACCGCAAGGCCGTCGCCGTCGTCCTCGACACCCTGGAGATCCGCAACCCCTCGCTGCGCGAGCGGCTCCTCGCCGTCGACCCGGGCGCGGAGGAGACCGACGAGGCGCCGACGGCGGACGGCGTGGAGATCGACGGCACGGTCATCGGCTCCGGTGAGCTCGCCCCGTGGCTCGCCGAGCACGGCGAGGCCGTCCTCGGTATGGCGACGGTCGACTCCTGGAAGCTCGGCACCGGCGCGGTCGCCGAGATCGCGCTCGCCGCCGCCGGGGGAGCGGCCGCCTGGTTCGACCCGTCCGACCTGGACGAGGCCGATGAGAACGCGTTCGCGCGCTGGCTGGCCGACCCGGCGAAGCCCAAGGTCGTGCATGACGCGAAGGGCGCCCTGCGGGTCTTCGCTGAGCACGGTCTGACCATCGAGGGCATCGCCATGGACAGCGCCCTCGGCGCCTATCTGGTCAAGCCCGGCCGCCGCTCCTTCGCCCTGGACGCGCTGTCCCTCGAGTACCTCGGCCGTGAGCTCGCCCCGGCCGCCGAGGCCGACGGCCAGCTCGCCTTCGGCGCGGACGACACCGCCGCGGCCGACGCCCTGATGCACCAGGCCCGCACCATCCTCGACCTGGGCACCGCCTTCGGCGAGCGCCTTCCGGAGGTCGGCGCGGCCGGACTGCTCACCGACATGGAGCTGCCCGTATCGGCGCTGCTCGCCCGCATGGAGCGCGTCGGTATCGCCGCCGACCGGGCCCATCTGGAGGCCATGGAGCAGCAGTTCGCGGGCGCCGTGCAGCAGGCCGTGAAGGAGGCGCACGCCGCCGCGGGCCACGAGTTCAACCTCGGCTCGCCCAAGCAGCTCCAGGAAGTCCTCTTCGGTGAGCTCGGCCTGCCCAAGACGAAGAAGACGAAGACCGGGTACACGACGGACGCCGACGCCCTGGCCTGGCTCGCGTCCCAGACGGACAACGAACTCCCGGTGATCATGCTCCGCCACCGTGAGCAGGCCAAGCTCCGCGTCACCGTCGAGGGCCTGATCAAGACGATCGCGGCGGACGGCCGGATCCACACCTCGTTCAGCCAGATCGTCGCCGCCACCGGCCGCCTGTCCTCCACGGACCCGAACCTGCAGAACGTCCCGGTGCGCACCGACGAGGGCCGCGCGATCCGCCGCGGCTTCGTCGTCGGTGAGGGCTTCGAGTCGCTGATGACCGCGGACTACAGCCAGATCGAACTGCGCGTGATGGCCCACCTGTCCGAGGACGAGGGCCTCATCGAGGCGTTCGCCTCCGGCGAGGACCTGCACACCACGGTCGCCTCGCAGGTCTTCGGCGTCCCCGGCGACCAGGTCGACGCCGAGATGCGACGCAAGATCAAGGCCATGTCGTACGGCCTGGCGTACGGCCTGTCGGCGTTCGGGCTGTCCCAGCAGCTGAACATCGAGGCGTCCGAGGCGCGCGGCCTGATGGACACGTACTTCGAGCGGTTCGGCGGCGTCCGCGACTATCTGCACCGCGTCGTCGAAGAGGCCCGCGCCACCGGGTACACGGCGACGGTGCTCGGCCGCCGCCGGTACCTCCCGGACCTGAACAGCGACAACCGCCAGCGCCGCGAGGCCGCCGAGCGGATGGCGTTGAACGCCCCGATCCAGGGCACCGCCGCCGACATCGTGAAGATCGCGATGCTGCGCGTCGGCCAGGCCCTCGAGAAGGCGGAGCTGTCCTCGCGGATGCTGCTCCAGGTGCACGACGAAATCGTCCTGGAGATCGCGCCGGGCGAGCGGAAGCAGGTCGAGGAGCTGGTGCGCCGCGAGATGGCCGACGCGGTCAGCCTGCGCGCCCCGCTCGACGTCTCGGTCGGCGTCGGGCCGGACTGGGAGTCGGCGGCCCACTGAACCGGTCGACCGGCCTCAGGGCCGAGGCTCACGGCGGCGCTCCGGGTACGGGGCGCCGCCGCGGCGTTCCCCGGCACGGCCCGCACGCCCGGCGCCCTCGTGCCCATGGCCGTACGGCCGAAGGTATGCGCAGGTCAGCGCTGCTGTAGGCGCGGCCGGGACGGGGTGCGGGCGGTGGGCACACCCGGATGGCGGCGGTGCCCGTGCCGCGCCCCGCGCCAGACGGCAACGTGGCGGACATGGTCAACCATCAGCGCCGCGCGGCCGCTCTCGCCGCCGTGGCCTCCGCACTGTTCGTACCGATATCCGTGGCCGCGGCGCTCTCCGGCGACCGCCTCGGACGTCGCGCCGCGAACTGTCGCACCGCCGCCTCTCCCGTACTCGCCGCCCGTACGTCACCCGACGTACGGGCGGCGCTTTCGTTCCCGCTCGCCGTCCCGCCGGTCGCCGGGCACGAGGAGGGTTCCGGACTGTGGTGCGCGCCCGACTCCGCCTGCCGGAGCGCCGAGGGGAACCCCGGAGCGGGCCGGGTACGCGGCGTGGGCCGTGTGCTGCGCCGGGCCCAGGAGTTGGGGCGGCGGCTCGCGCGGATCGAGGGCCGCACTTACGCCCCTTGAGCGGCGGCTCGGCTCGCTGAGGCTTCCGGTTGCGGGGGTTTCACGTCCCTGAGGCGACTCGGTACCTCGACCCGACCCGCCTCAACCC
>NZ_JAAAHS010000196.1 GCF_009908195.1 Streptomyces boluensis | reverse complement strand
GAGGGGAAAGGCTCAGCCCAGCCGAAGACGCTGCAGCAGCAACAACGCCGCCACCATGTTGGCCCCTGGCACCTCGCCGCGGGCGATCAGTTCCGGGACCAGCTTCAGATGCACCCACTCCCGCCGGGATGACTCGAAGGCGTCCTGCGGGGGCCCGAGGTACGTCGCCTCCTGGGACCAGTAGATGTGGTGGACCGAGTCCGTCAGGCCGTTGGAGGGCTCGACACTCAGCAGATGACGTAACGGACCCGGGCGCCAGCCGGTCTCCTCCTCCAGTTCACGCGCGGCCGCGACCGCCGTGTCCTCGCCGTCCTCGACCACACCCGCGGGCAGTTCCCAGCCCCAGCTGTCGGTGATGAAACGGTGCCGCCACAGCAACAGCACCTCATTGGCCTCGTTGACCACCGTGGCCACGGCGACCGGGCGCAGCCGGATGAGGAAGTGGTCGAGGTGCCGGCCGTCGGGCAGTTCGACATCCGCCAGGTTGACCTGGAACCAGCGATTCGCGTACACAGTCTGTTCTTTGAGGTTCATCCACTGCACGGTTCTGCCACCTTCCGCTGGAGTTGATGGCAATATCCCAGCAGCGGTGACGGCTCACAGCGGCACGCGCAGCGCCCCGTCGATCAGTGCGGCCGCCTCGCCGGTGCCCGAACTCCCGTTGCGCACCAGGTTCTCGCGGACCGTCCACAGCCGGTCGCGCAGCCGCTTGGACTCCATCCCCCGCGCCTGCTCGGCCATTTCGACGGCCGTGGCCACCGCCCGGTCGGCCTCGCCCTGGCGCAGCTCGACCTGGGTCAGCACCGCGAGCCGGTGCACCCGGCCCCGGTCGTGGGCCGGAGTGTCCACCGCCGCCGTGGAGTGCTCCCGCGCCGCCACCAGGTCCCCGAGGCTCAACAGGGCTTCCGCCACCTGCACGTTGACGAGTCCCGGCTGTACGTAACCGGTCTCGTCCGGTTCGTGTCTGCGGTGGATGCGGTCGGCCGCCGACTCGGCCCTGCGGATGCAGGACAGCGCGCTGCCGCCGTCCCCCAGGTGTGCGTACGCCTTGGCCTGCATCGCGTACAGGTCCGCCGCGAGCGCCGGGGTGATGTGCCGGCCGGCCGCCCGCAGCGCCGCCTCCGCGAACGCCACCGCCTGCCGGAACTCCCGCATGAACAGCGACTGGTTGACGAGCAGCGCTATCACGTACGCGCCGAGGCCCCGGTCTCCACTGGCCTTGGCGAGCCGCAGCGCCTGGTGGAAGTAGCGCTGCGCGAGCCCGTGCGCGTCCGAGTCGTACGCGCAGATCCCGGCGACGGCCACCAACCCGCCGGTGGCGCGGTGCAGTTGGCGTCCCGTCGCGTCGGTGTAGCGGCCGCGGAGCAGCGGGGCCGCCTCGGCGTTCAGGAAGCCGACGATGCGGGCGCGGGTCGCGATGCCGCCGGTCTTGCGGTACATCTGCTCGTAGTGCGCACGCGCGGAACGCAGCATGTCGAGGTCGGTGGTGCTGACCCGGTGCCGTCCGCCGCGCGACACATCGACGTCCTCCGGCGGGTTCTCCCACTCCCACACCGGCATCACGGCCGGGGTGCCCGTGACGGCGAGCGCGCCGAGGATGTGCGGGCGCTGCTGCTCGTCGGAGCGCCACAGCGCGGTGGCCCGCTCCACGAACCCGGAGAGGGTGGAGCCGGAACCGGCCGCGGGCCCGCCGGGTACGCCGAGGCCGATGTCGTCGAGGGTGACGCTGCGGTGCAGCCGGGCGGCGAGCACTTCGCAGATCAGGTCGGGCACCTGCCCCCGGGGCCGCTGGCCCTTCAACCACCGCGCCACAGCGGTGTGTTCGTAGCGCAGGGCCAGATCTCTGGCCCTGCCCGCCTGGTTGACGTGGGCGGCCAGACCCGAGTGGGAGATTCCGGCCTCGTCGAGGATCGCGTCCAGCAGGGTGTTGGGCTGCATCTCGCCCTCCGATGGCTCCGTGCCCGTCAGCGTAGTGGAGGCCCGTTCACACGGGGTGTGAACCAAATGCCCGAACCGGACCGGTACGCGCGCTGCCCCGCACCGGCCGGCCTCGGTTGACTGGTTCCCGTCCGGCTCCCCTGGGCCGGATCTTCTGGCTCACGACGGCTTCGCGGTGGCCTTGCCCATGCCTCGCCATTGCGTTGCCATCGCCTCGCCAGAAGCGGCCGGGCCGCCGGCTCCCCCTCGAAAAGCAGCGGCCCACCGACGCGCCGCCCGCCGTACCGCCTGCCGAACCGTCCGCGGTCCGGCGGACGGCGCCGGCCGCACCCCCCGTACAGAGATGCCTCAACTCACCGTCCACGCCCGCGACTTGACCGCCCCGCCGCCACCCTGCCGGGGCACCCGGTGCCGGTCGTTGCGCACCACGAGCAGCGCCATGTCGTCACCGGGCCGCCCACCGGTGTGCCGCAGCAGCGCCCCGCGCAAGGTGCGCACCAACGACTCGGGCGCGAGCGGTTCCACGGCCTGCGACCTCGAAACGGTCTGCGGCCTCGAAGGTGGCGCGGGGAGAGCGGCCGCCGCATCGGCGAGCGCCGCCCGCAGCGGGAAGAACCGGCCGCCCGCGTCCCGCGCGTCCTCGACGCCGTCCGTGTGCAGCACCAGCATCTCGGCCGGCAGGATCCGCCCGCAGTACAGCACCGGCAACCGCTCGGGCAGCGGAAGGAGCCCGAGCGGCGGCAGCGGATCCCCGCCCCCGATCCGCTCGATGCCCCGGCCGAGCCGATACGGCCACGGATGCCCGCAGTTGAGCGCGTACACCGAGCCGTCGGGCCGGATCTCCAGGAGCAGTACGGTGACGAACTCCTCGTCGAACCCGGCATCCGGCCCGGCGCCACCGCCACCACCTCCGTCGCACTGCTCCGTGGACCGCCGCCTCTGATACCGGTGCAGCGCGCGCTCCAACCGGCGCAGCACACCGCCGAGTTCGGCCTCGTCGTGCGCCGCCTCACGGAACGAGCCGAGCACGGCGGCGACCGTACCGATCGCGGCGAGGCCATGGCCGCGCACATCGCCCATCACGATCCGCACCCCGCGCTCGGTGGCGACCGCCTCGTACAGGTCGCCGCCGATGTCCGCGCCCCGGTGCGCGGAGAGCTGGTCCGCGGCGACGGCGAGACCATCGAGCCGGGGCGGCGGCGGTCTGAGCAGCGCGCGCTGCGCGGCCTGTGCGACCTCGCCGACCCGCGCCAACTCCCGTAACAGCGACCGCCGTACGACCACCGTCAGACCGGTGCCCACCGCGAAGAACACCGCGCTGGACACGATCCGCGCACCCAGGGCGCCCTGCTGGGCGAGCGGGCAGGTGAACTTGTACGTGACGGCGACGGCGCCCCACATCGTGGGGAGCGCGAAGGCGGTCATGCGCCGTATCCGGGCATCAACGGTCCGGACCCGTAAGGGGGTTCTGGCCTTCGTACGGATCATGCCGTGGGCCTCCCTGAGGGCCTGGACGATGCGCCGTGGCCTCCCCAGGGCCTGATCGGCACATCGGCCGACACACCGGCCGACCCTGACGGCCGCGTCGATTTTGTCGACATAGCCGCACCCACCGGAATGGATCCCGGGCATTCTCACCCGAACGAGTGAGGGGCGCACCCGGTCTCCCGAGTGCGCCCCTCACCAGGGACTTCGCGCGTCCGGCGCGCGCTGCCGTACGGCTTACGCGCCGCGCAGCACCGCGCCCGTACGCTCGCCCGCGAGCGCCGCCGCGGCATCGCGCGCCGCGCTGGCCTCGTCGACGGTCAGCGTCCGGTCCACGGCACGGAACCGCAGCGCGTACGCGAGCGACTTCTTGCCCTCGCCGAGCTGCTCACCGGTGAACACGTCGAACAGGCGGATCGACTCCAGGAGTTCACCCGCCCCCTCGCGCAGCGCCCGCTCGACCTCGGCGGCCGGCACGTCCGCGTCGACGACGAGCGCGACGTCCTGCGTGGCGACCGGGAAGGTGGAGATCCGCGGCGCCTGCAGCACCTCGTCGGTGACGAGCGCGTCGAGGTTCAGCTCCATCGCGCAGGTACGCGCGGGCAGCCCGAGCGCCTTCACGACGCGCGGGTGCAGCTCGCCCGCGTACCCGACGACCGTCTCGACACCCTCGGCCGTGACGACCAGCTCGGCGCAGCGGCCCGGGTGCCACGGCCCGTACTGGCCGCCCCTGACGGTCAGTTCGACGCCGGTCTCACGCGCGACCGTACGGGCCGCCTCGACGGCGTCCGCCCAGTCGGCCGGGTGACCCTTGCCCCACCAGCCGGCCTGCTCGCGGGCGCCGGTGAGGACGACCGCGACGTTCCGCCACTGGTACGGCAGCGCCTCGTCGAGGCCCGCGAGCTCCTCGTCCGTCGGGCGCCGGTCCACCGGGAGCCGCACCGCGGTGCGCTTCTCGTCACGTGCGTGGAAGACGGTGCCGGTCTCGAAGAGGGCCAGGTCGTGGCTGCCCCGGCTGTCGTTCCGGCGCAGCGCGGCAAGGAGGCCGGGCAGCAGCGTCGTACGGAGCGCGGGCTCCTCGTCGGAGAGCGGGTTGACGAGCTTGACGACGGAGCGGTTCCCGTCGTCCGCGTCGAGCAGCAGGTCGTCGAAGACCTGCTCGCCGATGAACGGGTAGTTCAGCGCCTCCACGTACCCGGCACCGGCAAGCGCCCGGCCGATGCGGCGGTGCGTGCGCTGCCGCTCGGTCAGACCGAGCCCGGCGGGCGGCGAGGGCAGCGTGGAGGGCAGGTTCTCGTAACCCTCCAGCCGGATGACCTCTTCGGCCAGGTCGTTCGGGTCCGTCAGGTCGGGCCGCCAGGACGGCACGGTGACGGTCAGGTCGTCCTGCCCGTACACATCGCAGCCGACCTGCTGGAGGCGGCGTACGACGGTCTCGCGGCCGTAGTCCACGCCCGCGACCTTGTCCGGGTGGTTCGCCGGGATGGTGATGGTGCGCGGTGCGCTCGGGGCGATGACCTCGGTGACACCGGCCTCTGCGGAGCCGCCCGCGAGCAGCACGAGCAGGTCGACGGTGCGCTGGGCCGCGGCGGACGTGGCCTGCGGGTCGACGCCGCGCTCGTACCGCTTCGACGCCTCGGAGGCCAGCTTGTGGCGGCGGGCGGTGCGCGCGATCGAAAGCTGGTCGAAGTGCGCGGCCTCGATCACCACGTCCGTGGTGCCCTTGACCTCACCCGTCTCGGGGTCCGCCTCGGCGTCGGCGATCTCGGTGTGGGCGCCGCCCATGACACCGGCGAGACCGATCGGACCGCGGTCGTCGGTGATGACCAGGTCGGCGGCGTCCAGGACACGCTTGGCGCCGTCGAGCGTGGTGATCTTCTCGCCCTGCTCGGCCCGGCGCACACCGATCGGGCCCTCCAGGCGGGACCGGTCGTAGGCGTGCAGCGGCTGACCGAGCTCCAGCATCACGTAGTTGGTGATGTCGACGGCGAGCGAGATCGGACGCATGCCGGCCTTCTGCAGCCGGCGCTTCAGCCAGATCGGAGAGTGCGCCTCCGGGTTCAGGCCGGTGACGGTACGGGCCGTGAACCGGTCGCAGCCGGCCGGGTCGTCGACCTGCACCACGTAGCCGTGAGCGTTCGGCGGGGGCACGTCGAGCAGCGCCGGGTCGCGCAGCGGCAGGCCGTACGCGGTGGCGGTCTCGCGGGCGACGCCGCGCATCGACAGGCAGTAGCCGCGGTCGGGCGTGACGGCGATGTCCAGGACCTCGTCGACGAGTTCGAGCAGCTCGATCGCGTCGGTGCCGACCTCGTGCTCGGGCGGAAGCACGATGATGCCCCCGCTGCCGTCGTCGCCCATGCCCAGCTCGTCGCCGGAGCAGATCATGCCGTGCGACTTCTTGCCGTACGTCTTGCGCGCGGAGATCGCGAAGCCGCCGGGCAGCACCGCGCCGGGCAGGACCACGACGACCTTGTCGCCGACGGCGAAGTTACGCGCGCCGCACACGATCTCCTGCGGCTCGCCGGTGCCGTTGGCCTGGCCGACGTCGACGGTGCAGAAGCGGATCGGCTTCTTGAACTCCGTCAGCTCCTCGATCGTGAGGACCTGGCCGACGACGAGCGGACCCTTGAGGTCGGCGCCCAACTGCTCGACGGTCTCGACCTCGAGGCCGACACCGACGAGCTTCTCCTGTACGTCGCGACCGGTCGCACCGGCCGGCAGGTCGACGTACTCCCGCAGCCAAGAAAGCGGGACCCGCATCAGATCTCCATCCCGAACGGCCGGGTGAACCGGACGTCACCCTCGACCATGTCTCGCATGTCTTCGACGTTGTGGCGGAACATCAGCATCCGCTCGATGCCGAACCCGAAGGCGAATCCGCTGTACTTCTGGGGGTCGACGCCGCACGCGGTCAGCACGCGCGGGTTGACCATGCCGCAGCCGCCCAGCTCGATCCAGCCCTCGCTGCCGCAGGTGCGGCAGGGCCGGTCCGGGTTGCCCACGGACTCGCCCCGGCACACGTAGCACACCATGTCCATCTCGGCGGACGGCTCGGTGAACGGGAAGTAGTTGGGCCGGAGCCGGGTCTTCATGTCCGGACCGAAGAGGGCCTTGACCATGTGGTCGAGGGTGCCCTTGAGGTCGGCCATGGTGAGGCCCTCGTCGATCGCGAGCAGCTCGATCTGGTGGAAGACCGGGGTGTGCGTGGCGTCGAGCTCGTCCGTGCGGTACACGCGGCCGGGGCAGACGATGTAGACCGGCGGCTCCCGGTCGAGCAGCGCGCGGGCCTGCACCGGCGAGGTGTGCGTACGCAGCACGACACCGGACTCGTCGCCCGTGGTGCCCTCGGGGCCCTCGACGAAGAACGTGTCCTGCATCTGCCGCGCCGGGTGGTCCGGCACGAAGTTCAGGGCGTCGAAGTTGAACCACTCGGCCTCGGCCTCGGGGCCCTCGGCGACCTCGTATCCCATGGACACGAAGACGTCCGCGACGCGCTCCATGATCGTGGTGAGCGGGTGCCGGGCGCCGGCCGGGGTGCGGTCGTAGGGCAGCGTGACGTCCACGGCCTCCTCGACCAGCACGCGGGCGTCCCGCTCGGCCTCCAGCTCGACCTGGCGGGCGGCGAGCGCCTTGTTCACCGCGCCGCGGGCCATGCCGACGCGCTTGCCCGCGTCCGCCTTGGCGTGCGGCGGCAGCGCGCCGATCTCGCGGTTGGCGAGCGAGAGCGGAGAGCTGGGCCCGGTGTGCGCGACCTTGGCTGCCTGCAGCTGCTCGAGATCCGCGGCGGCGGCGAAGGCGTCGAGCGCCTCGCCCCGCATGCGCTCGATCTCTTCCGGTTTCAAGGCCTCGACCTCAACAGGGTCGTACGACTTATTCGGTGCCGACATCTCTTCCCGTGCTTCCGATTGGCTGGCGGATGGCCCCGTCCACGACTCGCTGACGAACCGACTCAGGCGTGAAGACGCAATGTGCCAAAGGTCGAGTCTAACGGGGGTGAGGCAGGCGATCGTGCCCGTGGTGGTCCCGCGCTCAGCTGGTGAGATAGGCGGGTGCCCCCACGGGCAACGTAAATCGGAACTCCGCGCCGCCCGCGGGGCCGCGGCCGACGGTGATCGTGCCGCCGTGCACCTCGACGATGCCCTTGACGATGTAGAGCCCGAGGCCGGTGCCGCCGCGCTTGCTGCCCCGCCAGAAGCGGGTGAAGACGCGGTTCATGGACTCCTCCGGGATGCCTGGGCCCTCGTCGCTGACCGTGACGGTCGTACCGACCGGGTCGGTGGGCTCGACCTCAATGGTGACGGTTCCCTCGCCGTGCCGCACCGCGTTTTCCAGGAGGTTGCTGAGCACCTGGTCGATCTTGTCGGGGTCTGCCCACAGATCGGGCAGCGGGTGCCGCACCCGGACCAGGAAGCGGTCGGCGGGGCTGCCGGCGGCGACATGGGCCTGCACGTGCCGGCCGACGGCGGCGCCGATGTCGACGGGCTGGCGGCGCACCTCCATCCGGCCCGAGTCGATCCGGGAGATGTCGAGCAGCTCGGCGATGAGCCGGGTGACGCGGTTGGCGTCGGCGTCGACGGTCTCCAGCATCAGCTTCTTCTGGTCGTCGGTGAACCGCTCCCACTTGGCGAGCAGCGTCGCTGTGAAGCCCTTCACGGAGGTCAGCGGCGAGCGCAGCTCGTGCGCGACGGTGGCGATCAGCTCGGCATGGCTGCGTTCGGTACGGCGCCGGGCCTCGGTGTCACGGAGCGAGACGACGAGGCGGCGCAGCGGACCGGTGGGCCGGGTGCGTACGTACCGCGCGGAGACCAGGACCTCGCGGCCGCCGGGCAGCAGCAGGTTGCGCTCGGGCTGGCCGGTGCGGGTGGCGAGGCCGCCGTAGGGGTCGGTCAGGGTCCACCAGCGGCGGCCTTCGAGGTCCTCGAGGGGCAGGGCCCGCTCGATGGGGCTGCCGAGCGCGTCATCCTGGCTGACCGCGGTGATCCGGGCGGCGGCGGCGTTGAAGCAGACGACGCGGCCGGACTCGTCGGCGACGACCAGGCCGTCGGGCAGGTCGTCGGGGTCGACCCCGAGGCCGGAGTCGGGGTCCGCGTCGGCGCGGGACACCGGGGAACGCGTGCCGGAGCCGCGCACTTCCCTGGGTCTGCTGGTGCCGACGCTCATATCCCCGTACCCCACCTCTCGATTGGGCTGGAGGTCCTCCGTGGCCATGCGGCGTTGAGTCCTCGGGAGGGCCCCCCGGCCCGTCACACTACTGGATCGGGGTTACGGAACGGACCCCCTCAGCGGGTGTTCCCGGTGCGCTGGGCGCGGGCCGAGGCGTAGAGGCAAACCGCGGCGGCCGTCGCGAGGTTGAGGCTCTCGGCCCGCCCGTGGATCGGTACCCGCACCACCGCGTCGGTGAGCGCGCGGGTCTCCTCCGGCAGCCCCCAGGCCTCGTTGCCGAAGACCCAGGCGGTGGGCGTGCCCATGGTGCCGCGGTCGAGCTCGTCGTCGAGGTCGTGATCGCCCGCCCCGTCGGCGGCGAGCACCCGAACTCCCGCTTCCCGCAGGCCGGTTACCGCTTCCTCGACGGGTACGCCCACGGCGACCGGCAGATGGAAGTGCGAACCGACCGAGGCACGTACGGCCTTGGGGTTGTACAGGTCCACGGAGGCGTCGGTGAAGACCACCGCGTCGGCGCCCGCGGCGTCGGCGCAGCGCAGCACGGTGCCGGCGTTCCCGGGGTCGCGGACGTTGGCGAGTACGGCGACCAGCTTCGGCCGGGCGGCGAGGATCTCGGCGAACGGCTTGTCGAGGAAGCGGCAGACGCCGACGAGGCCCTGGGGCGTCACGGTGGTCGAGATGTCGGCGATCACCGACTCGTCGGCGAGGTGCACGCGGGCGCCGCTGTCGCGGGCGGCCCCGACGATGTCGGCGTACCGCTCGGCCGCCTCGACGGTCGCGAACAGCTCGACGAGCGTGGCCCCGGCGTCGGTACGGTGCCCGGCCGCCTCCCGCACGGCCTGCGGCCCCTCGGCGAGGAACAGCCGTTCCTTACCCCGAAAGTTCCGCTTGGCAAGCCGCCGTGCGGCACTGACACGCGGGGAGCGAGGGGAGATCAACTCGGGTACGGCACCCATGAATTCACCTTGAGGTACGGACTGGGGCCCCTGTTCAGGGGCGCGGGGCTGTGACATCAGCGGCTCCGCCGCGGGGCGCGACCAGCCACAACGGCGCGGCAGACGGCGAAGAACGGCCATCGGCAGACGAGACTCCGAACGCACTCGAACCCGCAGGCCAAAGGCCTACGGGTCCGAATTACACGCTTGCTAGCGCAGCGTTCACGCAGCCTTGGGCGCGTTGACGTCGCTCGGCAGAGCCTTCTGCGCGACCTCGACCAGCGCGGCGAACGCGTTGATGTCGTTGACCGCGAGCTCGGCCAGCATCTTGCGGTCCACCTCGATGTTGGCGGCCTTCAGACCCTGGATGAGGCGGTTGTACGTCATGCCGTTCTGGCGGGCAGCGGCGTTGATGCGCTGGATCCACAGCTGACGGAAGTCGCCCTTGCGCTTCTTGCGGTCGTTGTAGTTGTAGACCAGGGAGTGGGTGACCTGCTCCTTGGCCTTGCGGTACAGGCGCGAACGCTGACCACGGTAGCCAGAGGCCTGCTCGAGGATCGCCCGGCGCTTCTTGTGGGCGTTGACTGCCCGCTTGACGCGTGCCACTTGTTTAACTCCTTGTAGCGGGGCCGCGGTTGAACTCACACGGCCCGGTGTCGAATAGGTCCCGGTCCTGGCGTCCGGCCCCCGTTACCGGGGGCCGCGACGTCACTTGCCGAGAAGCTTCTTGATCTTCTTGGCGTCGCCCGGGGCCATTTCGGCGTTGCCGCTGAGGCGACGCGTCAGACGGGACGACTTGTGCTCGAGCAGGTGGCGCTTGCCGGCGCGCTCACGCAGCACCTTGCCGGAGCCGGTGATCTTGAAGCGCTTGCTGGCACCGCTGTGCGACTTGTTCTTCGGCATAGCGCCGTTCTCTCCTCGTCAGTGGCGCCCCCACCGGGCCCGGTCGAGCCGGCGGGAGCGTCAGTTGTATCGGTTGTGTCCAGGACACCTGGGGCTCGCGCCCCCGGGTCTCGGATCAGGCCTCGGCCGGTTCCTCGGTGGATTCCGCGGCAGCGGTCTCCTCGACGACGTCCTCGGCCGACTGGTCGTCCGACTGCTCGTCCGCGGCGCGGTCCCGACGGGTCGTGGTGCCGGGCGCGTCCGCCTTGCGGGCGGCCTGGAGCTCACGGGCCTCGGCCATCGCCTCGGTCTTCTTCTTGTGCGGACCGAGAACCATGATCATGTTTCGGCCGTCCTGCTTCGGATTCGACTCGATGAAGCCGAGGTCCTCCACATCCTTGGCCAGGCGCTGCAGCAGCCGGAAGCCGAGCTCCGGACGGGACTGCTCGCGACCACGGAACATGATCGTGATCTTGACCTTGTCGCCGGCCTTGAGGAACCGGACGACGTGACCCTTCTTGGTGTCATAGTCGTGCGGGTCGATCTTCGGCCGGAGCTTCATCTCCTTGATGACCGTGTGCGCCTGGTTCTTGCGCGCCTCACGGGCCTTCATGGCCGACTCGTACTTGAACTTCCCGTAGTCCATGAGCTTGCAGACGGGCGGGCGGGCGTTCGCCGCCACCTCGACGAGGTCGAGGTCGTACTCCTGAGCAAGCTCAAGGGCCTTGGCAAGCGGAACAATCCCGACCTGCTCGCCGCTAGGACCGACAAGTCGCACTTCGGGAACGCGAATCCGGTCGTTGATGCGGGGCTCGGCGCTGATGGATCCTCCTCGGTAGCACCACGCGACGGCCTGGCGGACTGCCGCGTAACGTCTCTTTTCGTAAGACCTAACCGCGCCGGCGCACAAAAAATGCCCCGGAGACGATCACATGCGGGGCTCCATCACTTACCGGAGCACCGCCGCGTCGTACGCGGGGCGCAATGGACAGCCACTCGAAGTGGCCGTCGGACCGGTGACCTGCCGCCCGAGGGGCGACCAGGTGGGAGATCGGAGCCTCCACTTGTGGGCCGGTTCGTCTGGCTCCTCTGACGAGGGTGCCGCGACGTGTCCGGCCGGTCGGTTCACCAGCATACCAGCGTTCGGGGGCGCGGCAGCCACGCCGGTGGGCAGCGCCTAGGCTGGTCCGGTCCGGCGACCGTCCGGGCACTGATGCAGCAGCCAGGAAGTAGAAGCAAGCCATGAGCGACGCGACCCCCGCACCCAGCGACTCCGCCGACTTCGACGCCATGACCCGCGACATCGCGGAGGTCCCCGCGGTCGAGGTGATCGTGACGGTCGCGGTCAACCTGATGAGCGCCGCCGCCGTGAAGCTCGGCCTCACCGAGGAGGGCGACGCGCACAAGGACCTGGACGAGGCCCGCAAGCTGGTGCACGCGCTGGCCGGGCTGCTCGACGCGAGCACCACCGAGATCAGCTCGTTCCACGCGGCGCCCCTGAAGGACGGTCTGAAGTCGCTGCAGCTGGCGTTCCGCGAGGCGTCGCTCGTGCCGGACGAGCCGGGTCAGGGTCCGGGCGAGAAGTACACGGGCCGCGTCTTCGGCTGAGGCCGGTCGCTCACACGCGTACGTAGAGGGGCTCGCCGGGAGGCGTGGCGTCGGCGGGCAGCAGTGCCAGGTCGAGGCCGCGCACCAGGCGGGCCCTCAGTGTTTCGTCGGCGGCGATCGCCTCGGCGACGCGGCGGGCGGCCTCGGCGGGTTCCGCGTCGGGGCCGAGGACCAGGGCGAGGGTGCCGTCGGCGGCGCCGGGGCCGAGGTGGGCGCGGAGCACGGCCGGCTCGGCGGCGACCACGGTGCGTACCGCCGCCGTGACGGCCGGGTCGGTGAGCGGGTCGGTGGAGCTGCGGCCCTCGGCGAGCGCGAGCAGCGCGGGCCTTGGCAGCTCGAAGGGCACGGGTCCGGCCACGTCGAGGACGATCGTGTCGGCCTTCTCGTGCACGGCGGCCTTGAGCGCCTGGTGCAGTGGTACGGCCACGGGGCGGGCCTCGGGGTCCCACAGGGCGAGGGCCTCGGTGGAGGTGAAGGCGGGCAGCGCGATGCGGTCGCCGGCCTTCAGGGTGGGCACGGCCATGTCGCTGGTCTTCTCGCGGCGCAGCCCGTTCTCGTCGGTCTCGACCTCACCCAGTACGGCGACGACCGGGACGAGGAACCGGGTGCCGGGCAGGGCCTCGAGGACGGCGCGGCCGGTCTCCTTGGAGCGCTGCTCGGCCCAGGCCGCGAGGGCCGCCGTGAGCCGCGGATCGGCGGTGCCGTCGTCGTCGGAGAAGCCGGAGTCCGGGATGTTCTTGTTCGCCACGGTCACCGACCCTACCGGGGGCCGCGAGGGCCGTACCGGGCGGTCGTGACGGGGCCGGTTCAGTACGAGTCGCGGCGGCCGCGCCACAGGACCACCGCGGCGACCAGGCAGACCGCGCCGATGCTGCCGGCGAGGGGGCCGATCCAGGCGGCGGTGGAGTCGTCGGACTCGGCGTCCGGGCCGCTGCCGAAGTACTTGTCCTCGTACCCCGCGGGGCGCAGCTGCTCGGGCTTGAGCTTGCCGCCCTCCTTGATGGCGGCGGCCGGGTCGACCATGCCGTAGCCGCGGGAGTCGTCTCGGCCGCCTTCGGGGGCGTCCCGGGCGGTGTCCTCCAACAGCTGCTTGATCTGGGCGGGTTCGAGGTTCGGGTGGGCGGCGCGGACCAGGGCGACGGCGCCGGAGACGAAGGCGGACGCGGCGCTGGTGCCCCAGCCCCGGTAGTACTCGCCGTCCGGGTCCGGGATCATGATCCGCTTGCCGGGGGCGCTGACCGTGGCGTACCAGCGGCGGGTGGAGAAGGGGGCGCGGCTGCCGTACTCGTCGACGGCGGCGACCGCGATGACGCCGGGGTAGGCCGCGGGGTACGAGATGTGGTCGCCCTTCTCGCCGCCGTTGCCGGCCGAGGCGACCACGACGACGCCCTTCTTCAGGGCGTACCGCACGGCGGCGTCCTCGGAGGGCTCGGCGTGCGCGGACTCGCTGTCGTCGCCGAGGGACATGTTGATCACGTCGGCGCCGTTGTCGGCGGCCCAGCGGATGCCTTCGGCGAGGGCGCCGGCGCGGGTGGCGCGGGCCTGCTTGCGGGCCTTGTCGCTGCTCTCCAGGATCACCCGCACCGGCAGCACCTTGGCCTCGGGCGCGACGCCGAGCACTCCGTCGTCGTTGCCCGTGCCGTGGCCGTGACCGGCGATGATGCCGGCCATGGCGGTGCCGTGCCGGGCCCAGGGGCGGTCGCCGCGGCCGGCGCCGAAGCCGATCATGTCCTTGCCGGGCAGGACGTTCTCCGCCAGGTCGGGGTGCTGGTCGTCGACGCCGGTGTCGAGGACGGCGACGGTCATGCCCGCGCCCCGTGTGGTCTGCCAGGCCTCGGCGGTGTGCAGCGCGGCGAGGCCCCACTGCTGGGTGCGGATCTCGTCGGCGCGGGCGGTGGCGGCGGGCAGCAGCGCGAGCGCGCCGGCGGCGAGGAGGGCGCCCGCCCTGCGCAGTCGGTACCGGGGGCGTGGGG
>NZ_JAAAHS010000195.1 GCF_009908195.1 Streptomyces boluensis | reverse complement strand
TGGCCGCGGTCGTGGAGAAGGCGGGCACGTTCCTCAACTGGGAAGGCAGGGCGAGGCCGTTCGAGGCCGCGCAGCCACGCGGCCTCACCGGCGGAGAGCCGCAGCCCGGTCCGGTCGGCGGGTGGGTGAGCGAGGACGGGCGTCACGTCCAGGTGCACGCGTCCGGCGAGTTGCTCACCGGCCGGCGGCGTCGACGTGAAGTGCGCGGCCGCTGTGAGGTCGATGGCGATGCCCCAGCCAGGGCCGAGCACCCGGTAGATGGTCGTGCGCATCAAAGCCCCGACGGCCACCCGGGACTGAGGCCGGGGCTCACTCGTCGGTGGCCGGAGCGACGCCGATCGGGCACGAGACCCCGGTCCCGCCGATCCCGCAGTACCCGCCGGGGTTCTTGTCGAGGTACTGCTGGTGGTAGCCCTCCGCCACGTAGAACGGGCGGCCCTCCGCCGGGACGAGTTCCGTCGTGATCGTGCCGTGGCCGGAGGAGGTGAGGCGCTGTTGGTACGCGGTCCTGGAGCGCTCGGCGGCCTCGGCCTGGGCGGGGGAGTGGGTGTGGATCGACGAGCGGTACTGGGTGCCCACGTCGTTGCCCTGGCGGAAGCCCTGGGTCGGGTCGTGGCTCTCCCAGAAGACCTTCAGGAGCTGTTCGTACGAGACGGCCGACGGGTCGAAGACGACGCGCACGCCCTCCGTGTGACCGGTCAGGCCCGAGCAGACCTCGTCGTACGTCGGGTGTGGGGTGTGGCCGCCCTGGTATCCGACCAGCGTCGTCCAGACACCGGGGACCTGCCAGAACTTGCGCTCCGCGCCCCAGAAGCAGCCCAGCGCGAAGTCCGCGACCTCCAGGTGCTCGGGGTAGGGGCCCTCCAGCGGGTTCCCGAGAACGGTGTGCGGACCCGGGACCGCATAGGCCCGCTCCGGGCGGCCGACCAGGGCCTGTTCGCGGGTCGGCAGGACGGGGGTACGTCCGAAGAGCATCAGGTCCTCCAGGGGCAGGGGTGTGCCTACGGTCAACGTCCGGGCGCCGGACGGAATTCCTCGGTCCGGGGCCGACCCGCACCCGCCACCGACTCAGTGCGACAGCGTCGCCGGGCTGCCGCCGTTCGCCTCGTACCCGGCGACCGCCAGCGCGCGGAACACCGCGTACTCCGCGGCCGGGTCGGGCGACAGCGTCCACGGCAGCGCGCCCACGTGCCCGTCGACCACGATCAGCTGGTGCATCGCCTCCGCCCAGCGCTCCGAGCGCACCAGGAAGAACACAAGCAGGTGCCGCACATGCGCGAGCATCGGGTCGCCGGCGCCCGCCGAGCGCTTCGAGTGCTCCGCGAACTGGGCGCCCTCGACGGCCTTCCGGAC
Source organism: Streptomyces boluensis (assembly GCF_009908195.1). Taxonomy (GTDB): domain Bacteria; phylum Actinomycetota; class Actinomycetes; order Streptomycetales; family Streptomycetaceae; genus Streptomyces; species Streptomyces boluensis. The sequence continues at coordinate 12,643 of NZ_JAAAHS010000195.1, read as the reverse complement.
CACCTCGCTTTCCCAGAAGCCGCTCACCAGGTTGACCTCCGGCAGGTGCTCGAAGACCGCGAACAGGGGGAGCGCGGACAGCAGCGAGCCCTCCTGGGCGCGGGCCGCGGCCGCCTCCGCGAACTCGTACGCCTGCGCGCGGGAGCCGTGCCACTTCTCGCTGAAGTACGGCAGCGCCGCCAGGTGCGCGCCCATGTGCCGGGGCGCGCGGTCCAGGATCCGCAGCCACAGCTGGTCGAACTCCTCGCGGGAGTACGCCAGTCCACGCGCCACGGCCAGCTCCGTGATGTGCGGAACGGGGTCGCCGGGGGCGAGCAGCGCGGCCTCCGCACAGGCGGCCTTGGCCTCCTCCAGGATGATGCGGTACTCGTCCGTGCCCGGCGTCGCCGTACGGAACGCCTGCTGCACCAGGAACTCCGCGTGCACGGCCGCGCCGCCCGCGTCCTTCGGCGACTCGGCCCGCCACACCCGCAGCCACTGCCCGCCCGGGTTGGCGCTCACGCCGCCGGGCTGCCGCGACAGTGCGAGCGAGGCCGCCCCGGCGAAGGCCTGCACGCGCTGCCAGCGCACCTCGCCGTCCTTCTCGGTGCCCGCGAGCAACTGCGCCGCGTACTTCCAGTCGCCGGAGCGCTCCACCACGTCGAGGACGTCCAGGAGATCCTGGTCGGGGCCGGGCATCCGGATGTCCAGCTCCTCCTGCAGCGCGAAGCCGTAGTGCGCCGGGTCCGCGGCGTCCGGCGCGCCGGGAGCGGCCAGCCGGATGCCGCCGCGCCTGCGCATGAGGAAGGGGCCGAGCGCGGCACCGAGCATGAGGAAGGCCAACAGGACCCAGAGAATCTCCATACGTACAAGCGAACCAGACGCCAGTGACAAACGGCGAACCTGTCCGGCGACTACTCTCGGGCCGCATGACCGACACGCACAGCAGTGACCGCGACGCCGCCGACGCCGGCGGCCGGAGCTTCGAGACGATCGCCATCCACGCGGGCAACACCGCGGACCCCCTGACGGGCGCCGTCGTACCGCCGATCTACCAGGTGTCGACCTACAAACAGGACGGCGTCGGCGGCCTGCGCGGCGGCTACGAGTACAGCCGCAGCGCCAACCCCACCAGGACCGCGCTCGAGGAGAACCTCGCGGCCCTCGAGGGCGGCAGGCGCGGCCTCGCCTTCGCCTCCGGCCTGGCCGCCGAGGACTGCCTGCTGCGCACCCTGCTCGCCCCCGGCGACCACGTGGTGATCCCGAACGACGCGTACGGCGGCACGTTCCGGCTGTTCGCCAAGGTCGTCTCGCGCTGGGGCGTGGAGTTCTCCGTCGCCGACACCTCCGACCCGGCGGCGGTACGGGCGGCGCTCACGGACCGTACGAAGGCGATCTGGGTGGAGACGCCGTCCAACCCGCTGCTCGGCATCAGCGACATCGCGGCGCTCGGCGCGGTGGCGCGGTCGGCGGGCGCGCGGCTCGTGGTCGACAACACCTTCGCCAGCCCGTACCTGCAGCAGCCGCTCGCGCTCGGCGCGGACGTCGTGGTGCACTCCACCACCAAGTACATGGGCGGCCACTCGGACGTGGTCGGCGGCGCGCTGATCGTCAACGACCCTGATCTGGGCGAGGAGTTGGCGTACCACCAGAACGCGATGGGTGCCGTCGCCGGGCCCTTCGACGCGTGGCTGGTGCTGCGTGGCATCAAGACGCTCGCGGTGCGCATGGACCGGCACAGCGAGAACGCCACCCGGATCGCGGAGATGCTGTCCACGCACCCGCGCGTGACGCGTGTTCTCTATCCGGGCCTGCCCGAGCACCCCGGGCACGAGACCGCCGCCAAGCAGATGAAGGCCTTCGGCGGCATGGTGTCGTTCCAGGTCGAGGGTGGCGAGGAGGCGGCCGTCGCGGTCTGCGACCGGGCGAAGCTGTTCACCCTCGGGGAGTCGCTCGGCGGCGTCGAGTCGCTGATCGAGCACCCCGGCCGGATGACGCACGCCTCGGCCGCCGGTTCCCCCCTTGAGGTCCCGGCCGATCTCGTACGGCTCTCCGTGGGCATCGAGAACTCCGCCGACCTGCTCGCCGACCTGCGCCAGGCGCTCGGCTAGACAGCGGCCAGACAGGGTCTGGCGCACGTCAAGTCGCTTGAGGGGTACGGGAGTCGGAATCCGTACCCCTTTCGCGTACGCGCGCGCGTGGAGCCTGTTCTCACCGGCCGCCCCCAGCCCCGGTTCACCAGCCGTCAAGCGGCGGAGTGGTCTCCGCCGGTGGCAGCACCCAGGGCTGTTCCACGGCCGCCCACACCACGAACACCACGAGCCCCGCGCACACCACCAGCCACAGCAACCGCCGGGCAAGGGCCCGCCGTCGGCCCTGGCGGGCGCCGCGCCGCAGCGCCTCGGCGCACACCTCGGGCGGCACCGCGGGCCAGGGCCCGTCGAGCAGGCGCCGGACCCGGTCCTCCTTGCGTTCCCGGGTCATGAGGGCGCCACCGTCATCGTGGGGGACGCGCCACCACTCGTACGGGGACCGCTGGTGAGGGTGGCCACGGACCGGGCGCAGATCGACCGGACGCGTTCCACCGGGAGCCCGAGCAGCGCGGCGGTCTGTTCCTCGGCCACGCCCTCGCCCAGGCGCAGCACGACGACGAGCCGTTCCCGCGGGCCGAGCGCGGAGAGCACCCCGCCACGGCCGCGGTGCGCACGCCAGGCGGTACGCGCGAAGCGGGCGGCGAGTTCCTGCCGCGCCCGGTCGTACGGGTCCTCGCCGCGCAGCCGGTCCCAGTGGGCGTAGGTGCGGGTGAGGGCGGCGGTGAGCAGCCGGCGGGCGCGCGGGTTGGCGTCGGGCGGCTCGGTGGTGAGCAGTGTCGCGGCATGCAGAAGGCGTCCGGCCGCGCCCGCCACGAAGGACTCGAACTCCCGGGCGCGGCGGGCCTGTTGACGTGCCTGCCGCTGTCGCACCGCGCCTCCCGCCGGACGGGGACCCCGGTCTCATATAGGGCCCGGCGCGGGTCCGGGGTCAAGAGGCGTGCGGCGCCCGTGCGGCTACTCGGGGCTGGTGCCGCCGTGGCGGGCGGAGAGGGCCGCGTTGAAGCGGGTGAGGAGCGTGCAGAAGTCCTCGCGCTCCTTGGGCGCCCAGTCCTCGGTCAGCTGGGCCATCAGCTCGCGCCGCGAGGCCCGCACCTCGTCGAGCCTGGCCTGTCCGCGCGGGGACAGCTGGAGCACCACGGCGCGGCCGTCCTCCGGGTGCGAGGTGCGCTTGACGAGGCCGGACTCGACGAGCGGCGCGACCTGCCGGGTAACGGTGGACGAGTCGATGCCCATACTCGCGGCGAGCGCCTTGACGCCCATCGGACCCTCGCTGTCGAGGCGGTTGAGCAGCAGGTACGCGGCGCGGTCCATGGAGTTGCGCAGCTGGCCGACGCCGCCGAGCCGGGTCTGCTCCGCGCGCCGGGCGAAGACGGCGACCTCGTGCTGGAGATGGTCGAGGAGCCCCGGAGGGCCGCTCTGCGGATCGGTCGTCATGTCCGAAGCTGTGGGCATGGCCGGGGGCTCACTTCATGCGTGGTCGGTGGGTTGGGGGACAGGGTACGCGGCGTTCGGCCCCGTCGTACCGGGGCTGCGTAAACCTGCGGGCGGCCGAGCCGCACCCTCGCGCGACTGCGAGACTTGATGTCATGACCTACAGCGCGGCTGACTCCTTTCCGACGGTGACCCTGGACGACGTGCGCGGGGCGCAGAAGATGCTCTCCGGGATCGCCCGGGTGACCGCGATGGAGGGCAGCAGGCACCTGTCGCAGCTGGTGGGCGCCCCGGTGCACTTCAAGTGCGAGAACCTGCAGCGCACCGGCTCCTTCAAGCTGCGCGGCGCGTACGTCAGGATCGCCGGCCTGAGCCCCGAGGAGCGGGCGGCCGGTGTGGTCGCGGCCAGCGCGGGCAACCACGCGCAGGGCGTCGCCCTGGCCTCGTCGCTGCTTGGGGTGCGCTCGACCGTGTTCATGCCGGACGGGGCGCCGCTGCCGAAGGTCGCGGCGACCCGGGAGTACGGCGCGGAGGTGCGGCTGCACGGACAGGTGGTCGACGAGACGCTGGCCGCCGCGCAGGAGTACGCGCGCGAGACGGGCGCCGTGTTCATCCACCCCTTCGACCACCCCGATGTGATCGCGGGCCAGGGCACGGTGGGCCTGGAGATCCTGGAGCAGTGCCCTGAGGTGCGCACCGTGGTGGTGGGCATCGGCGGTGGCGGTCTCGCGGCCGGGATCGCGGTGGGCATCAAGGCGCTGCGCCCGGACGTGAAGGTGATCGGCGTGCAGGCGGCGGGCGCCGCCGCGTACCCGCCCTCGCTGTCGGCGGGGTACCCGGTGGCGATCGAGCGCCCGGCGACGATGGCCGACGGGATCAAGGTGGGCCGCCCTGGCGACGTGCCCTTCAAAATCATTGGCGATCTTGTGGACGAGGTCCGTACGGTCTCCGAGGACGCGCTCTCCAGCGCCCTGTTGCTGTGCCTGGAGCGGGCGAAGCTCGTGGTGGAACCGGCGGGGGCGAGTCCGGTGGCGGCGCTGCTGTCCGAGCCCGAGTCGTTCGAGGGCCCGGTGGTCGCGGTGCTGTCGGGGGGCAATGTCGACCCGCTCCTGATGCAGCGCATCCTGCGGCACGGCATGGCGGCGGCGGGCAGGTACCTGTCCCTGCGGCTGCGTCTCACCGACCGGCCGGGCGCCCTGGCGGAGCTGCTCGGGGTGCTCACGGTGGTGGACGCGAACGTATTGGACGTGAGCCATGTGCGGACCGACCCGCGCCTCGGCCTCACGGAGGCGGAGGTCGAGCTGCACCTGGAGACGAAGGGCCCCGAGCACTGCGCGGAGGTCGGTGCGGCACTGCGGGAGGCGGGCTACACGGTCATGCCGTGACCGCCCTCGCTCTCGCGATATAGGTCGCGTCCTGCCGTGACGGGCGGCTCCCCGGTGCCCCGGTGTCGTCAAATCCCGCCGGGGCAGCGGCACTTGAGAAGACGCGATGTATCGCGTTATGGTGAAGCTCTCGCGACTTCCGCTGCCGGCGGGACAAATCCGGCATATCTAAAATCTGCCTAGGAACTCACCCACACACTGGGAGAACCCACATGCCAGGCGCCATCTATGCCGAGGGGCTGGTCAAGCACTTCGGCGACGTAAAGGCTCTGGACGGCGTCGACCTCGACGTACCCGAAGGCACCGTGCTCGGCCTGCTCGGGCCCAACGGAGCGGGCAAGACCACCGCGGTGCGCTGCCTCACCACGCTTCTCACACCGGACAGCGGCAAGGCCGTGGTCGCCGGTATCGACGTCCTCAAGCACCCCAACGAAGTACGGCGCTCGATCGGCCTGTCCGGCCAGTTCGCCGCCGTCGACGAGTACCTCACCGGCCGCGAGAACCTCCAGATGGTCGGGCAGCTCTACCAGATGAACGCCAAGGCGGCGAAGAAGCGGGCCGTCGAACTGCTTGAGCAGTTCAACCTCGCGGACGCCGCCGACCGCCCCTCCAAGACGTACTCCGGAGGCATGCGCCGCCGCCTCGACCTCGCCGCGGCCCTGGTCGTCAAGCCGCCGGTGATGTTCATGGACGAGCCCACCACGGGCCTCGACCCGCGCAACCGGCAGCAGCTCTGGGAAGTCATCAAGGACCTGGTCAGCGGGGGCACGACGCTGCTCCTGACCACTCAATACCTGGAAGAGGCCGACCACTTGGCGCACGACATCTGCGTCATCGACCAGGGCCGGGTCATCGCCCGCGGCACCTCCGACCAGCTCAAGGCCCAGACCGGCGGCGAGCGCGTAGAGGTCGTCGTGCACGAACGCGAGCACATCGACCTCGCCGACCAGGTGCTGCACGGCTTCGCCAAGGGCGGCGGCGCCACCAGCGTCGAGCAGCACACCCGCAAGCTGACCGTCCCGGTCACCGGCGGCGCCAAGCTCCTCGCCGAGGTCATCCGCGAGCTGGACGCCCGCGGCATCGAGATCGACGACATCGGCCTGCGCCGCCCCACCCTGGACGACGTGTTCATCTCGCTCACCGGCCACGCCGCCGAGACGGGCGCCACCCCGGGCGACGCCGACAAGGAGGACGCTAAGTGAGCACCGTGAACGACTCGCTGGTCATCGCCCAGCGGAACCTCATCCGCATGCGCCGGATCCCCGAGATGGTTCTCTTCGGGCTGATCCAGCCGATCATGTTCGTGGTGCTGTTCACGTACGTGTTCGGCGGGTCGATCCAGGTCGGCAGCTCGCTCTCGTCGCAGGACTACCGCGAGTTCCTGATGGCCGGCATCTTCGCCCAGACCGTCACGTTCGCCACCGCGGGCGCCGGCGCGGGCATCGCCGACGACATGCACAAGGGCCTCATCGACCGCTTCCGCTCACTGCCCATGGCGCGCGGCGCCGTCCTCACCGGACGCACCCTCGCCGACCTCGTACAGACCGCGCTGACGATGGTGGTCCTCGCGGTCGTGGCGCTCCTGATCGGCTGGCGCATCCACGAGGGCATCGGCAAGGCGCTCGCCGCCTTCGGCCTGCTGCTCCTGCTCGGGTACGCCTTCTCGTGGATCGGCGCGCTCATCGGCCTTTCGGTCCGCACCCCGGAGGCGGCCACCTCGGGCGGGCTGATCTGGCTCTTTCCGCTGACGTTCATCTCGAACGCCTTCGTGGACTCCAACAACCTGCCGACGTTCTTCCGGCACATCGCCGAGTGGAACCCGTTCAGCACCACCGTCCAGGCCTGCCGCGAGCTGTTCGGCAACCTGCCGCCCGGCTTCAAGACCCCGGACGCCTGGCCCATGCAGCACCCGATCATCGCGTCGATCCTGTGGTCGGTGCTGATCCTGCTGGTCTTCCGCACCCTCGCGGTCCGCAAGTACCGCTCCACGAGCTGACAGCCCGGCTCGGCGGTACGGCACAGCGAGGTACGACCCAGCTCAACGCACGACAGAGGGCCCCGGTGCTTCCCAGCACCGGGGCCTTCGCCGTACGGCTACTTCTTCTCGCCCTTGCCGCCCGCGGCACCGGCCGGAGCGGACTCCTCGGCCGGGCCTTCGGGCGCCTCCTCGAAGTTCACCCGCCCCATGTGCCGGTTCATCGACTTCATCAGCATCCACACGCCGACGGCGAGGGCCGCGAAGACGATGAAGCCGAGGACGCCGGGCGTCACCTTGTTCTCGTCGATCTCCTTGGCCAGAGGGACGAGGTGCGTCATTGCCTGATTGGCTGCTGCGCTTGCGCTCATGTCAGACATTGTCCCGGATGCCCGCGAAGAGGTCGTCCTCGGGGAGGGAAGTATCGACGAGGGACTTCGCGAGCTCGTACTCCTCCGTCGGCCAGACCTCCTTCTGGATGTCCATCGGCACCCGGAACCAGCCGCCGTCGGGGTCGATCTGGGTGGCGTGCGCGATCAGCGCCTTGTCCCGGATCTCGAAGAAGTCCGCGCACGGAACATGCGTGGTCAGGGTGCGCTCCACCCGCTCGAACTCGTCCCAGCGCTTCAGCCAGTCCCCGTACGGCGACTCCAGGCCGCGCTCGAGCAGCGCCCCGTGCAGCGCTTCCGTACGCGGCCGGTTGAAGCCCTGGTTGTAGTACAGCTTCTTCGGCTCGTACACCGGCCCGAACTCGCTCTCCGGGAACTTCTCCGGGTCGGCCGCGCCCTCGAACGCCACCATCGAGATCTTGTGGGTCATGATGTGGTCGGGGTGCGGATAGCCGCCGTTCTCGTCGTACGTGGTGATCACCTGGGGGCGGAACGAACGGATCTGCCGCACCAGCTCCCCGGCGGCCTTGTCCACGTCCTCCAGGGCGAAGCAGCCCTCCGGCAGCGGCGGCAGCGGGTCGCCCTCCGGCAGGCCGGAGTCGACGAAGCCCAGCCACTCCTGCTTGACGCCGAGGATCTCCCGCGCCTCGTCCATCTCCTTGCGGCGCACCTCGTGGATGTTCTCCTCGATGTACCGGTCGCCCTGGAGCTTCGGGTTGAGGATGGAGCCCCGCTCACCGCCCGTGCAGGTGACCACGAGCACGTCCACCCCCTCGGACACGTACTTGGCCATCGTGGCCGCGCCCTTGCTCGACTCGTCGTCGGGGTGGGCGTGAACGGCCATCAGTCGCAGCTGATCAGTCAAGACTCGATCCTCATGTGTACGCCGCCCTCGGTCGGTGGGCGGCCCTAGGTCATCCGGCGCTTCTCGGGGCTTCTATAGTGACCGAAACGGGGGCGGGATAATTCCCGGGTCCCCATCCCAGGCCCCACCTCGAGAGGTCGATCATGAGCGTGGTCCGCGAACAGCTCCCCGAGGGCCGGTACGGCCGCTCCGCGGACGCCCGCGCCGACCGCAAGCTGAAGATCGTCGGCTCGGTGCTCGGTGTGCTGCTGCTCGGCGTGATCGGGTGGATCGGCTACGACTACATCTCCGGCAAGAACGCCTTCAGCGGCGAGCTGATCACGTTCAAGGTCGCCTCCGCCACGGCCGTCGACGCCCACCTGGAGATCCGTAAGGACCCCGCGGTCTCCGGCACCTGCACGCTGCGCGCGCTCGCCGAGTCCGGTGTCGAGGTCGGCCGCAAGGACTTCGCCTTCGAGCAGCGCGAGAGCGTCGTCGACGAGGCCGTCACGGTCCGTACGACGGAGCGGGCCACCGCCGTCGAGCTGGTGTCCTGCGACGCCCGCTGAGCGGCCCGCTGCTCCGGGGATTTACCTCCTCCCCCTTTTGCCCCTGAATTGTTAGGCTCGTGGTTTCGCCCGCCCGCTGGGGAACATCCTTTGGGTAGGGCGATGCTTTGTATTCCCAGTACCGACGAGGAGCACCCTGTGACCCAGACCAGCGACAACGTCACCTGGCTGACCCAGGAGGCGTACAACCAGCTCAAGGCCGAGCTGGAGTATCTGTCTGGTCCCGCGCGCACCGAGATCGCCACCAAGATCGCGGAGGCCCGCGAAGAGGGCGACCTGCGGGAGAACGGCGGGTATCACGCAGCCAAGGAGGAGCAGGGCAAGCAGGAGCTCCGCGTGCGCCAGCTCACGCAGATGCTCGAGCACGCCAAGGTCGGCGAGGCACCCGCCGACGACGGTGTCGTGGAGCCCGGCATGGTCGTGACGATCGCCTTCGACGGCGACGAGGACGACACGCTCAGCTTCCTGCTCGCCTCGCGGGAGTACGCGTCGGAGGGCACCACGACGTACTCGCCGCAGTCGCCGCTCGGGCAGGGTGTGAGCGGCAAGAAGGTCGGCGAGGAGGCTCAGTACGAGCTTCCGAACGGCAAGAAGGCCATGGTGAAGATTCTTGAGGCGAAGCCCTACACGGGCTGAGATCGTCGTTCGCTGTGCCCGGCACGGGGTCGCCCCGTGCCGGGCACAGCTGTGTTCCGCGGCTACCGCGGTACCGCGACGCCCATCACCTCGCGTGCGTGCCGGTTCGGGACCATGCGCAGCCGCCAGGCCTGCCAGCCCGCGTCGAGTTCCACGCCGCGGTCAAGCATCAGGGCGTACGCCGACAGGTAGTTGGTGAGTTCCGTGTCCCGCGTGTCGTGGTCGGTGCGGGCGAGCTCGGCGAGTTCCTCCGCCGCCACCGCCGTGCCGATCTCCGAGCCGCCCGGTGACGCGTACGGCAGCAGGGTGCAGCGCAGGAAGCGGGCCCAGTCCTCGCCGCGCCGGTCGCCGTACGACGTGAACAGGGCCGTCGCCTCGTCGCAGAGCGCCAGGGCCTGCTGTGAGCGGGCGTTGCCGGCGTCCACCACCGCGAGCTCCAGGCAGGTCCACGCCTCTCCGTGGGCGACGCCGATGCGCTGGAAGTCGGCGCGGGCGTCCACCAGGAGCTGCCGGGCGAAGCCGGAGTTGCGCAGCGAACCCGTCTGCGCGGCCCGCTGGTCGCGGGTGACGCGGGCCGAGTGGTGGCGGGCGCACGCCAGTCCGTACACGTCCCGCATCCGGGAGAACATCGTGCGCGCCCGCTCCAGGTCCCGCACCGCCTGGTCGAGCTCACCGGCCTCCTCAAGGGCCTGGCCCAGGTAGTACAGGGACCAGGCCTCACCGCGCGCGTCCTCGTTGTCCCGGTGCCGTGCGACCGCCTGGCGCAGGCCGTCCACCGCCGCCGACGGGTCGCCGTCGACGAGCCGGGCGCGGGCCAGCTGGGTCAGCGCCCACGCCTCACCGCGCACGTCCCGCGTCCGCCCGTACAGGTCGAGGGCCGTGCTCAACTCGCCCTCCGCGCGCGGCACATCGCCCAGGCGCAGGCAGGCCTGGCCGAGCTGGAAGTGCGCCCAGGCCTGGCCGTGCACCGACTCGCTCTCCCGGTGCAGGTCGAGCGCCGTGGTCAGCAGCTCGACCGCGTCCGCGACCCGCGCCCGGTCGCGCTCCACCGCGGCGAGCGCGTGCAGCGTCCACGCCCGGTCACCGGCGAGGTGCGGTCCCGACTGCAGGTCGAGGGCCTCGCGCAGCTTCGCCGCCGCCTCCTTGAGCTGGCCCTGATGGTGCAGCGTGATGCCGAGCGAGCAGAGCGCGCGGGCCGCGCCCGCCTCGTGCTGAGCCTCGAAGTACAGGTCGACGACCGAGGTCAGCGTCGAACGCGCCTTGTCGAGCTCGCCGAGCTGGCGGGCCGCGATACCCGTACGCCACTGCACCGAGCGGCCGAGCAGCCCCTGGTCGACGGCCTGCGTCAACTCGCTGATCTCGCCCAGGCGGTAGAGGTCGCCGCGCAGCAGGCAGTAGTCGCACAGCGCGCCCAGGAGGTTGAGCACGGCCTGCTGGTCGACGCCCTCCGCGTGCCGCAGCGCGTCGGTGATGAAGCTCGACTCGTCGTCCAGCCAGCGCAGCGCCGAGTCGAGGGAGGTGAACCCGTGCGGGCCGACCGTGCCCGCGTGGAAGGAGGTGTCCGCGCGTGTGGACGTCTTGCCGTCGACCAGGCCGATCACCGAGTCGGCGAGCTCCGCGTAACTGGCGATGAGGCGTTCCTGCGCGGCGGTGCGCCCGGCGGGCTCCTCCTCGTCCTGGAGCCGCGCGTCGGCGAACGCCCGTACCAGATCGTGCAGTCGGTAGCGGCTGCCGCGCACATGGTCGACGAGGCCCGCGCGGGCGAGCGCGGTGAGCTGGCGTTCCGCCTCCCGCTGGTCCGTGTCGAGGAGCGCGGCCGCGGCGGCGGCGCCGAGGGAGGCGCGCCCGGCGAGCGCGAGCCGCCGAAGGAGCCGCCGCGCCGGGTCCGGCAGGTCGGTGTAGCGCAGCGACAGCACGCGCTCGACCGGGTCCACCGGCTGCCCGTACGCGGCCAGATCGTCTGCCAGTTCGCGCGCGGTGCGCTGCCCGAGCGCGGAGCCCGCGACCCGCAGCGGCAGCGGCAGTCCGCCGCACAACTCCCGTATCTCCTCGGCCGCTTGAGCGTCGTACGGGCCCGACTCGTCCTCGGCCGACTCGCGAAGGAGCTCCTCCGCGCCCGCCGCGTCCAGGGCCTCCACGGGCAGGTGGTGCACCCACGCGGCGAGGTCGTCCGGCAGGTCGAGGGGGGTGCGGGAGGTGACGAGGACCAGGCTGTCGGAGCGGTCGGGCACGAGGGTGCGGACCTGCTCGGCGTCGCTCGCGTCGTCCAGGACCACCGTCACCGGAAGGCCCGTCAGGTGCTGGTGGTACAGCTCGGTCAGCCGCTTCAACTGCTGTTCCTGTGACGGCCGTTCACGGAACAGGAGCTGTTCGCGCGGCGCGCCGAGCCGGTTGAGGAGGTGGAGCAGCGCGTCGCGGGTGGAGCGCGGCCGCTCGGTGGCGCTGCCGCCGCGCAGGTCGACCAGGCAGGCGCCGCGGAACTGGTCGCGCAGCGCGTGCGCCGCGTGCACCGCGAGCGTGGAACGGCCCGAACCGGGCGCCCCGTGCAGCACCACCACGGTCGGCCGGGTCTCGGTGGAGGCGCGGGCGGCGTGCACCCACTGCCCGATCCGCGCGAGGTCCTGCCGCCTGCCGGTGAACGGGCCGTCGGGCTCCGGGAGTTGGGCGAACGACCGCTCGAGCACGCTCCGCCGCCGGGCTGCCGCGCTCTTGTCGGTACGGCGCAACGGCACCGCCTTCTTCGCGCCCGTACCGGTGTTCGCGGCCACCACCCGCTGCTGGTCCAGGTACGGGCGGATGCCGCGCACCTCAAGGGCGGTGAGCCACTGCAGCCGCAGCTGCTCGGGCCCGCCGGGCTGGCCGAGCGCGCCCGCGCGGCGGTGTGCGGCGGGCACATGGCCGGCGGTCACCTTGGCGACGGTGGCCGCGGCGCCCGCCACCGCGACGACCGCGCCCGCGCCGAGCGCCGTACCGGCATCGGTGCCGAAGGCCAGGTCGGCGGCGGCAGCGGCGACCGCGGCGACCACGGTGACCAGGGCGGGCGTCGACCCCTCACGGCCGAGCCGCTGCCCGAACGACTCCTGCCCGGCCTCCGCCTCGTCGAGCGCGCGGGTGTACGCCGCGTACTCCTCGTCGGCCGCGCCCGCCATCGAGTCGAGCGCGGCGCGCGCCCGGCTCAGGAGCACGTTCCCGTCGGCCCGCCCGCCGGAGCGCCGGACCTCCTCCTCGACGGCCCGTACGAGCAGCCGCTCGGCCTCACCCCGATGAGTCTCCCGCATGTCGCGTCCCCCTCCGCCTGTGCCGGTCGCCGTGCCGGTCATGGCTCAAGTGTCGGGCGTGGGG
>NZ_JAAAHS010000194.1 GCF_009908195.1 Streptomyces boluensis | reverse complement strand
ATTCGGGGGACAGCACGGGGGAAGCGCCGGTTCCGTGAGGCTCGGGGGGATCGAGCCTCACGGACCGGCGCATCTGTGTGTCCGGACGACGTCGCGTGTACGTCTCCGAAACAGGCACTACGCGCGTGCGCCGCCCTGTTCCACCGAAACACGCACTACGCGCGCGTGCCGCTCACCCGTCCCTGGAGGAGCCGGGACAGTGCCGAGTGGACGTCGTCGATGGTCCGCTCCGGCTGGAACGCCTGCCAGTCGAGGGCCGCGACCAGGACCATCCCCACCAGGGCCGCGGCGGTGAGCGGAATGTCGATCTCCGCGCTCAGTTCGCCGTTCTCGACGCCCGCGCGCAGCACCCCCTCGACCACCGCGACGGCCTCCTGCCTGACCACCATCAAGGTGGACTGCCAGGCCCTGTTGGTCCGCCACAGCTCCGCCACGTACAGCTGGGTGAAGGCCGGATAGGTGTCGATGAAGACCAGGCCCGCCCGGATCATGCCGTCCAGGGCGTCGACCTGGCTGCCGCCCTTGCGGACGGTCTCCTCGGCGGCCTCCCTGAGGGAAGCGGTGAGCAGCCCCACACCGTGCCGCAGCAGCTCCTCGAAGAGCTCGGCCTTGCTCGTGAAGTTGTAGTAGACCGTGCCCTTCGCGACCCCGGCCCGCTCCGCGATCTCGTCGACCGTGGTCGCGGAGAAGCCCTTCTCGGCGATGAGCGTGACGGCCGCTTCGTAGAGCTTGGCCCGGGTGGCTTGGCGCCGCGTGCTGCTGCTTTCCATACTTCTGATTCTCACAGGTCGAGGAGTGCTCACCGCGCTCACAGGCTCAGCTCGGGGTGCAGCCGGTCCAGGGTCCACACCTGCTTGCGCCGGGCCGAGACCGCCGTGAGGGCGAGCGCCCCCAAGGTGAAGGCCAGCAGTACCGCGCACGCCTGCCACACAGGGCCGAGACCGCCGCCGCTGATCAGCCTGCGCAGCGCCTCCACGATGTAGCTCATCGGCAGGAACGGGTGGATGGCGCTGAAGAACGACGGGCTGGTCTGCACCGGATAGGTGCCGCCCGCCGACGTCAGCTGCAGCATCAGGACCGCGAGGACCAGGATCCGGCCCGCCGCCCCGAAGCGTGCGTTCAGCCACTGGATGATCGCCGCGAAGCAGCCGGTGACGAGGAACAGGAAACCGACCGTTCCGGCCGCCCTGGTCATCTCCAGGCCGAGCCCCCAGTGCAGCACCGACATCAGCGCGCCGACCTGGAGTGCCCCGAGCGCCGCCACCGGCAGCCAGCCCGCGAGCGCGATCCGCCAGGCCGAGGCACCGGCCGCGAGCGCCCGCCGGTTCATCGGCTGGATCAGCATGTACGCCACCATGGCGCCGACCCACAGGGACAGCGGGATGAAGTACGGGGCGAAACCGGTGCCGTAGTTGGGCGCCTTGTGGAGCGACTGCGAGGCCAGCTGAACCGGGTCGGCCATCACCTCGGTGCGCTGGTCGCGGTCCTTCTTGCCGTAGTCGGGGATCTTCTCCACACCGTCGTGCAGCCCGCCGGCGAGGTCGCCCGTACCGTCGGCCAGCTTGAACATGCCGCCGTCGAGGTTCTTGGCGCCGGTCTTGAGCCGGCCCACGCCGCCGTCCAGGTCGACGGAGCCCGCCTTGGCCTGAGTGAGCCCGGTGTGCAGCTTGCCCGCGCCCTTGGCGACCTCCTTGGCGCCGCTGTTCAGCTTGTTGATCTTGGCGACGGCGGCGTCGAGGTCCTCGTCCAGGTGCGGCGCGCGCTGGGCCAGGTCGTCGGCCTGCCGCTGGAGCTTCGCGAGGTGGGCGTCGAGGGTCGCGACATCGCCGTTGTAGTCCTTGACGATCCGGTCGAGGTCGCCGGCGATCCGCGCGGTGGTGGCCGCCGCCTCCTTGGCGTCCTTGAGCGCCGGGCAGTACGGCCCGGGGATCGGCGCGTCCTCGCAGAGCGAGGCGTACACCGTGTTCAGCCGCTCGGACGCCTTGCGCGCGTCCTCGGCCGCGCCCGGCGTCAGCTTCACGAGGTCGTCCAGGTGGCGCCGTACGACGGCCGTCGAGTCGGAGACGAGCCGCGCGGTGTCGCCGATGGTCTCGCCGTTGTCCTTGAGGAACGGCCGCACCTTGGCCGCGCCCGCGTTCACCTTGTCGGCGAGCACCTGGGTGCCGTCCGCGACCTGGCCCGCGCCGCGCTCCAGGTCACCGGAGCCCTTGTCGAGCCGCTTCAGGCCGCCCGCCAGGTCGCTGCTGCCGTCCTTCGCGTCCTTGAGGCCGTCGGCGAGTTCCTTGGAGCCCTTCTTGGCCTTGTCCGCACCCGACTTGAGCTTGTCCGCGCCCTCGGCCGCCTGCTTGGTCTTGCCGTGGATGTCGGAGAACGAGATGAAGATCTTGTCCAGGAAGGTGCGGGAGGCATCCGTGGAGGCCGCGGTGCGCACCTCGGAGAAGACCGTCCGCGAGATCTGCCCGACGATGTAGTTGTTGGCGTCGTTCGTACGCACCTGGAGGGCGCTGGTCTCCGGCGCGTCCCCGGAACTCGACGCGATCCGCTCGCTGAAGTCCTCGGGCATCGTCAGCGACAGGTAGTACGTGCCGTTCTCCACGCCCGCGCGCGCGTCGTCGGCGCTCACCTCGTGCCACTGGAAGGTGTTGCTGTCGTGCAGCGCCTCGGTGATCGCGTCGCCCGCGGAGATCTTCTTCCCGTCGGCCGTCGCACCCTTGTCGTCGTTCACGAGCGCGACAGGGATCTTGTCGAGCCGCCCGTACGGGTCCCAGAACGACCACAGGTACAGCGCCCCGTACAGCAGCGGAAGCAGCAGCAGTGCCGCGAGCGCCGCCCGCGGCAACTTGCCCCTGCCGAACCGCCTGAGCTCAAGCGCGGCCAGTCTCGGCGATCGCATCCGCCGCCCCCTTCGTCTCGTTCCCGTCGACCCGGTCCTCGGCGCCGGAGTCGTCGCCCGCCGCGCCGCTCTCGGCGCTCTGGTCGTCCTGGTCGTTCTGGGCTTCCTCACGCGCAGCGGCCGTCGACACCACGACCGCCCCCTCGGGCGCCTCGCTGCACACCGCCACGACGGTCGGTCCGCTCTCGGCGACCGACCGCAGCAGCGCCCATGCCTCGGCCCGCTCGGCGTCCGAGAGCTTCAGGTCCACGTCGTCCACGCCGAGCAGCCGCGGCTCCCCGATCAGGGCGAGCGCCACGGAAAGCCGCAGCGCCTCGAGCCGCTCAAGGTCACGCACGGAGGTGCGGGGGCCCTTCGGCAGTACGTCGAGATCGAGCCCGGCGGCCGCCAGGGCGCTGTCGATACGTTCCTTCGTCGACGCCCTGCGCTCCGCCCGCGGTCGCAGCAGCGAGCGCAGCGAGCCGCCGAACCGCCGCTGCAGCAGGGCGCGTTCGTGGATGTGCTCTTGGACGGTCAGCGCCGGGTCCAGGTCCGTCACGCCCGGCACCGGGCCGAGCGCGCTGATCCGGCGTACGGCGGCCATCTGCTTGGGCAGCCGCATCCGGCCGACGGAGGCGTGGCCCTCGGTGGGCCGCATCCGTCCGGTCAGCGCGAGCAGCAGGCACGTACGCCCGGTGCCGGACGGGCCCTCGACGGCGATCAGCGCGCCGGGCTCGGCGTCGACGCGGACACCGCGGAACGCCCAGCCGCGCGGGCCCTTCAGGCCGAAGTTCTCGGCCGTGACGGATATGCCGCGGGGTGCCCCGTGCGGGCTCTCCACAGACCTTCCCCCTCACACTCTTTTGAACTGACTGGTCAGTGCAGAACCAGTATGCAGGGTGGGCTCCGCGCCCGTGCGGCCACCCCCGCCCCCGATCCGCCCAACTCCCTTGTGCGAACCCCTGATCGAGTCGAAAGTGCAGGTCAGGGCGGATTGTCAGTGGCATACCTCACGATGTGGGTATACGGCTACTTGCGCCGTCATACGACGACAGGAGGTTCGTCATGGCCAGTTCATCCGCAGCGGCAACCCCTCGGCGCCGCGCAGCCACCGGCCCTGCCCCCTCACTGAACGGTCCGGCAAGTGACATCCACCCCGTGATCCGCCGCGCGACAGCCCCGGCGGCGGCGCTCGACCTGCTCGCCCAGGCACGCACAGGACTCGACGACGCGGCCACCCTGGAAACCCCCAACGAGCGCTACTCCGCCGCCCATCTCGCCGCTCTGCGCACCGCCGCCGCGGTGCTCGCCGCCCGCGGCCGCCCGGAGACCACGTCGCGCAAACGCCGGCGCATCAGGAGCGCTTGGGAAGTGCTCCCCGAGATAGCACCCGAACTGACCGAGTGGAGCGCCCTGTTCGCCTCCGGCGCCCGCCGCCGCGCCCGCGCCGAGGCCGGCATCCAGGGCGCCGCCAGCACCCGCGACGCCGACGATCTGCTGCGCGACGTGGCGATGTTCCTGCGCCTCGTCGAACGCATGCTGGTGCTCCAGCCGGTGCTGCCCGCACCACGCCAGGACCGCACGGACGCGGGCTGAACGACCCGGCCCGTCACCACCGGACACGAGCGACCGAACGAGCGAGCGCAGCGCCGCGAACGGGGCCGCCGACGAGAGGAGGACGGATGACAGCGAAGCACCCCGAAGGCAATAGGGTGGGAACACCTGCGCCTTGCGTACACCGCGAGGCCAGGCGAGGTATTCCATCGCTCCGCCGCTGAAGCCGCGGCGCCGCCCGTCGAGGAGTCAACTGCCGTGTCGGACCCGATGCGCCCCCGCGCTTCTCTCCGTACCGCCGTCGTCTGGGAAGTCCTGAAGGACGCCCTGGACCGCCAGGCCAAGGCGACGGGACGGGAGTCGCTCGACGTACTCGACACCGGCGGCGGCAGCGGCAACTTCGCGGTGCCCGTCGCCCGCCTCGGACACCGGGTCACCGTCGTCGACCCCAGCCCCAACGCCCTGTTCGCCCTGGAGCGCAGGGCCGCGGAGGCCGGGGTCGCCGACCAGGTGCGCGGCGTCCAGGGCGACGCACACGGCCTGTTCGACGTGGTCGGCCGCGGTGAGTACGACGTGGTGCTCTGCCACGGCGTCCTGGAGTACGTGGACGACGCGGCCGAAGGCGTACGCAACGTCGTCGGCGCCCTGCGGGAGACCGGCGTCCTCAGCCTGCTCGCGGCGGGCCTCGGCGGCGCCGTGCTCGCCAGGGCGCTCGCCGGGCACTTCACCGAGGCCCGCGAGGCGCTCACCGACCCGGACGGCCGCTGGGGCGAAGGCGACCCGGTGCCGCGGCGCTTCACCGCGGAGCAGCTCACCGAACTCGTCACGGCCAGCGGTCTGCGCATCGGCGCGGTGCACGGCGTGCGCGTCTTCGCGGACCTCGTCCCCGGCGTTCTGGTGGACACGGAGCCGGGCGCCCTGGACGCGCTGCTGAAGCTGGAGGCCGCTGCCGCGGAGCAGCCCGCGTTCCATTCGGTCGCCACCCAGCTGCACGTACTGGCCGAGAAGTTCGAGGCGTAGCACTCGCGGACAGCACCGCACGGTCGAGGAACATCACTCCGAAGCGGACCGGTGGCGCCCACCGATCTTGTGCGGACGCCCTGATCAGCGTCGCAACCGCAGATGGAGTACGCCACAGGCCCCCCGATCGGGCGCTTCGCCCCGTATGATCGAGGGACACCGTCCGGCATGACGGATCGGCCGCTGGGGAATGCACGCTTCAGTACGGCCGGACCTTCATGGCGGTTCGGAATGGCGAATTGGCGTAGAGGGGCGGGTTTCACGGGGGCGATTCCCTGCCTATCCTGAAGGGGACCCCCGGTCGCCCCGGCGACCGCACGATGAGGAGGACTCCGTGCCGCTCTCGGAGCACGAGCAGCGAATGCTCGAGCAAATGGAGCGAGCGCTGTACGCCGAAGATCCCAAGTTCGCGACAGCGCTTGAGGGAAGCGGGATGCGTACATACACCCGGCGACGGGTCTACCAGGCAGTTGCCGGCTTCCTGGTGGGTATCGCGCTCCTCATGGCCGGCATGGTCGCGCAGCAGATCTGGATCAGTGTGGTGGGCTTCCTCGTGATGCTCGGCTGCGCGGTCCTCGCGGTGACCGGTTGGCGCAAAGCACCCAAGCCAGGGGAGCAGGCCGCTCCTGGCACCGCTCCGGGCGGCCAGACTGCTCGTCGGCAGGGCAAACAGCGCCGCTCGATGATGAACCGGATCGAGCAGCGGTGGCAGCGTCGCCGTGACGAAGAAGGCCGCTGAGTTCTTCCGTACGTTCCGTACCTGAGACATCCACGGCAAAGGGTGAGGGGTGCACGCATCACGCGTGCACCCCTCACCCTTTGCTGTTTTTCCGGTCACCGGTTGCCGGCCTGAGTACCCGAGGCCGGGGAAGCGCGACCGGCGTTCAGCCTTCCTGACGTCCCGGCTTGCCCGGTCGGCGGAGCGCCGCCGCCCAGCTGTCCAGGCGGTTCTGGCCGCGGCCGTTCACCCGCAGGCGCCCGGTCAGGGTGTGCCACCGGGCCGCGAAGGCCCAGGACACCCGGACGGCGGAGCGCGGGGCGAGCAAGGCGCGGAGCCGGCTCGGGCGGCTCAGTCCGGTGCGCAGGCCGGCCCGCAGCCGGTGCACATCCTCGGCGAGGCCGGTCGTCGGGCGCGGATCCGGCGCGTACAGCACCTGCTCCACGGCCGCCGCCACACGATGGACGGAATCCGCCGGCTCCGGTTCCAGATGTCCGACGCGGACGATGCGCTCCGCCGCCTTGCGCGGAGTCAGCGAATCGTCCGGCAGGACGCCGTAGTCCCAGGCGGTGTCGGTCACTTCGAGCCAGATCGCCAAGGTCCGCGCCGCCGCGTCGGCTTCCGTACGGCCCGCCGCGCCGAGGCGCACCGCGCGGATCCGCGTACGCCACAGCCAGGGCAGCAGCGGCAACGCCACGATCAGTAGCGCCCCGAGGGTCACCCCCGCGATCATGCCGAGCGGTGGGCCGTCGTCACCGCCGCCGCCGGCGGCCTGCCCCTCGTCCGCGCCGCATCCGCCGAGGCGCTGCTGGTCGCGGCCGCAGCTCTCGGAGGCCGTGGCGGACGGGGCGTCGGACGGGTCCGACGAGGCCGAGGCCTCGGGCGCCGCGCTGGCACTGGCGTCGGGCGCGGGCACGTCCTGGCGGGTGTACTCAGGCACCGAGCCGCGCGTGGGCGTCGGCTCGAACCGGGTCCAGCCCACCCCCTCGAAGTACAGCTCGGGCCAGGCGTGCGCGTCCCGCAGACCGACCGACATAGTGCCGTCCGACTGCGCGGCGCCCGGTGTGAAGCCCACCGCCACCCTGGCCGGAATGCCGAGCGTGCGGGCCATCGCCGCCATCGAGAAGGAGAAGTGGACGCAGAAGCCCTCCCGCTCCTTCAGGAAACGGCTGATCGCCGCGACCCCGCTGCCCGCCCGCACCTCCGTGTCGTACGTGAAGCCGCCCTCGGAGGCGAACCAGTCCTGGAGCTTCACCGCGCGCTCGTAGTCGTTCGCCGAGCCCCTGGTCACCTTGCGGGCCGTCGCGTGGACGTCGGCGGGCAGCGAGTCCGGTACGGAGGTGAACTCGCGGGTGAACGCGGCACTCGGCGCCGGGGCTTTGGCGAGCTGGTCGGCGGTGGGCTGCACGACGAGGCTCCTCACCTCGTACTGCCTGCCGCCGGTGGTCTGGCCGCGGTCGCCGACCAGGGTGCGGCCCACCGGTTCGTACCGCCAGCGGCCGTCGATGTTCACCTGGGCCGCCGGGTAGGGCATCGGCAGCCAGTTCTGCTTGTACCAGTCGGCCGCCGATATGTTCGTCTGCACCTCGGTGGTGCGCACCTCGGGGCTCAGGCCGCGGGGTTCAGGGAGCCGGTCCGGCACGTCGGTGATGCTCCGCTCGGCGGGCTTCCAGGACGTGCCGTCGAACTTGTCGAGGGCCACGATGCGCAGATACATGTCCTGCGTCTGCTCGGAGTTCGTGCGGTACGAGATGACCTGGCGGTCGTTCGGCTGGTTCAGGCTGTTCTGCAGGGAGACCAGCGGGTTCACCGCGGAGATCGTGCCGCCGCCGGGACCCGAACCGCCGCTGTCGCCGGTGCCGCCGAGCAAGCCGTTGCCCAGGGCCGGCAGTGCCGCGGGCACCGCCAGCGCGATACCGAGGGCGAGCACACCGATGCGCCGCCCCGTACGGACCGGGGCCACGGCGCCCGAACCGCTCGGCTCCAGGCCCGAGGAGAGCCCGCCCGGCCTGCGCGCGGCGCCGCCGAAGACCCGTCCCCACTGGGAGAGCCGGTCGCGCCCCTCGGCTAGAAGCAGCAGCAGATAGCCCGCGGCGGCGAGGACGAACCACAGCCAGCCCGCACCGCCGTCGGAGAGCCCGGCCGCGACCGAGTACAGCGCGAGCAGCGGCAGGCCCGCCGGGGCCGCGCTGCGGAACGTCACCGCGAGCGCGTCCACCGCGAGGCCGATCACCAGGACCCCGCCGACCAGCATCAGCCGGATGCCGTCGGTGAGCGGCGCCGGGATCGTGTACTGCCCGACGTCCTGGGCGCCGGCCTGCAGCAGCACGGCGAAACGCTCGAAGGTCTCAGGGCCTGGCAGGAACCCGGCGACGGCGTGACCGCTCGCGAACACCAGGGTGAGCAGGAGCAGCGTCACCACGGCCTGGGCGAGCACGGTCAGCGGCCGGGCCAGCGGCACCCGCCGGGCGAGCGCGCCGGTCCCCGACTGGAGGGCGAGCAGGATCGCCGCCTGGACGATCCAGGTGATCGACCCCACCAGCGGCAGCAGCGCGCAGGAGGCGAGCAGTGTCGCCGCGGTGGCGCACAGGGCGAGACGGGTGCGCCCGCTCATGACCAGCCTCCCGTCGTCGTACCCGCCACCGGGGCCGGTCCCGCGCCCGCGCGGTGCCGGTCAGCGTCCCGCCACAGCTCGGCGAGGCTCGCGCCGGGCGGCACCCCGACGGCCGTCCAGCCCGCCTCGCGCAGCAGCCGCAGCCGGTCCTCGAACGGTGCGGAGGGGCCCGCGCCGCGCGTCCACGCCGTGCTGTCGAGTACGAAGGCGACGGCCGCTCCGCTGCGCTGCCGCAGCCGGGCGGCCACCGCGGCCTGCTGCTCGTCCAGGTCGCCGAGGAAGGCGATCAGCAGCCCGTCGTTCCCGCCGCGCAGCACCTCGTACGCCCGCGACAGGTCCGTGTCGTCGGAGTGGTCGACCACCGCGAGGGTGTCCATCATCAGCCCGGCGGCATCGGCCGACTCCTGGCCGGTGCCCGCGAAACCGTCGGAACCCTCCCCCGGTACGCAGGCGCCGGTATCGGTCAACAGGCGTACCGCATAGCCGCGTTCGAGCATGTGCACCACCGTGGAGGCGGTGCCGGAGACCGCCCACTCGAAGGACGAGTCGGGTCCTGCGCCCTGGTGGGCGACGCGGCGGGTGTCGAGCAGCACCGTGCAGCGGGCGCGCTGCGGCTGCTCCTCGCGCCGCACCATCAACTCGCCGTACCGCGCGGTGGAGCGCCAGTGCACCCGGCGCAGGTCGTCCCCGTGCCGGTACCCGCGCGGGATCACGTCGTCCTCACCGGCCAGCGCGAGCGTGCGCTGCCGTCCGTCGCCGTACCCCGCGGCCTCCCCGGCGAGCCGGACCGGGGGCAGCGGGGTCACGCGCGGGATGACTGTGAGGTTGTCGTACGCACTGAAGGAACGAGTCAGCTCGCACATGCCGAAGGGGTCCGTGAGGCGCAGTTGGAGCGGGCCGAGCGGATAGCGACCGCGCAGGTCGGAGCGGACGCGGTACGACACCTCGCGGCGACCGCCCGCCTCCACCCGGTCGAGCACGAACCGGGGCCGTGGGCCGAGCACATAGGGCACCCGGTCCTGGAGCATCAGCAGACCGGTGGGCAGCCGCGAGACATTGTCCAGGCGCAGGTGCACCCGGGACTCGGAACCCGCGGGCACGCGCGCGGGGGAGAGCCGCCGCGAACCCGCGACGCGGTACCGCGTGCGGTAGAGCACGAGCACACACACCAGCGGCAGCACGGCGAGCAGCAGGCCGACCCGGAGCAGGTCGCCCTGCCCGAGTACGTACGCGCACACCGCGGCGGCGACACCGGCGGCGAGGAAGGAGCGGCCGCGGGTGGTCAGGCCCGCGAACGCGGTCCGCAGGTCCCCCCGGTCCTCGTTCGGTTCCGCCGCTCCGGTCCCGGCCTGCGGTGCCGGCCCCCCGACCGCCATCACAGCCTCCGTGTGCCGGGCGGCTGTTGGCCGTACGTGGAGGTGCCCGGGACGTTCCGGGGGTAGCCGGAGCCGGGCGCCTGGGTCGCGGGGACCGGGGTGCGCTGCAGGATGTCCAGGACGACCTGCTCGGCCGTGCGCCGGTTCAACTGGGCCTGGGCGGTGGGCAGCAGCCGGTGCGCGAGCACCGCGATGGCGAGGGCCTGCACATCGTCCGGCAGGGCGTACTCCCTGCCGCTCAGGGCGGCCGAGGCCTTCGCGGCGCGGAGCAGGTGCAGGGTGGCGCGGGGCGAGGCGCCGAGCCTGAGGTCCGGGTGGGTGCGCGTCGCGGCGACGAGGTCGACCGCATAGCGGCGCACCGGGTCGGCGACGTGCACGGTGCGCACCGCCTCGATCAGCTTGACGATGTCATGGGCGTGCGCCACCGGCTGGAGGTCGTCGAGAGGCGAGAGGGAGCCGTGCACATCGAGCATCTGGAGCTCGGCCTCGGCGCTGGGGTACCCGATGGAGACGCGGGCCATGAAGCGGTCGCGCTGGGCCTCGGGCAGCGGATACGTGCCCTCCATCTCGACCGGGTTCTGGGTCGCCACCACCATGAACGGATCAGGCAGTTCGTAGCTGTGCCCGTCGATGGTGACCTGGCGCTCCTCCATGGATTCCAGGAGCGCCGACTGGGTCTTGGGCGAGGCGCGGTTGATCTCGTCGCCGATGACGATCTGCGCGAAGATGGCGCCCGGTTTGAACTCGAACTCCCGCTGCTGCTGGTCGAAGATCGACACACCGGTGATGTCCGAGGGCAGCAGGTCGGGCGTGAACTGGATGCGCCGCACCGAGCAGTCGATGGACCGCGCGAGCGCCTTGGCGAGCATGGTCTTGCCCACGCCCGGCACGTCCTCGATCAAGAGGTGCCCCTCGGCCAGGAGCACGGTCAGCGAAAGCCGTACGACCTCTGGCTTGCCCTCGATCACACCCTCCACCGACCTGCGGACACGCTCCGCGGTGGTGGTCAGGTCTGTGAGGCTCGCTCGATCTTCATAGGTCGTCACCCGGCCCTCCTCGGCCCTTCTCCAGGCCGATGTCCCTGTGCGAACCGGCCCTCCCCGAAATGCGGACACCGCACACGAACACGTCCGCGGGATGCCACACACGCATTCTTGTTGCCGTTACCGCTTCGTGTCACTCGCCTGTGGATAACTGGCGGCGATATGTCAGGGCTTGGCTGCTTTTTGGGGTACGACTGCGGCGGAATCCTCACCGGAAGGTGAGGCTCCGCCGCCGTTGACGTACATCCGGGCCCGCCTGCTAGGCCGGGTCGATCTCGCGCAGCAGACCGGTCTTCACGTCGAAGACGAAGCCCCGTACATCGTCGCGGTGCAGCAGGAAGGGCGAGGTGCGCACCCGCTGCATCGACTGGCGTACGTCCTGGTCGACATCGCGGAAGGCCTCCACCGCCCACGCCGGACGCTGGCCCACCTCGTCCTCCAGCTCGTGCCGGAAGTCCTCGGTGAGGCTGAGCAGACCGCAGCCGGTGTGGTGGATGAGGACGACGCTTCGGGTGCCGAGCGCCCGCTGGCTGATCGTCAGCGAGCGGATCACGTCGTCGGTGACCACGCCGCCCGCGTTGCGGATGGTGTGGCAGTCGCCGAGTTCGAGACCGAGGGCGTCGTGCAGGTCGAGCCGGGCGTCCATGCACGCGACGACAGCGACCTTGAGAACGGGCCGGGCGTCCATACCGGGGTCGGCGAAGTCGGCGGCGTACCGGTTGTTCGCCTCGACCAGGCGGTCGGTGACCGTGCCGGCTGAGGACGCGGAGGACGCGGAGGGCGCAGGGGATGCGGGTATGCGGCCGGAGGGGTCCGCGGGAACAGAGGCAGTCGACATGCGTACGACGTTAGTCCGCACAGATCGCCGTGGCCTGCTGTGAGAGGGGACAAAGAACGTCTACGGCGCTTGTTGTGAGGTAACCCACAAGGTCGCGCGCGCCACGCCCGTACGGGTGAAACAGCGTCTCCACGACGCGCACAGCGCGCGCGTGGCCGGAGATTGACCGCGGGACAGCGTGGACTAAAGTGACGCGAAGCGGGAGGCGAAAACCCCTCCCTGCTGGACTGGTTTCCCGGAGATTCCCCCCGAATTTCCCCCCGCGTGCGGTGCGCACGTACGGCTCGGCCTCCTCCCGCTCCCGGTCGGCTGACGCCCCTTCCCCGGCGCCAGGCGGGCCGTTCCCCTTCGAGCGGGCGGGGACCCGGCAGTGCGTGCGGCCGCCGCTCTACCTGAGAGGGTGTTTTGAGCGAGAGTCGACATGTCCCGGTGATGCTCCAGCGGTGCCTGGACCTGTTGGCCCCGGCCCTGACGAACCCCGGGGCCGTGGTCGTCGACTGCACCCTCGGTCTCGGCGGCCACAGCGAGGCGCTGCTCAGCACCTTCCCCGAGGCCCGCCTCGTCGCCCTCGACCGCGACAAGGAAGCCCTGCGCCTCTCCGGCGAGCGGCTCGCCCCCTACGGCGACCGGGCCACCCTGGTGCACGCGGTCTACGACGAACTCCCCGACGTACTGCGGCGCCTGGACATCCCGCACGTACAGGGCGTCCTCTTCGACCTCGGCGTCTCCTCCATGCAACTGGACGAGGCGGACCGGGGGTTCGCCTACGCGCAGGACGCGCCGCTCGACATGCGTATGGACCAGACGACCGGAATGAGCGCCGCCGAGGTGCTCAACACCTACGCACCCGGCGAGTTGGTGCGGATCCTGCGGGCGTACGGCGAGGAGAAGCAGGCCAAGCGGATCGTGTCCGCCGTCGTACGGGAGCGCGAGAAGGAGCCGTTCAGCAACAGCGCGCGGCTCGTCGAGCTGATCCGGGACGCGCTGCCGCAGGCCGCCAAGCGCACCGGTGGCAACCCGGCCAAGCGCACCTTCCAGGCGCTGCGGATCGAGGTCAACGGTGAA
This sequence comes from Streptomyces boluensis, assembly GCF_009908195.1. Classification (GTDB taxonomy): domain Bacteria; phylum Actinomycetota; class Actinomycetes; order Streptomycetales; family Streptomycetaceae; genus Streptomyces; species Streptomyces boluensis. The sequence continues at coordinate 902 of NZ_JAAAHS010000194.1, read as the reverse complement.
CTCTCCGTCCTGGAAAGGGCCGTTCCGGCCGCGGTGAAGGCGCTCGCGGTGGGCGGCAGGGTCGCCGTCCTCTCGTACCACTCGCTCGAAGACCGCCTGGTGAAGCAGGTGTTCGCGGCGGGCGCCGCCAACACCGCGCCGCCCGGCCTTCCGGTCGTGCCCGAGCGCTACCAGCCGCGTCTGAAGCTGCTCACGCGCGGTGCCGAACTCCCCACCGAGGAAGAGGTGGCCGAGAACCGCAGGGCCGCACCCGCGCGGCTGCGCGGGGCGCAGCGCATCCGGGAGGACATCGCGTGACGCGGCGCAGTGGGGAGGGCTCCGCATGAGCGGCAAACCGCCGATGCGGGGGAGGGCCGCACGGCTCGCGCGGCTGCTTCCCACCGGGCCGGCCTCCGCGGCCCGTACCCCCTTCGTCCTGCTCGTCGTGGTGCTGCTCGGTGGCGGCCTGATCGCGCTGCTGATCCTCAACTCCTCGCTGAACCAGGGCTCGTTCCGGCTCAGCAAGTTGAAGAAGGAGGCCACCGAGCTCACCGACCAGCAGCAGGAACTGCAGCGCGACGTCGACGGCTACTCGGCGCCCGGCTCCCTCGAGCAGCGCGCCCGCGAGCTCGGCATGGTCCCTGGCGGCAACCCCGCCTTCCTGGACCCCGACGGCAAGATCCGCGGCACCACGGGTCCCGCCGCGGCCGCACCTGTCGCGCCGCCCGCCACCCCTCGCACGGCGAGCACCACACCGCCGCCGTCCGGTACGCCGAGCGGCGCTCCTGCCGCGTCGCCGAGCAGCACGCCGCAGCCGTCCGGTACGCCGGCCGCCCCGAGCGCGCAACCCGAACCAGCTCAGCAGCCCCCGAGCCCGGCGCCCGCCGCGCGGACCGGGGCGGAGCCCATCCCCTCCACCACAC
>NZ_JAAAHS010000193.1 GCF_009908195.1 Streptomyces boluensis | reverse complement strand
CCGGGGGCGGGGGAGGTGGGGAGTGGCGAGGAGGCTTCAACCGCCGACCATGTCAAGCCGATCCCGGAGACAGATCGCACGACCCCAGCTTCACCACACCGCGGTGCCGGGGAGGGTCCGGTTCACCGCCTGAGTCCTGGAGAAGGCGAGGACTTGAGCATGGGATCCACTTCAGCAAGTAACGGTCATGAGGGCCTCGGACGCCGTGATCTGATCAAGCGGTCGGCGGCGCTCGGTCTGATATCCGTGCCCGCGATGAGTTTCCTCTCGGCGTGTGCGAGCGGCGACGGCGGCACCGACGAGAAGGTCGACAAGGGGACCAAGTCCAAGGAGAACCCGCTCGCGGTCAACGAGAGCGCGCCCCTCGACTTCGTGCTCTTCGACGGCGGCTTCGGCACCCAGTACGCCAAGGACGCGATCAAGGTCTACGAGAAGAAGTTCCCCAAGGCCAAGGTCAAGTTCACGCCCACGCAGAAGATCCAGTCGACGCTGCAGCCGCGGTTCAACGGGGGCAACCCGCCGGACCTGATCGACAACTCCGGTGCCGAACAGATGGACATGGGCGTCCTCGTCGGCAAGAAGCAGATCGCCGACCTCACCGCGCTGATGGACGCCCCCTCCGTCGACGACCCGGCCAAGAAGGTCCGCGACACGCTGCGGCCCGGCGTCCTGGAGATGGGCCAGTTCGACGGCGACAAGGTCTGGATCATGTACTACGCGTACACGGTCTACGGCGTCTGGTACTCGGGGAAGGCGCTCGACTCGCTCGACGCCGAGTACCCGGAGACCTGGGACGACATGCTCAAGGTCTGCGCGAAGGCCAAGAAGAAGGGCATCGCGCCCTGGACGTACGCGGGCAAGCACCCGTACTACATCCCCTTCGCGCTGTACCCGATGATCGCCAAGGTCGGCGGCCGCGAGGTGCTCGACGCGATCGACAACCTGGAGCCCAACGCGTGGAAGCACCCGGCCGTCAAGGCGTGCTTCGAGGCGTACTACGAGCTGTACAAGAAGGGCTACATCCTCAAGGGCACCCCGGGCCTCGACCACATCCAGTCGCAGACCGCCTGGACCGAGGGCAAGGCACTCTTCCTGCCGAACGGCTCCTGGGTGGAGAACGAGGCGGCCAAGACCATGCCGGGCGACTTCGACCTGAAGGTCTCCGCGCCGTCCGGCCTCGACTCCTCGGACAAGCTGCCGTTCGGCACCATGTGGGCCTCCGGCGGTGAGCCGTTCATCGTCCCGTCGAAGGCGAAGAACCCCGACGGTGCGATGGAGCAGCTGCGCCTCATGCTCAGCGAGGAGTCGTCGAAGAACTTCACCAAGTCCGTGAAGTCGCTGACCGCGTTCGACGGCGGCACCGACGGCATCGAGCTCACCCCCGGCCTCAAGTCCGGTGTGGCCGCGCTCGAAACGGCCGGTGAGAACGTCGTCAACCCCCGCATCCAGGACTGGTACGTCGCCCTCCAGAAGGAGAAGATCGGCGTCGGCGGTCTCGGCGAGATGATGGCGGGCCGCCTTACCCCGGCCGAGGCCATCAAGAAGATCCAGGGCTACGCCGACGAGGCGGCCAAGGACGACTCGATCAAGCACTACAAGCACCAGTGAGGCGACGCCGGGGATCGTGGGCGGACGTCCACGGTCCCCGGCTCGGGACGCACTGCACCAGCGGTGGCGGCACCCGCGGGGAAGATCGGGGTCGGTAGGAAATGCAACACGGTAAGTACCGTTTCATCACGGGGTTCTTGGCGGCCCCGCTCGCGCTCTACGTGCTTTTCGTCATCTGGCCGTTCATCCAGTCCATCTTCTATTCGTTCACGGACTGGAGCGGACTGAGCCCCGAGTTCAAGATGGTGGGCTTCGACAACTTCACGAAGATGTTCCAGGACGATGTCTTCTGGAAGTCCCTCCAGCACAGCCTGATGTTCGTCGTTCTGCTGCCGCTCGGCACCCTCTCGCTGGCGCTTTTCTTCGCGTTCATGCTCAACGTCGGCGGGCGGCACCGTAAGAACGCGGCCATCTCGGGCGTACGGGGCTCGGCCTTCTACAAGGTCGTGTACTTCTTCCCGCAGGTGCTCTCCATCGCCATCGTCGCGCTGCTCTTTCAGTTCGCGTACAACCCGAACAGCGGCGCGATCAACTCCGGGCTGCAGGCAGTGGGGTTGGGCAGTGTCCAGCCGGACTGGCTCGGTGACCCCGACCTCGCTCTGTGGTGTGTTTTCGCGGTGCTCGTCTGGTGCACGGTCGGATTCTTCGTCGTGCTGTTCTCCGCGGGCATGGCGTCCATTCCGAAGGACTATTACGAGGCCGCGCTCCTGGACGGCGCCAACCGCATCACTACATTCTTCAAGATCACTCTGCCGCTGCTCTGGGACACCGTGCAGTCCGGCTGGGCCTACATGGGCATCCTGGCGCTCGGCGCGGAGTCGTTCGCGGTGGTGCAGATCATGACCGTCGGCCCCAACGGCGGTGGCCCCGACTATTCGACGACCGTCCTTCCGCTGTACGTCTACCAGAAGGCGTTCCGCGACGGTCAGGCTGCCTATGCGACGACGATCGGTGTCGCCCTGCTCATCGTGACGCTGCTTTTCGTGGCGGTCGTGATGCGGATGGGCCGGCGCGAGCGGCTGGAGTACTGATGAAGACGACCGACATACCGCCCGCCGACGCCGCCGAGCAGCGCCCCGCCGTCACGAAGACGAATTCCGGTCCTGTGCCGCCCGCGAAGTCGTCCGAGGGCAGGACGCTCAACGTCTTCTCGCACGGAATGCTGATCCTCTGGGCGTTCATGGTGGTGCTGCCACTGCTCTGGGCGGTCATGACGTCCTTCAAGGACGACAAGTCCATCTTCTCCTCGCCCTGGGCCCTGCCGGACACCCTGCATTTCGAGAACTGGTCACGCGCCTGGACCGAGGCGCACATGAGCGACTATTTCCTCAACACCCTGATCGTGGTGGGGTGTTCGCTCATCGGCACGATGTTGCTCGGCTCGATGGCGGCGTACGTCCTGGCCCGCTTCGAATTCGTCGGGAACCGTTTCATCTACTTCCTCTTCATCGGAGGAATGAGCTTCCCGATCATTCTGGCGCTCGTGCCGCTGTTCTACGTCATGCAGAACATGGCGCTCCTGAACACGCTGCCCGGCCTGATCCTCGTCTACATCGCGTACTCGCTGCCGTTCACCGTGTTCTTCATGACGTCGTTCTTCCGTACGCTCCCTTCGTCGGTGGCGGAAGCGGCGTTCGTGGACGGGGCGTCGCACACCCGGACGTTCTTCCAGATCATGCTGCCGATGGCCAAGCCGGGCCTGATCAGCATCACGATCTTCAACTTCCTGGGGCAGTGGAACCAGTACATGCTGCCGACGGTGCTCAACAACGAACCGGAGAACAAGGTCCTCACCCAGGGCCTCGTCCAACTCGCCGTCAGCCAGGGCTACAAGGGCGACTGGTCGGGCCTGTTCGCGGGCCTGGTGATGGCGATGCTGCCGGTCCTCGGGGCGTATGTGGTGTTCCAGCGGCAAGTGGTCGCGGGGCTTACGGCTGGGGCGTTGAAGTAGGCGGCCTCCCGGTGGACATGGTCGTCGCGGCACGGGACGGCATCCGGCTCCCGTGCCGGGACTGGGGCGGTACGGGACCGAGCCTCCTGCTGCTTCATGGACTTGCCGGGCACGGGGGCGAATGGGGCGTGCTGGCACGGGAGTTGACGCCACGGTTCCGGGTGGTCGCGGTCGATCAGCGGGGGCACGGCCGCGCCGACCGGCGGCCGGGCGACATGTCCCGCGCGGCGTTCGTCTCCGACGTGGTGGCGGTCGCCGGGCAACTGGAAATGCACCGCCCCGTCCTGGTCGGCCAGTCCCTCGGTGGCCACACCGCGATGCTGACCGCCGCCGCGCACCCGGACCTCGTCCGTGGCCTCGTTCTGGTCGAGTCCGGCCCCGGCGGCGAGAACCCGCGCGCCGCCGAGGAGTTGGGCGCCTGGCTCGACTCCTGGCCGGCCCCGTTCCCCTCGCGCGCGGCGGCCGTCGCGTTCTTCGGGGGCGGGCCGGTGGGGGAGGGCTGGGCGTCCGGCCTGGAGGAACACGACGGTGCCTGGCACCCGCGCTTCGACCGGGACGTCCTGGTCGAAGCGCTCGCGGAGAACGCCCAGCAATCCTTCGAGTACGCCTGGCGCCGGGTCGCCTGCCCTGTACTCCTGGTCCTCGCCCGTACGAGCTTTCTGCCTCAGGAGGCCGTCGACGCGATGCTCCGGCAACGGCCCGCCACCCGCGCGACGAGCGTGCCGGGCACGGGCCACGACCTGCATCTGGAGCGGCCGGATGTCCTGCGGGGGCTGATCGAGGAGTTCATGGCGGGACTCGGGCAGCCCTGACCGCACACGTTCACCCGGCGTTGGGCCGGTGAATCACCGCTGGATGGCCCCCAGACCCTTCTGCAGGTCCTCAGCGTTCATGATCGGGTGTATCTCGATCTTCGCTCCGAGCTCCGAGAAGAAGGGCTCGGCGATGCTGGGCATCTGCGAGCTGTCCTGCATGTCGAAGACGAACGTGCAACAACGGCCGCCGTCCGAGGGCCCGAAATAGGCCGCCTCGGGCTTGAGGGTCTCCGTCAGCTCCTGTACGAGCTTCTGGAGACTGCCGTTCTTGATCGCCTCGTTGGAGATCTGGGTGTCCAGTCGTGCTCTCAGCATCATCCTCATGGCGTGCGCTCCTCGGGTGCGACGGACCGGAGCGACGCTCTCCGCGATCACTGGAATCCGGTGACGTCACTTCAAACTCTACGCGTACCCGCCAAAGCCTCAACTTGTCAGTACAGATATGTGAATTGTGGAATTTTCCTTACCATTTCGGCACCATTCCGGCCGCTCCCGCATGGCGCTCCGCACACCGCACGTCGACCCGACCGGGGCGCCGCACCTGCACAACCTCGCCGGACAGGGCGGGAGTTCACGGCTTGTACGCCCGCGCCCCGAGCGGCCGCACCAGCGCGTCCTGACCTCGCCAGGGGACGCCTCCCCGATCCGAGCTCGCCCGTATCCACATCGCCCACCTGCGGCTCACCAACGACACCGCCCCCACGGACGCGCTGCGACTCCGCACCGCGCAGGTGGGGAACGGTGCCGAAACGGCGTCCCGCGCGGGTTCGCCCGGGAACGTAACTCCGTCAAGGGCTTGACGGGGATTGTCCCTGGAGGCTGAGCTTAGGGTTTACAAGTTTTACTAAGCCGGAGCCTCAGAGAAGCGGCCCCGGCAAGGGAGGTCGTCGTGGAGACTCCGGGGTCGCAGTCATCGCTGCACCGGGCCAATCTCGAACGGGTCGTACGGGCCGTCCGGATGGCGGGATCACTCACCCAGGCGGAGATCGCCAGGACGACGGGCCTCTCCGCGGCCACGGTCTCCAACATCGTGCGGGAACTCAAGGACAGCGGGACCGTCGAGGTCACGCCGACCTCGGCGGGCGGCCGCCGGGCCCGCAGCGTCTCGCTCAGCGGGGACGCGGGCCTGGTCGTGGGCGTCGACTTCGGCCACACCCACCTGCGCGTCGCCATCGGCAACCTCGCGCACCAGGTGCTCGCCGAGGAGGCCGAGCCGCTGGACGTCGACGCCTCCGCCGCGCAGGGCTTCGACCGGGCCGAGGAGCTGGTCAACCGCCTGATCGAGGCGACCGGAGTGGATCGCTCCAAGGTCGCGGGCGTCGGCCTCGGCGTGCCCGGACCCATCGACGTGGAGACCGGCACGCTCGGCTCCACCGCGATCCTGCCGGGCTGGCAGGGCACCAACCCGGGCCGCGAGCTCTCCGCCCGCCTCGGCGTCCCGGTGTACGTCGACAACGACGCCAACCTCGGCGCGCTCGGCGAGCTGGTCTGGGGCGCGGGCCGGGGCGTGAAGGACCTCGCGTACATCAAGGTGGCCAGCGGCGTCGGCGCCGGGCTCGTGATCAACGGGCAGATCTACCGCGGCCCCGGCGGCACCGCGGGCGAGATCGGGCACATCACGCTCGACGAGTCGGGCCCGGTCTGCCGCTGCGGCAACCGCGGCTGCCTGGAGACCTTCACCGCCGCCCGGTACGTACTGCCGCTCCTGGAGTCCAGCCACGGTTCCGGTCTGACGATGGAGAAGGTGGTCGCCCTCGCGCGCGACGGCGACCCGGGCTGCCGCCGGGTGATCGCCGACGTGGGGCGGCACATCGGCAGCGGTGTCGCCAACCTGTGCAACCTGCTCAACCCCTCGCGGGTGGTGCTTGGCGGTGATCTGGCCGAGTCCGGAGAGCTGGTGCTCGCGCCGATCCGCGAGTCGGTGGGGCGGTACGCGATCCCGAGCGCGGCACGGAAGCTGTCGGTGCTGCCTGGGGCGCTCGGCGGGCGGGCCGAGGTGCTTGGCGCCCTCGCGCTCGCGCTCAGCGAGATGGGCGACTCGACACTTCTCGACGGCAGCCTGTCCGCGCCCACCCCCGCGCCCAGTACACCCGCTACACCCGCCTTCACTTAGATAACGGATGGCACCGTTGTCATCTCGTTAAGGATTTACTCCTTGACGCTGCTGTGGCGGCCGAGTTGACTTCGAGCCACCTCGGCCGCAACGACGCGGCCTCGTCAGGGAGGCACCCCTTATGAACGCAATGACGCGCCGCGTCGTCATAGGCACCGCGACCGTTTCCATGGCGCTGGCGATGACCGCGTGCGGCAAGGCCGGAGACGGCGAAGAGGGCAGCGGCGGCGACAGCAAGACCATCGGTCTGCTGCTGCCGGAGAACAAGACCACGCGTTACGAGACCTTCGACCGCCCGATCATCGAGGGCAAGATCAAGGAGCTGTGCTCCGACTGCGAGGTCAAGTACAACAACGCGGCCCAGGACACCGAGACCCAGAAGAAGCAGTTCGAGGCGCTGCTCACCGAGGGCGTCAAGGTGATCATCCTGGACTCGGTCGACTTCAAGGCCACCAAGTCCTGGGTGCAGAAGGCCAAGGACCAGGGCGTCAAGGTCGTCGCGTACGACCGGCTCGCCGAGGGCCCGCTCGACGCGTATGTCTCGTACGACAACGAGAAGATCGGCCGCCTGCAGGGCGAGGGTCTGGTCAAGTCGCTCGGCGACAAGGCCAAGGACGCCAACGTCGTCATGATCAACGGCTCGCCGACCGACCCGAACGCCCCGCTGTTCAAGAAGGGCGCGCACACCGTCCTGGACAAGCAGGTCGGCAAGATCGTCTACGAGCAGGACATCCCGGACTGGTCGCCGGACGAGGCCAACAAGAAGATGGCCGCCGCGATCGACTCCCTCGGCAAGGACGGCTTCGACGGCGTCTACTCCGCCAACGACGGCATGGCCGGCGGCATCATCACCGCCCTCGACAAGCGTGACGTGGACGTCCCGGTCGGCGGTCAGGACGCCGAACTGGCCGGTCTGCAGCGGCTGTTGAGCGACAAGCAGTCGTTCACGATCTACAAGCAGATCAAGCCGGAGGCCGAGACCACCGCCGAGATCGCCGTCCGCCTGCTGCAGGGCAAGGACTTCAAGGACCTGACGCCCACCAAGGTCGACTCGATCAGCGGCGACTTCAAGGGCACCCCGGCGAAGCTGTACGACGCGCAGATCGTGACCAAGGACGAGATCGCCGGGACGATCATCAAGGACAAGGTCTACAAGGTGAGTGAGCTCTGCACGGCGGAGTTCGCGAAGGCGTGCGCGTCCGCGGGCATCAAGTAGTCGTGGTTCGGCACCCGTTGCTTGTTGCTGTCGGCTCGGGTGCCGTCCCCAAGTTGGCTTTGCGCGGCACCCGTTGCCTGTAGCCGTCGGCTCGGGTGCCGTCGATCGCCCTCCGGGCTCGTCCTCAATCTCCCCCAGCTAACGCTGGGAGGTGCCCCCAGACGGGCTTATTTCCCAAACACCTCCGGCGCCCGCGCGTCGCGTCCACCCCGCCAGTGGCGGGCGGGTGCCGGAACCCCCCTCGTATCTCGTAAGTCCCCGCCCATCAGGCGGTGAAGGAGATGATTCACGTGTCCGCTACGCCCGTGCTGGCGTTGCGCGGAGTCTCCAAGCGGTTCGGTGCTGTGCAGGCGCTCACCGACGTGCACCTGGAGATCCACGCCGGTGAGGTGGTCGCCCTGGTCGGCGACAACGGTGCCGGTAAGTCGACCCTCGTCAAGACCATCTCGGGGGTCCACCCGATCGATGACGGCGTCATCGAGTGGGAGGGCAGGCCGGTGCGCGTCAACCGGCCGCACGACGCCCAGGACCTCGGCGTCGCGACCGTCTACCAGGACCTGGCGCTCTGCGACAACCTCGACGTCGTCGCCAACCTCTTCCTCGGCAACGAGCTGCGGCACGGCTCGGTCCTGGACGAGATCGCCATGGAGAAGCGGGCCAAGGAGCTCCTGGACACGCTCTCCATCCGCATCCCCAGCGTCCGTATCCCGGTGGCAGCGCTCTCCGGCGGTCAGCGGCAGGTCGTCGCCATCGCCCGCGCCCTGGTCGGCGACCCCAAGGTCGTCATCCTCGACGAGCCCACCGCGGCGCTCGGCGTCGAGCAGACCGCGCAGGTGCTCGACCTGGTGGAGCGGCTGCGCGAGCGCGGCCACGCGGTCATCCTCATCAGCCACAACATGGCCGACGTGCAGGCCGTCGCGGACCGCGTCGCGGTGCTGCGCCTGGGCCGCAACAACGGTGTCTTCAACGTCTCCGACACCTCCCACGAAGTGATCATCGCCGCCATCACCGGTGCCACGGACAACGCCGTGACCCGCCGCAAGGCGCGCATCACCACGGACAGCACGGTCACGAAGGGGGACGCGAAGTGAGCGACCTCGCGAAGAACAGCGGCACGGACCTGAAGAAGGACGCCGCGACCACAGGCACCACGGACGCCGCCGCGACCACAGGCACTACCGACGCCCCCGAGGCCGTCGCCGCCACCAAGGCCCCGGTCGACACCGGAGCCGCCCCCGTCCCCGCCGTCGACCCCCGCCTCCTGGTCCGCCAGGAGGGCCTGAAGGGCTACTGGACGGAGTTCAAGCGGAAGATACGCGGCGGTGAGCTCGGCTCCCTGCCCGTGATCGTCGGCCTCATCATCATCGCGGTCGTCTTCCAGGCGCAGAACGACAAGTTCCTCTCCGCCAGCAGCCTCACCAACATCGCCGTCTTCACCTCCGGCCTCGGCATCATGGCCGTCGGCATCGTCTTCGTCCTGCTGCTCGGCGAGATCGACCTGTCGGTCGGCTCGGTGGCGGGCATGGGCGCCGCGGTGTGGGCGGTCCTGAACGTCAGCAACGGCTGGGGCGACTGGACCTCGGTCCTGGTCGCGATCCTGTGCGGCCTGGTCATCGGCGCCCTGCACGGCTTCTTCTTCGCCAAGATCGGCGTCCCCGCGTTCGTGGTGACCCTCGCCGGGTTCCTCGGCTGGAGCGGTCTGCAGATCTGGCTGATGGGCAACGAGGGCAGCATCAACGCGCCCACCGGCGGCGTGGTGGAGAACCTCACCGGCTACTTCTTCGAGGACAAGGCCGCCGCGTACGGCCTGGCCGTGGTGGCGATCCTCGCGTACGCCGGTTCGCTGCTCCTGGACACCAAGCGCCGCAAGGCCGCCGCGCTCCCGGCCCGCCCGCTCAGCGAGATCCTGCTGCGCACCGGCGTCGTCGCGGTCCTGGTGCTCGCCGCCGCGTACGTACTGAACGAGCTGGAGGGCTCCCGCGGGCTGCCGCTCGCCCTGGTGCTGTTCCTGGCCGTCCTGGTGATCGCGGACTTCGTGGCCCGGCGCACCACCTTCGGCCGCCAGGTCTTCGCGGTCGGCGGCAACGCGGAGGCGGCCCGCCGCGCCGGTATCAGCGTCGACCGCATCCGCATCACGGTCTTCGCGATCTCCGGCATGCTCGCCGCGTTCGGTGGCCTCTTCATCGCCTCGCTGTCCGGCGGCGCGACGAAGAACCTGGGCTCCGGCAACACCCTGATGCTGGTCATCGCCGCCGCCGTGATCGGCGGCACCAGCCTCTTCGGCGGCCGCGGCAAGGTCTGGTCCGCGCTGCTCGGCATGCTGGTCCTGCAGTCCATCCAGCAGGGCCTGAACCTGCTCGGCATGGCCAGCGAGATCCAGTTCATGATCACCGGCGCGGTGCTGCTCGCCGCCGTCGTGATCGACTCGGTCTCCCGCCGTACGCAGAAGACCGCGGGCCGCGCGTAAGCACGTCCCTTAGTGCCCGGCACCGGACTCACACCCCGGTGCCGGGCACAGTGCTGTCCGGAGGCTACGCGCCGGGCCGAACCCGTACGGCTCAATGGGTGACCCACCCGACGGCGGTCGCCGCGAGCGGAACATTAGACTCGACAGACCCGGCACAGCTCGAACAGCTCGACTCGAACAGCTCGACCGAACCATAGAAACTAGGAGGCACGGGTGGGCTTGCTGACCCGTATCAAGGGGCCGCGTGATCTCGACCGGCTCAGCCACGAGCAGCTCGACCAGCTCGCCGCCGAGATCCGGAGCTTCCTCGTCGACGCGGTCTCCAAGACCGGCGGCCACCTGGGGCCGAACCTGGGCGTGGTCGAGCTGACCATCGCCCTGCACCGCGTGTTCGACTCCCCGAAGGACAAGGTGCTGCTCGACACCGGGCACCAGTCCTATGTGCACAAGCTGCTCACCGGCCGCCAGGACTTCGCGAAGCTGCGCGCCAGGGGCGGCCTGTCCGGCTACCCCTCGCGTGCCGAGTCCGACCACGACGTGATCGAGAACAGCCACGCCTCCACGGTGCTCGGCTGGGCCGACGGTCTCGCCAAGGCCAACCAGGTACGCAAGAAGGACGACCACGTGGTCGCCGTGATCGGCGACGGCGCGCTCACCGGCGGTATGGCCTGGGAGGCGCTGAACAACATCGCCGCCGCCAAGGACCGCCCGCTCGTCATCGTCGTCAACGACAACGAGCGGTCGTACGCGCCCACCATCGGCGGCCTCGCCGACCACCTGGCGACGCTGCGCACCACCGACGGCTACGAGCGTTTCCTGACCCGCACGAAGGAGGTCCTGGAGCGGACCCCGGTCGTCGGCAAGCCGCTGTACGAGACGCTGCACGGCGCCAAGAAGGGCCTCAAGGACTTCATCGCGCCGCAGGGAATGTTCGAGGACCTGGGCCTGAAGTACGTCGGCCCGATCGACGGCCACGACATCGAGGCCCTCGAGTCGGCGCTGCAGCGCGCCAAGCGCTTCGGCGGCCCGGTGATCGTGCACTGCCTCACCGAGAAGGGCCGCGGCTACCAGCCCGCCGAGCAGGACGAGGCCGACCGCTTCCACGGCATCGGCCCGATCCACCCGGACACCGGCCTGCCGGTCAAGACCGCCGCCGCCTCCTGGACCTCGGTCTTCGGCGACGAGATGGTCAAGCTCGGCCGGGAGCGCGAGGACATCGTCGCGATCACCGCGGCCATGCTGCAGCCGGTCGGCCTGAAGAAGTTCGCCGAGCAGTTCCCCGACCGGGTGTACGACGTGGGCATCGCCGAGCAGCACGCCGCGGTGAGCGCCGCCGGCCTCGCCACCGGCGGAGTGCACCCGGTCTTCGCGGTGTACGCCACGTTCCTCAACCGCGCCTTCGACCAGCTCCTGATGGACGTGGCCCTGCACAAGTGCGGCGTCACCTTCGTCCTGGACCGGGCCGGGGTCACCGGCGACGACGGCGCCTCGCACAACGGCATGTGGGACATGTCGATCCTGCAGTGCGTGCCGGGCCTGCGGCTTGCCGCGCCGCGCGACGCCGAGCAGGTGCGGCTGCAGCTGCGCGAGGCCGTCGAGGTCGACGACGCCCCGACCGTGGTGCGGTACTCCAAGGGCGTGGTCGGCCCGGCCGTGCCCGCCGTCGGCACCGTCGGCGGCATGGACGTGCTGCGCAAGGCCGGCGCCGACCGGCCGGACGTGCTCCTCGTCTCGGTCGGCGCGCTCGCCCCGATGTGCCTGGAGATCGCCTCGCTCCTCGACAAGCAGGGCATCTCCACCACCGTCGTCGACCCGCGCTGGGTCAAGCCGGTGGACGAGGCGCTGGCCCCGCTCGCCGAGCAGCACCGCGTCGTCGTCACCGTCGAGGACAACGGCCGTGCGGGCGGCGTCGGTTCGGCCGTCGCGCAGGCCCTGCGGGACGCCGGTGTGGACGTACCGCTGCGCGACTTCGGTATCCCGCCGCGCTTCCTCGACCACGCGTCGCGCAAGGAGGTCATGGCCGAGATCGGTCTGACCGCCCCGGACATCGCCCGCCAGGTCACCGGTCTGGTCGCCAAGCTCGACGGGCGGTACGACAGCCCGGCGAGCAACGGCACGGCGAACGCGAAGGCCGTGGAGCCGGCCCGCGACTGACGCTCCCTCGGTGCCCGAAAGGCCCGGTCCGCGCCTCCCTACGGGTGGCCGGGCCGGGCCTTTCGTGTGAAACTCCTGGTTATCGGGCATACGCGCACAGTCACGCAGCGAAGCGTTCGGTCATGGCGAGCATCGTCGTCAGCAAGGGAGCACGCCCGTGAGCATCAGCCCACCTCCGCCCCGCGGCGGACTCTTCCGCACCAAGACCGTCGAGCAGTCGATCCGGGACACCGAGGAGCCGGAGCACGCGCTCAAGAAGTCGCTGTCCGCGTGGGACCTGACGGTCTTCGGCGTCGGCGTCATCATCGGTACGGGCATCTTCGTCCTCACCGGCAAGGTGGCGAAGGAGAACGCGGGCCCGGCGACCGCGCTGGCCTTCGTCGCCGCGGGCATCGTCTGCGCCCTTGCCGCCCTGTGCTACGCGGAGTTCGCGTCGACCGTGCCCGTCGCCGGTTCGGCGTACACCTTCGCGTACGCCTCCATCGGTGAGCTGCCGGCCTGGATCATCGGCTGGGACCTCGTCCTGGAGTTCGCGCTCGGCACGGCGGTGGTCGCGGTCGGCTGGTCCGGCTATGTGCGCTCGCTGATGGACAACATCGGCTGGCACCTACCGGCGGCGTTCGAAGGGCCGGACGCGCCAGGCGGCACCTTCGACATCCTGGCCTTCATCCTGGTCCTGGTCCTGACCGTGATCCTGGTCCTCGGCATGAAGCTGTCCGCCCGGATCACCGCCGTGGTCGTCGCGCTCAAGGTCACCGTGGTCATGATCGTCATCGTGGCGGGCCTGTTCTTCATCGTCGGCGACAACTACAAGCCGTTCATCCCCGACCCGGTGACCCCGGCGGCCGGCGGCGGCTGGGAGACCGCCCCGATGATCCAGCTGATGTTCGGCTACGAGCCCACCAACTTCGGCGTGATGGGCATCTTCACCGCCGCGTCCATCGTCTTCTTCGCCTTCATCGGCTTCGACGTGGTGGCCACCGCCGCCGAGGAGACCAAGCTGCCGCAGAAGGACATGCCCCGCGGCATCCTCGGCTCGCTCCTCATCTGCACCGTGCTGTACGTGGCGGTGGCGCTTGTCGTCACCGGTATGCAGCACTACACGAAACTTTCCGTCAGCGCCCCGCTCGCCGACGCCTTCAAGGATGTCGGGCACCCCTTCTACGCGGGCGTGATCAGCTTCGGCGCCGCCGTCGGCCTCACGACGGTCTGTCTGATCCTGCTCCTCGGCCAGACCCGGGTGTTCTTCGCGATGAGCCGGGACGGGCTGCTGCCGCGGTTCTTCTCCGTCACCCACCCGAAGTTCCGCACCCCGTACCGGCCGACCATCCTGCTCGGCGTGGTCATCGCGGTCGTCGCCGGCTTCACCAGCATCAACGAGCTGGCGACGCTGGTGAACATCGGCACCCTGTTCGCCTTCGTGGTGGTCGCCTTCGGCGTGATGGTGCTCCGCCGCACCCGCCCCGACCTGCACCGCGCGTTCCGCACGCCCTGGGTGCCGGTGCTGCCGATCCTCTCCATCGCCGCCTCGCTGTGGCTGATGCTGAACCTGCCGGGCGAGACCTGGCTGCGGTTCGGCGTGTGGATGCTCATCGGCATCGTCATGTACGCGGTCTACGGACGCGGCCACAGCCGCCTCGGCGCGGCCACCGCTGGTCCCACCGCTGGTCCCACCGCCGGGGACAGCGACCTGAAGTAGCCGCGCGAGCACCCGCCCGTCGCCTCTCATCTCGGCGACACGGCCCCGCAGTTCCTGCTCCGTCAGGGGCTGCGGGGCCGGATACCTTGGCGC
>NZ_JAAAHS010000192.1 GCF_009908195.1 Streptomyces boluensis | reverse complement strand
GCGGTGTGGGTGGTCGGCTGGGCGGGCGGTCAGGCGCGGAGGCGTAGGCCGCGCGGGGTGGCGATGAAGCCGGCTGCCTCCAGGAGCGGGCCGAGGGGGGAGGTCAGGGCGGCCGTGCCGTTGATGCGCTCCACGGTGACCGTGCCGAGCGAACCCGCGCGTGCCGCTGCGGCGAGGGCCTCGGCCGCGGTGTGCAGGCGGGTGTCGTCCGACGCGGCCGGGTCGTCGGGGTCGGTGGGCCAGGCGAGCAGGGTCTTGCCGCCCCGCTCCATGTACAGCGTCAGCTCGCCGTCCACCAGGACGACCAGGGAACCCGCCTTCCGCCCCGGCTTGTGGCTCGCTCCGGTCGGCGGCTCGGGCCAGGGGAGCGCCGCGCCGTACGCGTTCGCGGGGTCCGCCGCGGCCAGGATCACCGCGCGGTCACCGCCCGCCGGGGCGTCACCGCGGTCGCGCGCGTTGGCCGCCGCGCGCAGCCGGTCCACCGCTCCGTCCATCGCGAACTGTGCGGCGCCCAGGCCCTCCACGACATAGCCGCGCCGCGCCTGCCCGCTGTCCTCGAAGGCGGACAGCACGCGGTACGTCGCCGAGAAGCCGCCCTCCACGCCCTCGGCGCCGACCGCGCCGCGCGTCACGACGCCGTGCCGGTCCAGGAGCGTGCGGGCCAGGGCGTGGGCGCGCCGCGTCCCGTCCGGTTCGAGCCCCGGCAGCAGCGACCAGCGGCCCGCGACCGTGGGCGGGCCGGTACGCGAACCGGGGCGGGTGCCCGTACGCGCGGCGGCCGTCAGCGATCCGTACCGCCCCCGGGGGACGTTGCGTCTGGCCCGGTGGGCCGTGGAGCCGGCTGTGCGGCCGGAACCGAGGAGGGCGCGCATCGGGGCCAGCGTGTCGTTGGTGAGCCGGCCCGACCAGGCCAACTCCCAGATCGCGTCCGCCAGTTCGGGATCGGTGGTGTCCGGGTGGGTGGTCGCGCGGACCTGGTCGGCGATCTGGCGGAAGAACAGTCCGTACCCACCCGAGAGCGTGGTCAGGACGGACTCCTGGAGGGCTGTCGGCTCCAGCGGGTGCGGCTCGGGGAGGAGGAGGGGTGCGGTGTCGGCGAGGTACAGGGAGACCCAGCCGTCCTTGCCGGGAAGGGCGCCTGCGCCGGCCCAGACGACCTCGCCCGTGGTGGTCAACTCGTCGAGCAGCGCCGGGGTGTAGTCGCGCACGCGGGACGGCAGGATCAGCTTCTCCAGGGCGGAGGCGGGCACCGAGGCGCCCTGCAGCTGCTCGATGGCGCGCACAAGGCCGTCGATACCGCGCAGCCGGTGGCTTCCCATGTGCTGCCACTGGGGCAGGAACCCGGCGAGCGCGGCGGGTGGCACCGGTTCCAGTTCGTGCCGGAGCGCGGCGAGGGAGCGGCGGCGGAGCCTGCGCAGGACGGTGGCGTCGCACCACTCCTGGCCGATGCCCGCCGGGTGGAACTCGCCCTGTACGACCCGGCCGCTCGCCCCGAGGCGCTGCAGCGCGCCCTCGGTGACGGCGCTGCCGAGGCCGAAACGGGCCGCCGCGGCCGCCGAGGTGAACGGGCCGTGGGTGCGTGCGTACCGCGCGAGGAGGTCGCCGAGCGGGTCCTTGACGGGCTCCGTGAACGCCTCCGGTACGCCCACGGGGAGTGCCGTGCCGAGGGCGTCCCGCAACCGGCCCGCGTCCTCGACCGCCGCCCAGTGGTCGACGCCCGCGATACGGACCCGGATGGCGCGGCGGGCCCCGGCCAGCCGCTCCGGCCAGTCGGCCTCGGCGCCGCGCTCGGCCAACTCCTCGCCGGTGAGCGGGCCGAGGAGGCGCAGCAGGTCGGCCACACCCTCGACGTCCTTGACGCGCCGGTCCTCGGTGCGCCACTGGAGTTCCCGCTCCAGGTCGGTCAGGACGTCCGCGTCGAGCAGTTCGCGCAGCTCGGCCTGGCCGAGGAGCTCGGCCAGGAGGCGTGAGTCCAGGGACAGGGCCGCCGCGCGCCGCTCGGCGAGCGGGGAGTCGCCCTCGTACAGGAACTGGGCCACGTACCCGAACAGCAGGGAGCGGGCGAAGGGGGACGGCTCGGGGGTGGTGACCTCGACCAGGCGGACGCGGCGGGAGTCGATGTCGCCCATCAGCTCGACCAGGCCCGGTACGTCGAAGACGTCCTGGAGGCACTCGCGCACCGCTTCGAGCACGATGGGGAACGAGCCGAACTCGCTGGCCACCTCGAGGAGTTGAGCGGCGCGCTGGCGCTGCTGCCACAGGGGCGTGCGGCGGCCGGGGCTGCGGCGCGGCAGCAGCAGCGCGCGGGCCGCGCACTCGCGGAACCGGGAGGCGAACAGCGCGGAACCGCCCACCTGCTCGGTGACGACCTGGTTGATCTCGCCCTTGTCGAACGTCACGTCCGCGGCGCCCACCGGTGCCTGCTCGTCGTCGTACTCGAGACCGGGCTTCGACGGGTCGTGGTCGAGGAGGTCGAGGCCCATCAGGTCGGCGTCGGGCAGGCGCAGGACCAGGCCGTCGTCGGCGTGCATGGCCTGGGCGTCCATGCCGAACCGCTCGGTGAGCTTGGCGCCGAGGGCGAGCGCCCACGGGGCGTGCACCTGGGCGCCGAACGGGGAGTGCACGACGATCCGCCAGTCGCCGAGCTCGTCGCGGAAGCGCTCCACCACGATGGTGCGGTCGTCGGGCACATGGCCGCAGGCCTTGCGCTGCTCCTCCAGGTACGACAGCACGTTCTCGGCGGCCCAGCGGTCCAGGCCCGCGTCCGCGAGGCGCCGGTGCGCGTCCTCTTCGGTGAGGCCGCCGATCTCCCGCAGGAACGCGCCGAGCGCACGGCCCAGTTCGAGCGGTCGGCCCAGCTGGTCGCCCTTCCAGAACGGCAGGCGTCCGGGGACACCGGGGGCGGGGGAGACCAGGACGCGGTCGCGCGTGATGTCCTCGATGCGCCAGGAGCTGGTGCCGAGCGTGAAGACGTCGCCCACCCTGGACTCGTAGACCATCTCCTCGTCGAGCTCGCCGACCCGGCCGCCGCCCTTCTTGGGGTCGGATCCGGCGAGGAAAACCCCGAACAGGCCCCGGTCCGGGATCGTGCCCCCTGAGGTGACGGCCAGGCGCTGGGCACCGGGGCGCCCCGTGACCGTGCCCGCCACCCGGTCCCACACCACGCGGGGGCGCAACTCGGCGAACGCGTCCGACGGATAGCGCCCCGCGAGCATGTCCAGGACCGCGGTGAACGCCGACTCGGGGAGCGCCGCGAAGGGGGCGGCGCGGCGCACCACGGTCAACAGGTCGTCCACCTGCCAGGTGTCCAACGCGACCATGGCCACGAGCTGTTGGGCCAGTACGTCCAGCGGGTTGGCCGGGACCCGCAGCGACTCGATGGAGCCGGATCGCATCCGCTCGGTGACCACCGCCGACTGCACCAGGTCGCCTCGGTACTTCGGGAAGACCACGCCCGTGGAGACGGCGCCCACCTGGTGTCCGGCGCGGCCCACGCGCTGCAGGCCCGAGGCGACCGACGGGGGCGACTCGACCTGCACGACCAGGTCGACCGCGCCCATGTCGATGCCCAACTCCAGGCTGGAGGTGGCGACCACGGCGGGCAGGCGGCCCGCCTTCAGGTCCTCCTCGACCAGGGCGCGTTGCTCCTTGGAGACCGAACCGTGGTGGGCACGTGCGAGGACCGGTGGGGCGCCCTTGGCCGCGCCGGACTCGGCCATCAGCTCGGCCGGGGAGTGGTCCTCGGGCAGAGTCTCGCCGGTGGCCCGCTCGTACGCGATCTCGTTCAGGCGGTTGCAGAGGCGCTCGGCCAGGCGGCGGGAGTTGGCGAAGACGATGGTCGAGCGGTGCGCCTGCACCAGGTCGGCGATGCGCTCCTCCACGTGCGGCCAGATCGACGGGCGCTCCGCCTGCGTGTCGTCGGCGTCGCGCGCGGGGGAGCCGCCCAACTCCCCGAGATCCTCGACCGGGACGACCACCGACAGGTCGAACTCCTTGCCGGAGGGCGGCTGCACGATCTCCACCCTGCGCTGCGGGGAGAGATAGCGCGCGACCTCGTCCACGGGCCGCACGGTCGCGGACAGGCCGATGCGGCGGGCGGGGCGCGGCAGCAGTTCGTCGAGCCGCTCGAGGGACAGGGCGAGGTGCGCGCCCCGCTTGGTGCCCGCCACCGCGTGCACCTCGTCCAGGATCACCGTCTCCACGCCGGCCAGCGCTTCACGCGTGGACGAGGTCAGCATCAGGAACAGCGACTCGGGGGTGGTGATCAGGATGTCCGGCGGCTTCGTCGCGAGGGAGCGGCGCTCGGCGGGCGGGGTGTCACCGGAGCGGATGCCGACCCGCACCTCGGGTTCCGGGAGGCCGCGCCGGACGGACTCCTGCCGGATCCCGGTGAGCGGCGAGCGGAGGTTGCGCTCCACGTCCACGGCGAGGGCCTTGAGCGGCGATACGTACAGGACGCGGCAGCGCTTCTTCGGGTCGGCGGGCGGCGGCGTGCTCGCCAGCCCGTCCAGCGCGGACAGGAACGCGGCCAGGGTCTTGCCGGAGCCGGTCGGGGCGACGACCAGCACGTCGGAACCCTCGCCGATCGCCCGCCAGGCGCCCTCCTGGGCGGAAGTGGGCGCGGAGAAGGCACCCGTGAACCAGCCCTTGGTCGCGGGTGAGAAGGAGTCGAGCGCTGTCCCTGCCATGGTCCCCATCGTGCACCGCCGCACTGACAATCGTCCCGACCTGGGGAAACGAGGGCGAGGGAGGTCGGAGCCCGTGATTCCGCCGAACCGAGCGGGGCCCGGCTCTGCGTGAAGCCCTGGCCTCTGCTTTGCGAGAATGAGAGGCATGGCCAAGGACGAGTGGGCGCGGTTGTGGCAGCACGAGCAGCTGCCGGGCATCGACCTGCTCCGTGCCCGGTACGTCCGGCATGCCTTTCCCCGGCACAGCCACGAGGGCTATGTGTTCGGGGCGGTCAGCGGCGGTGTCGAGGACGTTGTGCTGCCCGACCGCACCGTGCACGCGATGCCGGGCAGCGTCGTCATGCTCAACCCCGAGGTGCCGCACGCGGCACGGGCCGGGGTGCCCGAGGGCTGGGCGTACTCGACGCTGTACCCGTCCGCCGACGTGGTCGCCGAGATCGCCGCCGAGACCACCGCGATCCGGGGCACCGTGGGCTTCGCCGAGGTCGACGTGCTCGACCCGCAGGGCGCTCACCTGATCCGAGAGGTGCACCGGGCGGCGGAGGAGGGGAACGCGCTCGCCGCTGACAGTGTCCTGCGCCTCCTCGTCGCCCGGCTCCTGAGCCGGTACGGCAGCTCGCTGCCCAGCCGCACCCTGCCCTCCGCGGGCTGCCGCAACGCGGCACGCGCGCGTGCCGTCCTCGAGGAGCGCATGGCCGAGCCGCCCTCCCTGGAAGCGCTCGCCACCGAGCTCGGCACCAGCCCCTTCGCCCTGCTGCGCGCGTTCAAGCAGCAGTACGGAATGCCGCCGCACACCTGGCTCACCAACGCGCGCGTACGGCGGGCCCGCGCGCTGCTCGACGCGGGTACCGCGCCCGCCGAGGCCGCGGTCGCCGTGGGCTTCACGGACCAGCCGCACCTGAACCGGCACTTCACCCGCATCGTCGGCGTCCCTCCGGGGGCCTACCAGCGGGAACGGCGGGAACGCGGGGAGCGCGGCACGGTGCCCGTACCGCTGCCCCTGCTCGCTCCGGGGCTCGACGCACCCGGCACGCGCGTGGTGCGCAAGAACGTACAAGACCGCGACGAGCCACTCCCCGTAGCTTCCGAGGCGTGGCAGAACAGACATCATCCGCAGCTGTACGCACCGGAGACGATCCCCAGGACATCCCGGCGCACGGAGCCGGCGCCGGGCCCGGAGCGGCATCGGGCGCCGGCGACCCGTCGGCCGCCGCAGGACAGGGCGTAGGACAGGGAGCAGGTCAGGGCGCAGGGAAGCCTGACTCCGCCGTCGTCCGGGACGCACTCGGCGTAGGCATCGCCGTAGGGCTCTCCGGCTTCGCCTTCGGCGTGACCTCCGTCGGCAACGGCCTCGACCTCCTGCAGACCTGCGCGCTCAGCCTTCTGGTGTTCACGGGCGCCTCGCAGTTCGCACTCGTCGGCGCGCTCGCGGGCGGCGGAAACCCGATCACCGCGGCGGCCGGTGCGTTCTTCCTCGGCGTGCGCAACGCGTTCTACGGGCTGCGGCTCTCGCAGCTGCTCCAACTGCCACGCGCGGTACGCCCGTTCGCCGCGCACTGGGTCATCGACGAGACGACGGCGGTGACGCTGGCCCAGCCGGACCGTCGCGCCCGCCGGATCGGCTTCACGGTCACCGGACTCACCCTCTATGTGCTGTGGAACCTCACCACACTGCTCGGTGCCCTCGGCGCGGAAGCCATCGGTGACACCGACGCGTGGGGGCTGGACGCGGCCGGTCCCGCCACGTTCCTCGCGCTGCTCGCGCCGATGCTGCGCACCGTCACGGAACGGGCGGTGGCGCTCCTCGCGGTCGTTCTCGGCCTCGCGCTGCTGCCGGTGCTGCCCGCGGGCGTGCCGGTCCTGGTGGCCGCTCTGGCCGCGCCGCTCGTGCTGTTCGTGGAGGGCCGGAAGATCGGCTCGCGTGAGAGGAAAGACCGTTGAACATCTGGCTCGCCATCGCCCTGACCGCCGTCGGCTGCTACGCCGTCAAGCTGATCGGCCTCCTGGTGCCCGCCGGAGTGCTGGAACGGCCGCTCGTGCAGCGCCTGGCCGCGCTCCTGCCGGTCGCGCTCCTCGCCGCGCTCACCGCGCAGCAGACCTTCGCCGAAGGGCAGCACCTCGTCCTCGACGCCAAGGCCGCGGGCCTGGCCGCCGCCGGGGTGGCGTTCCTGCTGCGGGCGCCCTTCCTGGTGATCATTGGCGCGGCCGTGCTCGTCACGGCGGGGGTGCGGGCGCTCGGCTGAGCCTGTCCGTCCGGTTGTCCGCCGGTTGCCTTCCGGTTGTCCGTCCGGTCGTCGTGGCGGGCGGCACGCACGCGTGGTGCCCGATATGCGTCCGTCACGCCCTACGCGTACGCACGCGTGGTGCCCCCGTACGACTCAGCCGAGGTCCCGCCCGTACGCGCGCAGTGTGCGCAGCGCGTCAATGGTGACGATCGGGCGCCATTCCAGGGCCGAACCCGGCGCCCACATGCGCCAGTTGACCGGCCAGCCGCCGTCGTCCTGCTGCTCGCGCTCCAGGTGGTCGAGGGAGCGGCCCAGCTCCTCGTCGGTGAACCAGGAGCGGGCCAGCGACTCCGGCACGCGCGCGTAGTCGTGCGGGAAGTGGTGCTCGCCCGGCGCGTAACCCGGCACCACCGGGTACGTGTCGCGCCGCCGCGGGTCAAGGACCGCGAGCCGCTGCTCCCTGACCAGCCGGCCGAGACGGTCCGCCGCGACCTGGGCGCGGGAGCGGTCCGGGGCGCCGTCGAGGAACGCGACGGCCGCCTGGATCTCGTACGGATGGGACCTGTCGAGCTGTTCCACCGCGGCCCAGCAGTAGTCGGTGGCGCGGAACAGCCAGGCGTGCCAGACCGCGTTGCGGTGCAGCAGCCCCACCACGGGCCCGGTGGCGAGCAGGTCGCTCGGCGGGTCGTCCACGACCGGCACGAAGGGTGCCAGAGGGTAGCCGCGCTGGCTCGGGTGGATCGCGGGCAGCGCGCCGTCCGGAGTCGACACCTCCGACAGGTGACGGCACACCCGCTCCACCCGCTGCCCGCCGCAACGGCCGATGGCGTCGAGGACGCGCAGGGCGCGCGCGGCGTGCAGGGGCTGACTGACGGGGCCGCGCAGATCGGGTTCGAGGGCGTGGCCGTAGCCGCCGTCCTCGGTGCGGTACGCGGCGAGGGCCGCGTCCACGTCGTCGGCGGACCCGCCCAGGAAGTGGTGCGCGAACCTGCGCTGTTCGAGCACACGCGCGGTGAGCCACATGAAGCGCTCCGCGAGGGCGAGCCGGGAGGACCGGGAGGCCGTGGGGCGCGCGTGGTGCGCGCCCGCGTCGGGCGCGCCGGATGGTGCGGATTCAGCCATGCACCGCACCGTAGGGCGGTGCGCGACGGCGGGCAGCCCCTCTGGCTCTGTCCCACTCTCAGGGGCGGGATACTGGGTTCATGCGGTTGACGGTCTTCTGGCAGCGGATGGAGGAGCACTTCGGTGCTTCGTACGCCGATTCGTTCGCACGTGATCATGTGATGTCGGAGCTCGGCGGGCGGACGGTGCACCAGGCGCTGGACGCGGGCTGGGAGACCCGGGAGGTCTGGCGCGCGGTGTGCGGCGCCATGGGCGTACCGGCCGACAAGCGGGGCGCGCTGCCGGACGACAAGCGCTGACGCCGGACGGCCGTCCGCACCGGGTGCGGACCGCGCGGTCCGGGTGCCGGGAGTGCCGGTTTCGCCCTTGACCTGAGCCGATGTGGACATCGGGCGGGGGAGGGCTGCGGGATTGTCGGTGGCGTACGCGAGACTGGGCGGCGTGGCACCGAGCGAAGCACCCAGTGAGACCGTCGCGCAGGACAGCGGCCCGCCCTCTACGACGCCCCCCGACGGGGACGCGGGGGCCTGGTCGGCTCCCCGCATGCCGCGGTGGCTGCCGCGTGCCATGGTGCTCGCGCTGGCCCTGATCGCCTGTTTCCAACTGGGCAGTTGGGCGTTCCACCAGCTGACCGGCCTGTTGATCAACATCCTGATCGCGTTCTTCCTCGCCCTCGCGGTGGAGCCCGCGGTCAGCCGGATGGCACACCACGGCATGCGCCGCGGCCTGGCCACCGCCCTGGTGTTCCTCGGCGTGATCATCGTGGGCGCCGGATTCATCGCGATGCTCGGTTCGATGCTCGCCGGCCAGATCGTGGACATGGTCGAGGACTTTCCGCAGTACCTCGACTCGGTGATCAGGTGGATCAACGCGACCTTCCACACCGAGCTGTCCCGGTTCGAGCTCCAGGACAGCCTGGTGCACTCGGACTGGCTCCAGAAGTACGTGCAGAACAGCGCGACCGGGGTCCTGGACGTGTCGGCGCAGGTGCTCGGCGGACTCTTCCAGCTCCTGACGATCCTGCTGTTCTCGTTCTACTTCGCGGCCGACGGGCCACGCCTGCGCCGCGCCCTGTGCTCCGTGCTGCCGCCCGCCAAGCAGGCCGAGGTGCTGCGCGCCTGGGAGATCGCCGTCGACAAGACCGGCGGCTATCTGTACTCGCGCGGTCTCATGGCGCTGATCTCCGGTGTCGCGCACTACATCCTGCTGGCGGCGCTTGACGTCCCCTACGCGCCCGCGCTCGCGGTGTGGGTCGGCCTGGTGTCGCAGTTCCTGCCCACGATCGGCACCTATCTGGCAGGTGCGCTGCCGATGCTGATCGCGTTCACGGTGAACCCTTGGTACGCGCTGTGGGTGCTGGTCTTCGTGGTGGTCTACCAGCAGTTCGAGAACTACATGCTGCAGCCCAAGCTGACCGCGAAGACCGTCGACATCCACCCTGCGGTGGCCTTCGGCTCGGTGATCGTCGGCACCTCGCTCCTGGGCGCGGTGGGCGCGCTCATCGCGATCCCCGCCGTGGCCACACTCCAGGCGTTCCTCGGCGCCTATGTGCGGCGGTACGACGTCACGGACGACCCGCGCGTGCATGGGCACCGCAAGCGCGTCGCGGGGCCGCCACTGGTCCGCCTGAGGCAGGCCCTGCGCACGCGGAGCACCGAACCTCCGCCGCCCGAGCAGCGCATCGACGACGACCCGGACGCGCCCGACACCCCGAAGGGGCCGGATGATCCGGACAACCCCGACCAGGAGCGCTGAACCCGGCGAGGCTCACCGCCGGGCGGTCCCGGGCGCTGTCCGGGCGCTGTCCGGGCGACGGCGCCGGACATGGACTGGGGCGCGGACACGCGCGTACGGGGCCGGGGCAGGGCCGGCACGACGGTTCAGATACGGAGTCCGAGCAAGGGATTTCAGACGTACGAAGGTCTGGTGACGCGGTGCCGGAACGCGCGCCACACGCACGCCTGGACGGCCACGAGCAGCGGTGTCACCACGAGCAGCGCGGGCACCAGGAAGGCGAGGGCGGCGCCGTCCGCGGCCGCGTGGGCCAGCGGCAGGGCGACGCCCGCGAGGAGCGGCAGAGCGGCCATCAGGACGCCGGTCAGGGCGAACGACTGCCAGGGGCGCCCGGTGCGGCCGACCAGGACGCGCGCGCGTACGTAGGGCTCGCCGGTCAGACGTAGTGCCGCGAAACCGAGGCCGTGCGCGGCGAACAGCGCGGCCACGGCGAGCGCCGTGAGCACCGCCACCGGGCCGCCGGCGGGGGAGTGCACCGAGCCGCTGAACAGCGCGGCCAGCAGCCAGCCCCAGGCGAGCGCGACGGCCCAACTCCCGCACACCACAGCCCCGTCGCACCCGGCACGCCACCGGCGGGCGTCGACGCGGCCGCGCAGCCACAGCCCCGCGTCGCGCACCACCCAGCCCGCGAGGAGCGGCACCACCACCGCGAACTGTCCGCTCAGCAGCTCGCCCTCCAGCTCGGGGAAGCAGCCGATGAGCAGCCCCGCCGTGGCCACGAGCCAGACCTCGTTGCCGAGGAAGAACGGGGCGAACGACGTGAGGACCAGGCGGCGTTCGGCATCACCGCGGCCCAGGTAGGGGGTGAGCATGCCGGTGCCGATATCGGCACCGCCGAGCACGAAGTACCCGGCCGCGAAGAACGCGAGCAGGCCCACCGCCAGCGCTTCGAGAGTGGACGTTTCCATGGTGCTCCTCAGTAGCTCGCGGCGGTGAGGGAGTCGGCCGGGTCCCGGTCGGTGGCGCGCTCGTCGTGACCGAGCCCGCTCTCGACCGGCCCCACGCGCGCGTGGCGCGCGAGCAGCCACACATTGAGCGCGGCGAGCAACGCGAACAGGGACGTGAAGACGATCAACGAGGCACGCATCGCGCCCGGCGACACCGAGGAGACCGCGTCCTCGGTGCGCAACAGGCCGTACACGACCCAGGGTTGGCGCCCCGCCTCGCGGAACACCCAACCGCTGATCATCGCCAGATACGGCAGCGGAACCGCCGCCATGAGCACTACGTGCCAGAGCCGGAAACGGAAAACGGCCCTCTTGAAGCAGGCGAGGACGGCACCGGCCAGACACAGGTACATCATCAGCGCGAACGCGAGCAGCATCACGATCCCCGCGCCCCGCGTCCAGCCCTCCGAAGGGACGTAGTCGCCGGGGCCGAAACGGGCCACCATGTCGGCCTGCAGCCGCGCCACTTCAGCGACCTGACTGCTGAAAACCGCCTCCTTCATGGGCTGCATCGCGGCGAACTGCACCCCACCGAAGGCAGCCGTCACGAACAGCGCGGGCAACGCGACGAACACCCCTGTGCGCAGGCTCCGCCCGAAGAAAACCCACTCAGGGGTGCGCTTGAACAGGTGGTAGGCGCTGACCCCCGCCATGAAGAACCCGGCCGTGAGCAGCGCACCGGCCAGCACATGCCCGAACGCGAGCAGGGCGCTCGGGTTGGTGAACACCGCCGCCGCGTCCCCGATGACGAGCCTGCCGCCCTGCTCGCGGTGGCCCACCGGGTTGTTGAGGAAGCCGTTCGCGACCAGGATCCAGTACGCGGAGGCGTAAGCGGTGAGGGTGACCACCCAGATCAGCGCCAGGTGCACCCACCTGTTGAAGCGGTTCCAGCCGAAGATCCACAGGCCGAGGAAGGTCGACTCGACGAAGAACGCGACGACCGTCTCCAGGGCCATAGACGCACCGAACACGTCACCCGCGTAGTGAGTGAGCCCGCTCCAGCTCAGGCCGAACTGGAACTCCATGACGATGCCGGTGACGATCCCGACCGCGTAGTTGATGACGTACAGCTGCCCCCAGAACCGCACCATGCGCGCGTGCAGCACGCTGCCGCTCAGCGTCGCCCGGGTCTGCAGGCACGCCACGACGGTCGCGAGGCCCAGCGTGAGGGCGACGAACAGGAAGTGACCGCCCGCGGTGAGTGCGAACTGCAGGCGGGCGAGATCGAGGGTCTCGGGGTTCGGCAGCGATACGTTCACGCCCACAGCGTCGGCGTACGGCTCCGGTCGCGGCGTCGGCCCGCGGTGGACAGTCGACGTACACCCTGAGTTGCGGGTGGGGCCGTCGGCGTACCCCAGAAGTTGCGACCTCGCGCGTGGGTGCGGGCGCGGGTGCTAGCTCAGCCAGCCCGGCGTGATCATTCCGGACTCGTAGGCGAGGATCACCAGTTGTGCCCGGTCCCGTACGTCCAGCTTGGTCATGATGCGGCTGACGTGGGTCTTGGCGGTGGCGGGTGACAGGACGAGGCGCTGGGCGATCTCGTCGTTGGACAGGCCCGCGCCGACCAGACCCATCACCTCGCGTTCGCGTTCCGTGAGCGCGTTGAGGCGGGGGCCGGGGTCGGGCCTGCGGCCACGGCCGGCGAACTCGGCGATCAGGCGACGGGTGACGGCGGGTGCGATCAGCGCGTCGCCGCGCGCCACCACGCGTACGCCGTGCAGCAGTTCCATCGGTTCGGTGTCCTTCACCAGGAAGCCGGAGGCGCCCGCGTGCAGCGCGCCGTACACGTAGTCGTCCATGTCGAAGGTCGTGAGGATCACGACGCGCACGCCCTCGAGGGACGTGTCCGCGGTGATGCGGCGGGTGGCCTCCAGGCCGTCGAGGCCGGGCATGCGGATGTCCATCAGGACGACGTCCGGGCGCAGCCTTCGCGCGAGCCCGACCGCCTCCTCGCCGTCGGCGGCCTCGCCCACCACCTCGATGTCGTCCTCGTCCTCGAGGATGGAACGGAAACCGGCCCGTACGAGGCGCTGGTCGTCCGCGAGCACGACGCGTACGGCCCGGTGGCGGTCCGGGTCAGTGCCGGGGGCCGTCGGGCCCTGTGAGGCGGTCACAGCTCTCCTCCGAGCGGAAGTCGGGCGCTGACCCGGAAGCCGTCCGGCGTGTTCCGGGCGGTGAGTTCGCCGCCGAACGCCTTGGCGCGCTCGGCCATGCCACGGATGCCGCTGCCGTGCGCCTCCTCGTCGGGGGAGCCCTGTCCGTCGTCCTCGATGCGCACCTGTAGGTCCTTATCGGCGTAGGTGAGGGTGACCACCACTACGCACGCGTGTGCGTGGCGGGTCACATTGGTGAGCGACTCCTGCACGATCCGGTACGCGGCGAGGTCCAGCGGCGGCGGCAGCGGCCGGGGCGTGCCGACCGTGTCCAGGCGCACGTCGAGCCCCGCGCTCCGGGCCCGCGCCAGGAGTTCGGGCAGCCGCTCCAGGCCGGAGGTGGGCGCTGTCGGCGCGCTCTCGTCGGCCCGGCGCAGCATGCCGAGGGTGGCACGCAGCTCGCCCAGAGCGTCTTTGCTCGTGGACTTGACCGCTTCGAGGGCCTCCTCCGCGGTGGCCAGGGCGGCGGCGGTCCGCTCGGGCGGCACGCGCGTGGAGCCGGTTTCGCCGTCCTTGTGGGTGTGCCTCTTGGAGAGCCGGTGCAGGGCCGCGCCGGACTGCACATTGATGAGCGAAATGCTGTGCCCCAGTACGTCGTGGAGTTCGCGCGCGATCCGCAGTCGCTCCTCGGAGGCGCTCTGCTGGGCGCGGGCCTCCTGTTCCCGCTCGGCGGCGAGGGCACGCTGCCGCACCTCCTCCACGTAGGCGGCACGCGTGCGTTGGGCACGGGCCAGCACCAGGAGGCTGAGCAGCCAGCCCGCCAGCATCATGATCGACATGTCGTCGACCTTGCGTTGCCCGGGCTCCTGCACCGCCTCGCCGTACACGATCAGCAGCATCGCGACGACCCCCAGCGCCGCGGCGGCCGCGAACCGGCCGTCGGCGGCCGCCGTGTAGAGCGCGACGATGAACGCCACCATCACCGGGCCGTCGTACGCGCTGAACGGGTAGTACGCGGTACAGGCGAGGAGCGTGACGACGGCGACGCCGATGGGCCACCGGCGCCGGAAGCAGAGCGCGGCGCAGCCGATCCCGACGAGCAGCCAGCCCACGAGGGACTGCCAGAAGGTCTCCGTCGCGCCCCGCATCCCCCAGAAGGCGCCGCCCACGGTGACGGCCGTGACGGCGAGCGCCACCGAGAGGTCCTGGGCGCGCGCGGAGAGCCGCGGCCCTGGCAGCCGGTGCGGGGAGAGTGCCATGCCCGGAAGGATATTCCGGGC